>CAYJPK010000010.1:0-42397 GCA_964372035.1 uncultured Desulfovibrionaceae bacterium | reverse complement strand
TATGCTTTCGCAGTGATTGCCTGCTAGCGAAGTCAATGATAGTAATTTCATCTAAATTACTTTACCTGCACCATTTTTCATAGCTAAATGGCACTAAAGTCATGTCACTCTGAATTGACATTGCTTTAGGCATATAGTATTCTATATAAAATTTTAAAATATTGGAGATAAAATGAGCGAATCAAAACCTAGAAACACTGGTATTATCCCTGCAATTATTTCATCTGTTCTTGCTGTGCTTGGTATTTTTACTTTTGGTATTGTTTTTGTTCCACTTGCAGCACTTCTTGCACTTATTAGTTCAATTGTTGCACTTAGTAACAAGAATTTTGGCGGATTTGGTCTTTCCATTTTAGCTTGGGTTTTAGTCGCAGTTGGATTTATTACTTCTCCAGTTTTACTAGCTGCAGTTGCTGGTGCAATTGGTATCAGTATTGATTAGTTTTCAAGTCATTAAATCTACTAACGACTTAAAATCCGAAATAATCAGCCAGCAACTTAAATGTTATTGGCTGATTATTTTATTTCAATAGTATTTCAATTATTTCTTTTTTAAAGATTGGCATTGCATTAAGCGGTGTTACTAATGAGCTTTTTAAAGCAGTATGAAATGATGAGAATGGCATCTTTTCATTGAACAGTTGTACTGCCTTGCATGCAATTTTTTGTGCTAATTCCGCATTATATTTCAAGTTTGCAATAGCATAATCAGCTGTAACATTTTCCTCATGCGGATGCCAACAGTCATAATCTGTAACCATGCATAGTGAGGCATAAGCAATTTGAGCTTCTTTTGCAAGCTTTGCCTCTGGCATATTTGTCATGCCAACTAAGTCTGCACCAATTTGACGGTAAAAATTAGATTCTGCTTTTGAAGAAAATTGTGGACCTTCAATGCAAACATAAGTTCCACCCTTATGTGCTTTTGAGGCTGTATTTTGAGTACAAAATTCAGCAGCTTTAATCAATAGGCTTTGTAGCTCAAGACAAATCGGTTCTGCCATAGAAACATGGGCAACGCAGCCATCACCAAAGAAAGTGCTTTCTCTTTTACGTGTAAAGTCAATATATTGACTTGGTATAACCATGTCACGAGGTCTTAATTCCTCCCGTAACGAACCCACAGCAGAAAAGGATAAAATGTATTTTACCCCCATATCTTTTAATGCTAAAATGTTTGCCCTATATGGAACTTCAGACGGTAGTAAGCTATGATTTTGACCATGACGAGCTAGAAAAGCTATTTTCACGCCTTCAAGTTCTGCGCAGATAATTGGTGAGGAAGTTGCTCCAAGTGCTGTACTAACCTTATATTCTTTTATGTTTTTAAGGTTTTGCATATTATAAAGCCCACTACCACCAATGATAGCAATTTTTGCCAAATCCATTATTTGCTCCCTTTAATAAAAAGTATGCTTAAGGGGTTTGCGCCATTTCTATAAGCTTTATTTAACTCATTTAAATCAGCACCACGCCATGCCGCAAACATTACAGCTTGATTTATTAAAAAAGTTTTCCAAAAACCATGCTTTATCCAGCGCCTACCAGAGGTTACAAGCTCCAAATTTGTGCTCGATATATTGCCAAGTTTTTTAGCGTCTTTAACTAAAAAAACATCTTCTAAAAGGGGTACATTTCTATATCCACCAATCTCATCAAAGGTATCTTTAGTTAAAAATAAAGCTTGGTCACCATACGGCATTTTAAAAAACTTTGCCCTTAAATTTGTACCATCTTTCAAAAAACCCTTACCATTAAAATCACCACTAACTGCAAAATCGAAAAACCCAAGTTTTACATTTTCTTTTTTCAAAGTATTTCTAATTGCTAAATCAAAGTAGGGCAAAAGTTCGCTATCTGCATGCAAAAAAAGCAGAATGTCACCGCTTGCTTCTTTTGACGCCCTATTCATCTGAGTAGCTCTTCCTTTTTGGCTAATTATAAATTTGACACCAAGTGAATTAGCTATTTCTTGACTTTTATCTGTGCTTTGACCATCAGCTACAATAATCTCAATATTAAAGCCTTTTTGAGCTTGTTCAATAGTATTTTTTAGCATTTCACATTCATTATAATTAACTATAATAACAGAAATTTTTGCAGGTACATCTTCAATTTCATCAACGTCAGGAAGCTCTGTTAGTAATATATAATTATTAATTTTATCAAGGCTTTGTGCAAGCACAGTTGAGCTTCCCCAGGCTATGTCAGAAAATAATTCAGGAGTTTGTTTATTAAGTCCCAGCAAGTAATAACCTCCATCACTTGCTGGACCAAAAACACAAGAGTTATATGACAAAAGCTCGAAAGCTTTTAAGATATTATCACATCTATTATAGGGACAATCTGCCCCAATAATTACAACATTCTTCTTAGCACTTGCAAAGGCTCTTTCAAAAGCCGTTGACATTTTTTGCCCTAAATCACCTTCAGCTTGTTCAATATATTCATGCTCTTTGCCAAGCCAATTTTGCATTTCTTCTTTAGTGCCGCCAGTATAATAAATTACAACAGGAATCTTAGTTTTAAGCGCTTCATTTAATGTAAACTCTGTCATCTGCCGCTGTAACTGAGCAGCACCTTCTGCCCCCAAACTCGGGATTAAACGAGTTTTTGCATATCCTGCAACAGCAAAACGAGTAAAAAAAATTATCTGCTTGTCTTCATTCTTCATCTATTTATTTTTAACCACCATTTCAACAGCTTAGCAACCATTGGCGTTAACCTGCTCTTATTGTATAAACCAGCTGCTCGACGAATGGCATCAGCTTGTGTTGGATATGGATGAATTACATTTGATAATTTTTTCAGTCCAATTCCACCATACATTGCTGTAGTTATTTCACTAATCATTTCACCTGCATGACTAGAAACTATCGTTGCCCCTAAAATTTTATCAGTTCCTTTTTTTACCATAAATTTTACAAAACCAAGACTTTCACCATCTGAAAGCGCCCTGTCATTTTCTTCCATATCAAATTTGTAAAAATCAACTTCTATATTCTTTGCGTTTGCATCTCGTTCATACATTCCAACATGCGCAATCTCTGGGTCAGTATAAGTACACCATGGCATAATCAAAGAACTTAATTTCTTATTACCCTTAAATAGTGCATTTTGCACCACAATTTGGGCAGCTGCATCTGCCGCATGAGTGAACTTCCATGCCATACAACAATCGCCAGCAGCGTAGATATTTTTATTTGACGTACGTAAATTATCATCAACGACAATACCTCTGCGTTCATCAAACTCAACACCAACCTTTTCAAGTCCAAGGCCAGTTACATTTGGAACTCGCCCTGCTCCAATTAAAATTTCATCAGCCTCAAAAGAAGTTGGCTTACCATTAATCTCAACATAGATTGTTTTAATGCCCGCAGCATCTTTAACAACTTTTAAGGTATTTGCGTGAAGCAAAACTTTAATGCCCTCTTCTTTAAAAACATCAGCTAAAATGGCGGAAGCATCTTCATCTTCTAGCGGTAAAAAACGTGAATTTTGCACAATCGTAACTTCAGAGCCAAGACGGCAAAAGGCTTGTGCTAATTCACAGCCAATTGGACCACCACCAATTACTGCTAAACGCTTTGGCAATTGCGTTAAGTTAAAAATATTTTCATTCGTTAGCGCACCTGCCTCATTTAAGCCTGGAATATCAAGAACCAATGCTCTTGCACCAGTCGCAATTACAGCTTTTTTAAAATTCAATGTAATTTCGTTATTTACAGTAATAGTATTTTCAGAACTAAAAACACCCTCGCCTAAAAAAACATCTACACCTAATTCGCTATAGCGTTTAGCCGAATCGTTCTTGCTAATCTTTGCTCTAATTTTACGTAAGCGTTCCATTACTTTTGCAAAGTCTTTGGCACCGAGTCTAGCTTTCGATAAACCATATAAAGGAGCTGTTTTAAACTGAGCTGCCAAACGTGAGGAACGAATAAGGTTTTTTGATGGCACACAGCCAACATTTAAACAATCGCCACCCATTAATGCTCGTTCAATTAGTGCAACTTTACCGCCAAGTGATGCCGTTGCAATGGCAGTGATTAGACCTGCAGTACCTGCACCAATGACTACCATATTATACATTTCTTGAGGCTTTGGATTCACCCAGTCTTGAGGGTGAACATTTGCTATAAGCTCTTGATTATAAATATCATCTGGTAAAATTTCTATACTCATGCTTTACTCCTTAAGCTTACCCTTTGCCTGCTTGACTGCTACAGTTAAAAGCAAAACAATTAAAAGCACTATGCCTATAAGGCTATATGGAATTTCGCCATGTTCAAGTGTTTTTGCAATGGCATCTGTTCCAACAACATATAAAATTGAGCCCGGCAACATACAAAGAGCAGACCATAATGCATAAGTAACAAAGGGAACTTTTGTAAGTCCAAATCCATAATTTAATAGATTAAAAGGAAATATTGGTACAAGACGTGTAATCGCAACAATTATTGCACCGTTTTTTTCTGTTAAATCATCTAATTTTTTAAATTTTTCATTTTTTTCTAGCAGTGAATAAACCCATGAGCGCAAAAAATATCTCGAAATGATGAAGCACAAGCAAGCGCCAATGGTTGCCCCTGTAATAACGCATAAAACACCGACTATTGAGCCAAAAATTGCACCCGCAATAATAGTTAAAGCGGATCCAGGAATTGCCAAAACAGTAGCTACTGCATATACAGCAATAAAAACTATTGGTCCGAGCGTACCCTGTTCTGCAACCCATTCTTTAAAGATACCAAGTTTATCATCTAGATTATAAGCCCTTGCGACCAAGATTAAAGCGATAAGAACACCTACAGCAATAATAGGTTTAAGCCATTTATTCATACAAACTCCACGCAATATTTTATTAATCATTCATAGAAGATGAATTGCTCAAAAACTATGTAGTTAAAAAATATTAACTATATTTTCTAATTACTCGCACTACAAGATGTTCCAACGGAAAAACAGCTATAGCAGCGATGATGGCGTAGCATTACTTTTGCACCTAAGGCAGTTTTTAAGCTTGCACCAAGGTCATATGCTTCGTCATCATCTACTAAAGTACAAGCATACACACTCGCTACACCATTTTTCTTAACTATCATTTTGCTATAACTGCACATAAACCCAGCTCTTTCTTCTTTGTTTTTATATGTTGTCATGCAATTCTCTGTAATTTGTGGAACATCAAGACATGAGCCTGGTCTAAATAAATCAGAAAAAGCAATGATTGGAGTAGTATCTGGTAATCCAACAGCATAAAAAAATGGATAATATTCAGAATTTGCTTTTTCAAGATCTTCATCAGGCAAGCTGTGCCTTGCAACTTCAATCTTTAAGCCCATTTGGTGAAGCTGTGCAAGAACCTTTAAGGTGAGTTCAAAACAACCTCTTCCTCTGTTTGCATCATGGGCTTTTGGATTTGGAAAATCTAAACTAGCCCTAAATGATAATTCATTTGGCATTCTTTGAAGATATTCTACTTCATTAAGACGCATAAGAAGCGGCTTTGTAGCATTTGTTAAAACATGGCAAGGTTTAAATTTTAGCGCATACTCTAAAATATTTATTATTTCTGGATTTACAAATGGCTCACCACCTGTAAACGAAAACTTTTCAACTCCAAGGCTAAGAGCCTCATCAATAAAAGATTTTGCATCTTTTAGTTTCAAAGCTTCAATGCGGTTATTTCCAGGAGATGCCCCTTCAAAGCAAAAAGGACAACTTAAATTGCATGCTGTTCCTGTGTGAAACCATAATTCTTTTAACGGCTGAGATTCAATATAGCCGCGTGGTTCACCATCTGTTGTGAAGAACCAATCATTATTTTGTAAAAAATCATTAACTGCTTGTGCCATAACCAAAACCCCTTTAAATGAAAAATAAATCATGAAAAGTTCATGCCTATGTAAGCATAAATCAGTAAACAAAACACTATAAAAACCGAAAACGATACACAAAAAAAAGTATAAGACTTGAAAAACAAAAGAAAAACTTAAAAAGCTATATGACATTAAAACATTTGTAATAAAGCAAGAACTTCCAACTATATCATCAATTTTTTAAAGCAAAAAAAAGAACTTAACGTATAAGCGTATAGTATATTATTAAATTTAAATTAAGCATTCGTCAACAATTAATTTATTAATTATTAAAAATTGCTATCAAAAAATAGTTAAGTTTTTCAAACCAATTCAACTTCCATGCAAAATTTCCGAAATTTTTTGCAATGAACTTGTCAAATCTTCTTTATTTTTATTTGCTCCAAGTGAAATTCTAATTGCCGGTTCAGGCACTATGCCAGGGAGTGAAAAATGTGAACTATTAGCTACTTTTAAGCCACTTTCTAAGGCTTTTGAGCAAAAACTTTCATTTGTCCATGGTTGAGGTAGTTTTAACCAAGCAAAAAAGCCAGTACTTCTTGTTTCAAGTGCAAAGCCATCAAGTATCCGCCTTGCAAGCACATTTCGCATGGCAGCTTCTTCTCGTTTTTGCCATAAAACCTTATCAGCAGTACCATCTTCAATCCACATACTTGCAAGCTCAGCCATTAGTGGCGGTGCCATTGAAATAGTATAGCCAATTCCTTGCGATACTGTATTATAAAATGCATCAGGAACGCATAAATAAGCTGTTCGTAAGCCACCACTCAAAGATTCACTTGTCGAAGCTATGAAAAATGAGCGTTCTGGGGCAAGGTTAAATATGGGTGTCGGGTGCTTTTCGAGTGATAAAGCGTATACATCATCTTCAATAATTAACACATTATATTTTCTACATATTTCAACAATTTCTCTGCGTCTGTAGTCTGGAATTTGGGCAAGAGTTGGGCTTTGGCATGTTGGCATTAAATAAACACCACGAATATCACCAGACTTGCAAAGAGCTTCTAAGGATTCAGGCAAAAGTCCGCCTTGATCCATTTTTGCTGGAATTAAATTTAAACAAAGCCGTGAACTTAGTTGTTTAAGCAGTGGGTAAGTTAAGGGTTCTGCAACAATTTTATCGCCTGCTTGAAACAATGAAGACAATAAGACTAGTAGTGCATGCTGAGCTCCAGCACTAACCAATACGGATTTACCATCAACCAACAAACCAAAACGATTTGCCCACTTTGCACCAGCCTCACGATGCTCACGAAGCCCGCATGGTTCATGGTATTTTAATAATTGTGCTAAGTTACTGCGTTTTGAAAGCTTTAAAAGACTAGGTTCAAGTTCTGGGTTTAAATATTCAAAGGGCGCGACGAAACTTAAATCATGTATTTTCTCTTTTTCATCTAAAATATCAATATTTTGCGAAAAACTATTCACAAAAGTACCACGCCCCGTGATACCAACAATTAATTGCCGTCTAGTAGCTTCACCATAAGCACGGCTAACAGTTCCAACAGTAACACCTAGTTTTTGTGCAAGAGCCCTATGAGTTGGTAGCAGTTCTCCAGCTTGCAAGTCTTTTCGGCTAATTCCTCTTGCAATGGCATTAACAATATTTTGATACAATGGTAAATTATTGTTTGCTTGCTCTTCTTTGATTAATGATACAATTTTCATGCGTACAATCTACAAACGCTAACGAACATTGTCAAGAAATCAATTAAAAAAACACTGCATATATGCCTTTCTTTGAGCGTATAATTGTATCTATGCGCAGTGTTATTGTACCAGTACAATTTTTTATTAAACCAATAAATTATATTTTCATTTGAACTTCAACTGAAAAGATATATATGCTTTGAAAATATTTTAAGTTGAGGAATATTATGGAAAAAAATACCTTTGCCCTTAAAGGCGGGCTTGCACAGATGTTGAAAGGTGGCGTCATTATGGACGTTACAAATGAAGAACAGGCTAAAATTGCAGAAGAAGCTGGCGCATGCGCTGTTATGGCGCTTGAGCGTGTTCCATCTGATATTCGTAAAGAGGGTGGAGTTGCTCGTATGGCTGACCCTGAACTTGTTAAGCGCATTATGGCTTGTGTGAGTATCCCTGTTATGGCAAAGGTTCGCATTGGGCATAATACTGAAGCTCGTATTCTTGAAGCATTGGGTGTTGACTATATTGATGAAAGTGAGGTTTTAACTCCTGCTGACGATCGCTTTCACATCAATAAAAACAACTTTAAAGTTCCTTTTGTTTGTGGTGCGAAAAATTTAGGTGAAGCTTTACGTCGTATTTCAGAAGGCTCTGCAATGATTAGAACTAAGGGTGAACCAGGAACTGGCAATGTTGTTGAAGCTGTTAAGCATATTCGTAAAGTCAATGAGCAAGTTAGAATATTATGCTCTATGCCAGAAGATGAAGTCCCTAACTTTGCAAAAGAAAATGCTTTGCCGCTTGAACTGGCTATGTTAGTTCGCAAAGAAGGTCGCTTACCAGTTGTGAATTTTGCAGCTGGTGGAATTGCAACTCCTGCAGATGCAGCCCTTATGATGGAGCTTGGCTGTGATGGTGTATTCGTTGGTTCTGGTATTTTTAAATCTTCTGATCCAGCAAAGCAAGCAGCTGCAATTGTTAAAGCTGTAACACATTTTCAAGATGCTAACATGCTACTTGAAATTTCTACTGGGCTAGGTTGCGCAATGACAGGCATTGAAATATCAACGATTTCTGCTGAAAATAGAATGCAAGATCGTGGTTGGTAATTATTTTTTTGCAATTTAAATTCTGAGGAAAAGATGTCTGAGATTCATGCAATGCATAATTTATCTTATGCACATACAAAGCGAGTTGAACATTCACAAATTAGAATTGGTGTTTTAGCCTTGCAAGGTGCTTTTTTTGAACATTGCGTAGCAATTGAAAAATGTGGCGCTTTAGCAGTTGAAGTACGTCAAGCAAAGGACTTAGAAAACCTTCATGGGCTTGTTTTACCTGGTGGCGAAAGTACTGTAATGGCAAAATTGCTTGTTGAAGAAGGTTTAATGCCTAAGTTAAAAGAACTTATTGCTACAGACATTCCAGTTTTAGCAACTTGCGCTGGTTTGATTTTACTTGCAAAAGAAATTCCTTCACATAAAGAGCAAGCTAACCTTAAAGTTATGGATATTACTGCACTGCGCAATGCCTTTGGCAGACAACAGGAAAGTTTTTGCACTACGCTTTTAATTGAAAATTTATATGATGAAGTTGACAATATTGATTTGGCTAATAAAGCGTTTGAGTTTGAAGCTATTTTCATTAGAGCACCACAAATCACAAACATTGAAAATAACGTGAAAATACTAGCAAAACACGAAGATAAAATTTTAGCTGTTAAGCAAAATAATATTGTTGCTTGTGCTTTTCACCCTGAATTATCTAAAGATTTACTATTTCATAAATGGCTTGTTTCAAAGGCTAAATAGTCGGTAATGAAAAAAACGAGAAAAAGCCCATGAAAAAATCACTTTATTTCCATGGGCTTTTTTTACTTTCAAAATTACTTATTGTATCTTATTTTTTCTTATTTCACCATTAATGAACTGAACCAAAACAAGTGACATAACAGCTAAAATTGCACCTAAAATAAATGGTAACTTATAATCAATTAACCACAAAGTTCCTCCAACAACCGGCACAACAACAGCAGCTATATGATTGATAGTAAATGACATTGCCATGCTTGGAGCAATATCCGCCTTGTCAGCCATTTTTTGGAAAAATGTTTTTTCTGCAATATTAAAATTAAAGGTAAACTGATCTAAAATATATAGCGCAGCAACAATTAGACCATTATCAATATAAGCATATCCCAAGAAAATTCCTATTGCCGGTAAAAATTGGAAAGTTAGAAGTTTTTGTTCACCATGTGCATTGATTAATTTGCCGATAAGTGGATTTAATAGCCAATTAACTGTATTATTTATAAGAAAAAGGCTTGTAACCATGGTCACAGAATATTCAAATTTTTCAACAAGCAAAAACAAGGAAAAAATTGTAAAAATCTGCCTACGCCCGCCTGAAAGGAGAGTTAGGGCATAAAATAGCCAGTATTTTTTCCTAAAAACAAGTCCTTTTCTTTGAGCTGGCAATAAGCTTAAATCAGGACGTTTTCCAATTGCCCAAAAAGCTCCAAACATGGCAACAAGACCTGTCGCCAAGTACATTTGCTTATAAGTAAAAAAGCTTGCAAACAATAAAATTAAAACAGCTACAAAAATATTTCCAAGAGCTGAAATACTTCTTAACCTACCAAAAACGATTGGCGATAATTTCGTATTAAATGCCTGTAAGGATATGGATTGATTAACAGTTTCATAGTAATGAAACCCAATAGACATGCAAAGAGTTGAAAACAACATACCAGAAAAACTAGGTAAAAAACCAGTAATCGCAACACCGACTCCAAGTAAAAAAACAGATACAATTGCCATACTTTCTTCTTTCATAAAGCGTAAAAAGAAAAGAA
The DNA here is from genome assembly GCA_964372035.1 of uncultured Desulfovibrionaceae bacterium. Taxonomy (GTDB): domain Bacteria; phylum Desulfobacterota; class Desulfovibrionia; order Desulfovibrionales; family Desulfovibrionaceae; genus CAYJPK01. The sequence goes on along the minus strand of CAYJPK010000010.1, from coordinate 32,005 downwards.
CAGTAATCGCTAATAAGCCAGGAAACTCCCTAATTGATTGCACAATTCCGTTTTGTTGAGCATTTAAATCAACAACTTCAACAATAAAGTTTGTATAAAGAGTTTGCCAAGTTTGGTAGCCCACAATTTGTGTAAAGGTTAGTATAAACAAGAAAAAGAATGTTTTTTGTTCTAAATTTGTTTTAATTTCAGTTGGTTTTACATAAGCCGCAAGATTTTCTTTAATTGTCATTTTCATTTTCTATTTTTAAATTGTTTGCACTTGTTTTGTAGCTGCAAAGAGTGTTAACGATTATGTCTATCGCTGTCAATTAATTTTAAGCATAAAGCATCTCGTTTTTATTGTTTTTCAAAGCCAAGCCATTTTTCAAGTTCCGCAGCAATTTCATTTGCCCACCTTGCGTGAGTCACGGCAAGAGGGTGCTCTAGCGGACCCATGCCATCTTCTGGGCGTGGCTTTGATACTGTTACAAGTCTAATTTGCTCATCACGACTGTCATGTTTATAAGCCATTATGGCATTGTCAATTAAGCTTGGAACCTTGCCATAATTTTCGCAAATAGCACATAAAATTGGCGCATTATAATGCACTCTGACTTGCTTGATAAACTCAATATATGCCTCTATGAACGCCCTATTTTTTGCCTCATTTTCAAAGTATAAATAGCTAGAATCATTAGCACCTAAAAATATTATAACTAAATCTGACTCAAAACTAAAATCCCATTTAGTCCGTGCGTGTCCATATAGTGATAGCTCGCTAAAATAATCAGAGTATGGAAAAATATGCTTCATTAATCTTTCATCATCAATCATATCAACAAAGGTCGCATTAGAGTAAACTCCAATACCTGACACGCAAACAGTCTCCATATCAGCATCAAATATTTCAGATAATTTAGCAGAATATGCGTCCAAAGCATTTTCTTGAGTAGGGTTAGCAATTTGACCACCGACCATGCCTAAAATCCCATAGCCACAAGTTAGTGAATCGCCAAAAAAACTGAATTTATGTTTTTTATTGAGTGGCAATTTTGTTAAGCTTGAGCCATTTATTTTGAGCTTTGAAACAGCAGAATTAGCATATTTTGCCTCTGTACATTTTCTGATGACCACATTAATTTTCTTTTCCTCAAGGCTATCAAATAACGTATACCAAGCAGTGCCATTTTTAAGTTCAAGGTAAAATTCCTTTGTCACCTCACCACTTATGGAAACATGAAACCACGCTGTTAAAGGCATATTATACCAAAGTTCACCTTTAGTCGTCATTTCAATCTCAACTCTTTTTGCAGTGCATGAAAATTGAACACCGCTTGCACTATAATTACAAGTAGTACTGTCTTGCAATCTTAAAAATCGACCTAGGTATGTTAAATCTTGGTGATTATGTGAGTATAAAATTTCTTGCATGTGGCTCTCCTATTGCTCTTTACTGCCTATTTTGCTTCAATTATTTTCAAGTCCTTATCTGCCAAGGCAACTAGCACAAATCTATCATTCATGTGCTTAAATACACCATATTTTGCAATTTCAAAATTTTTGGCTTGCCCTTCTTCAAAAAAATAGCTACTTGCAAGCGCTGTCTTGAATTGATGGCGATTAGGTATAAAATCAAGTAAAAATTGATTTTCTCTAAGCTCATCATTTTTGTTATATAATGAAATAAATTTAGCCCTCTTGCTCTCATCAAGCTCAATTATGGCTTTATTATTAGGCAGTTCTAGCACATCAGCTTTTTCATATTCATATGCTTTAGCTATATCATCAGCTACTTGATAGCGCAAAGCCATGTAGTCGCCTTGCATCAATGAGCGTGGATCAACTGGAGCTAGTTCAAAATATATCGTCGCACCCTTATTAATATGATTTTCTTGTTTAAAGATTGAATAGTTAAAAAAGGCTAGTATAATTATTAGACTAGCAAACAATATTTTATTTCGCATCTTTTAAACCCTCTCTCTTATAAGCACAAAAAACAAGTAAAATGCTACCGTTTGCAAATAGCAAGTATGACTTATGCAAAAGATTTATATCTAAATTATAATAGTAATAGAAAATAATTGGAATAGAAAAACATATCATTGCTCGCAAAAGCAAAATTTTCTCAAAGTAAATTGCTAGCAACATTACTCCAGTAATAAGTAGTAGTGCATAAGCATAAAAATACACTAAGAAGCCCAGGCAAGCAAAAGCAAAAATATGAGCAAAAACGGACGTTATTGAAAGCCTTCTTCTAGCTTTTTCAAGTTTCATCGAATATAAGCAATAAAGAATACATATCCACAAAGCCAGTAAAATTCCAAAAGAATAACTGTATAAAATAGGAAATATAAAGAAATAATTATCAGAAAGCATGAAAACAACTTTAAGTATCAAGGCGATAAAACTTGCGTAGGCAAGAACCTTTAAACCTTGATATTTATTTGCAAATTTATAGCCAAAACTCATAGTGCAAAGTAAAATAATGTCTAAACCCAACACATAAAAATAAAAATCTATAAAACCACGATATAAAAGAAGCATTGATAGCAAGGCAATAATAAATTTTTCTAAATTGCTAGAAATAAAAGGATAAATAGCAATACTTAGCCCTGTAAAAATTAAGGCTATTACCATAGAGCTAAAATCTTGCTCAAAAACTAGATATGAGCAAATTAAAGCATACGCCTGCATGACTGTACTTAGACCAAGATAAAATAGGATATATGAATTTTTACCACTGTTAAGCTCTTCTCTTTGTAATTTGTAAATCCAAAGAGAGCAAAAAACAAAGATAACACCTGCAATAAGGAAAAAATCACTGCCCTCAAAGTTTTCTGAGTAAAGCAAAAAAAACACCGACATTACAACAACTACTGTCACACAGGCAGATACAAAGCATAAGCCAGCTCTGATATAAGAAAATCTAGAGTCTTTTGCACTTGTTTGCTTGTCTTCAACTCCAACTTTTGTTGATTTTTCAATTAATTCTTGTTCTATACTTTTGCCGTTAGTTATTTTTTCTACATTAAACTTTCTATACAGTAATTCTATGTATTTACCTAGCATAGCCAAAACAAAAATAACGAATACAGAAAGAATAATATATGAGCTAAGTTCAAATTTTATTTGTGATGCAATAAAAATCACAAGCAAACAGCAATTAGTAATTAAATTTAAAGAAACAAGCGTAATATCTTTTAATTTAAAGCGATACACGAAAAATATAAAAAATGACAATAAAAGAGCAAAACCAGTATGTAGTATAGAACTATTATCTAAAATACTTATTATAATTTCACGAGCTAGAAAAATCTGCACAAGTAAAAATGGTAGTAGCCTAGACAGATAAGAGTTTAACCATAAAAATTTATTGACTAAAATTTCTCTTGCAAAAAGAACAAATGCATTGAAAAGCAATAAGCTTGTATGCAAAAGATGTTCATCATCATAAAACCGTCTAAACTGCTCACCCCATGCTAATATTATCGTTAAATTTATCAATAGAATCCATATAGTCCATAAAATAGAAAATTTTGAGATTAACGTAAATGGCAGTATTGCAACCGCCCATACTAAAAATAAAAGATAACTATCAGCGCCTGTTTGGTATACTTGCCCAAAAACAGCCATAAAAACACCAACTAAAACAGAGCTTAGCGTTAGAAAAAGTTTTCCAAGTATCGTATCTAAGCTGAATTTATATGCACAAAAAGTACTTATGCAAATTAAGGCTTGGAGAATAGCAAATTTAAAAAAGTCTGGCATAGCTTGCCAGTTAAACGCAAAAAAGAAAATTACCGCTGACAAAATCATGGCTAGCCCAAGAGTAAAAACAAATCCAAAACTAAGGCTTTGGCAGTTGAGCTTAGATATTGAAAAAGATTTATTGCTTTCTTGAGTTTTTAATAGAAACGGAAAATAATCGTATAAATTTTGTATCATAATATTTTTTTGAACTATATGTTGTTTTAGGGCACTTTTTAAGAACTTGTCATTAAAAACGACATTTATCGCAAAGGTAATGTGCGTGGCACTTAAATAATTAAAGCAGTAAAAAGATAAAATTGCAAGTCTTTGCGCTTTAAATCAAGAGAATTTGCACTTAAAATGAAAATATGTATTATTGGGCAATGCTGTTTTATAATTTTTTACCCTAAAGTTAAAATAAAACATTGCCGATAAGAAAGAATTAGAGTATAAAATTCTTTAACAAAGGATATTTTTATGAGTGAAATGACTGTTACAAGTAGTGCAAATATGCTTATGAGCGCTACAGATATTCAAGAAAGTTCAATTATGAAATTAATAAATAGTGGTGCTCAAGTAGCTAATAATTCTGATGGTTCTGGCTCTCAGCTAAGAACAGATGCTATGAATGAACGTGGCGTTGGACAAAGAATTAATACTATAGCTTAATTAGTAAATTTCAAAAATTAAAGTTGGCTTTTGTAAATAAAGTCAACTTATTTTTTTTATGCAGAAAAATTATTTTGTGCTAGTTTTTGCTACAATTTTATCACGCTTGTTAGGTTTTTTTCGTGATTTTTGTATAGCCATTATTTTTGGTTCAAGTGCTGTTGCAGACGCACTTGCCATTGCCTTACGTATACCATATTTTATTCGTCGCTTGTATGGCGAGGGATCTTTATCCTTAAGCTTAAGTGTCAAATACTCTCTTTATCATAATTACAAATATGCTTTAAGCGTTGAGCTTACTAAAATATTGAGCATATATCTTATTCCCTGCATATTATTGACATTTTTTTTGGCAAAGGAGCTAGTGCTATTGCTCGCACCAGGACTAGCTAGTATGCAAGAAAGTTTAAATATGGCAAGCCTTTATGTTCAGTATTCTATTTTTTATGTTTTTTTTGCAATATTAGCCGCAAACTATATGGCACTTAGCTACAGTGAAAATAAATTTTTTGTTGCTGGTTTTAGCTCATCTGTTTTTAATCTAATAATAATTTTCTTTTCCTTATGCTCAATGTGTTTAGAATTAGAACTACATGAAAAAGCAATTTTAATTAGTCTTGGAGTTAGCCTTGCAGGCTTTGCAAAGCTTTTAATGTTAAGGGCTGCGACTAAAAATCCTAAAAAGAATGAAGAATTGCAAAAAAAAACAATAAAAAGAATTTCAAAGCAAATGGCAAGCACCCTACCGCTCGATACGCTAGCAGCAGGATTTCCACAATTAAGTTTTTTTGTAGCAAGCTTTATAGCCTCTTTTTATGGAGTAGGTCATATATCAAGTCTTTTCTACGCTGAAAGGTTAATTGAATTTCCTTTAGGCTTGCTAGGTGCAAGTTTAGCGGTTGCAGGTGCAAATAAGCTATCTAGCTTAACAAAGCGTTATGAACTTGCAAAAGAATCCAAAAAAATATTTTTACTTTGCTTAGCGATTAATATTCCAGCGGCATTTGGATTATTTGCACTTTCAAAGCAAATTTGTTCAGTATTATTTGGATATGGAAATTTTTCTTCCCATTCAATTGAACTGACTAGCCTTGCTCTAAAGGCTTATTCTATTGCCTTACCAGCATACGCTTTATCCCGCTTACTTTTAAGTGTAGTATATAACTTTAAGTATCGAAATATATTATGGATTAGTACTTTAATAGGTTTTTTCACCTGTGTTCTTAGTGCTTTTGCTTTAATGCAAGTATTTGATTTTTTGGCAGCTCCTTTGTCCGCAGGTTTAGGAATTTGGGCGTATACAATAAGCTTATGGCTTTATTCAAGCAAATATTTAAAGTTCAAAATTTTTAAATTTACAGTTTTAATTTTTTTAGCTAAGCTTATTGTAAGTTCATTGCTTATGTATCTTTTTCTAGATTCAATATACAGCTTTTTTAGCAATGAATTTGTTGCACTATTTGCATCTATACTTTTAGGTGCAATGATTTATTTTCTTTTTGCCTCTCTTTTTGGGGTGCGAAAAATTTTAAAATAATGAGGTAAATGTGAATATACTTGTAACAGGAGCTGCTGGCTTTATTGGTTTTAGCTTGAGTAAGTATTTACTTGAAAAAGGACATACCGTTTATGGTCTTGATAACATGAATGATTATTATGACGTAAACCTAAAAAAAGCTAGGCTTGAGATCTTAGGGCAAGACCACAAATTTAAGATGTCCTTTGGCGATTTAGCGGATAAAGAATTTTTGGATATGGTATTTGAAAAGGACTTTTCAATAGTTGTTAATTTGGCAGCTCAAGCAGGAGTTCGCTATAGCATAGAAAATCCTTCAGCTTATATTCAATCAAACCTTGTTGGCTTTGCCAATATTTTGGAATGTTGCCGTCACAAAAAAATTGAGCACTTAGTTTATGCTTCTTCAAGTTCTGTATATGGTTTAAATGCAAAAACTCCATTTTCAACAAGTGACAATGTAGACCACCCTGTTAGCCTTTATGCCGCTACTAAAAAAAGCAATGAGCTCTTAGCACATAGCTACAGCCATTTATATAAAATTCCATGCACTGGTCTTCGCTTTTTTACTGTGTACGGTCCATATGGTCGTCCTGATATGGCTCCATTTTTATTCACAAATGCGATTTTAAATGATGAGCCAATTAAAGTTTTTAATAAAGGCAAGATGCAACGAGATTTTACTTATATTGATGATATTGTTGAAAGCATAGCAAGGTTGCTACCACTTAGTCCTTGTTCTGATACTAGCTTTGATAAAGTAAATCCTAATCCAGCTACAAGCTCTGCCCCATATAGAGTTTATAATATAGGCAATGACAATCCTGTTGAACTTGATTATTTTATTTCCTCAATTGAGGAGGCTACAGGTAAAAAAGCGATAAGAAATGAATTGCCGATGCAAGATGGTGATGTTGAGCGTACCTGGGCAGATGTTGATGATTTAGTAAGCCTAACAGGATTTAAACCACAGACCGATTTAAAAGATGGCATTAAAAAATTTGTTGAGTGGTATAAAGATTATTATAAGGTCTAGACATTAACACTCTCATAAAAAAGTAGCCAAAAAATTTCAAGTTTCGATATTTTTGGCTACTTTTTTGTTTTAAACCAGCTTATTTATTAAGCTCATTTAAGATTTCTTCAATTTCTTCAATATTATCTTCAGATCGCATTAATTTACCAACATATTGCAAATGACGGCGTTTTGCTTCAAATTTCTTTAAGTTATTATATTCAAAGAGAGCATGTTGTAAATCTTCACTTAAGTTCATCTTTTGGATTTTAGCTTTTGATAGTTTAGCTAATTGTTCACCAAGTTTTTGCAAATGGGTGCTATCACGTTTTTTTTGCGAACGACTGACATATAAATCTTCATCTTCATACTCTTTTTTGCTATCTTTTCTCATTTTAAATCCTTTATTCGTTTATAATTAGAGCTAATAATTGGCTACGATTTTTAACATTCATTTTTTTTAGTATTTTGCCAATGTGTATTTTTAAGGTATTTTCTGAAATAAATAATTTCCCGGCTATTTCAGTGTTTGTCATATTTTCACACAAGCAAAGAGCAACATCAGTTTCCCGAGGTGACAATTTATATTTTTCAGCTAATATCTTACACTTGTCAACTATGTTTAAAAGAGGAATGTTATTTTCTTGCTTTACAATTTTTTCATCTTTCACAAACAACTTACTGTTTATATATAAATATAAGATAGTTACAGCAATACAGCCTAGATTTAATAATACCATAACAAAATAGGTATCAGAAAAATAATACTGCCAAAGAGCAAGTATGCCAATAGTTAAGGAGTAGCAAAAATAAGGTAAGCACAAAAATAAATAAAAATACTTGGAACCATATATTTTTTCTGTGACAAAAAAACTTATACTAAAAAGGAACATAAAAGTAGATAAAATCGTAATTAAGCCAAAAAATATAAAAACAAAATTGCTCTCTGGTAAAATAATAAGGGCTGGGCTTAGCACACTAAATATAATGCTTATAAAAATTAAATTCATAAAACCAAATCGAAGATACAAAAAGGCAATTAGAGGAAAAATAATAACGATAAGAATAATAATTAAAATAAGAAAAGTCTGAGAGCTAAAAAACACCTCTGAAATTTTTTGAAAATGTATTGCTTGATTAATGAAAAAGCTTATATTTATAATAATAGCTGACAAAATAAATTTTTTACTTTTAAAGTTTTCAGCAATTTCACTTACATTATTTTTAAAACTCTTACTTGAGTTAGCAAGTTGAAAAAGCAAAAAAATAGCAAATAAAACTTGTAAGAATCCAAAGCTAAGCCCAAGGATTATTTCATTATAAAATATTTCGCTTGGTAAAATTAAGACTTTAATATAGTTAAAAAGCTCACCAATTCCAAAGGCTATGACTAAAAAATAACAGAGTTTAATTTTATTTGGGCTAAAATCTTGAATAAAAAAAGACAAGGTGCTTATCAAACTAAAACCAAGGCAAAAGGCTGAAATATATATAATTGCTTGGTTTAGTAGTTCTGTACTAAGCATTGTGTAAATAATAAAGCTTGCGCAAAAAATATTAAGTAGCGCACAAACAGCACAATAAACTTGTTTCACTTTATTAGCTTCAAAAAATAAATAAGGCAAAACTGAAAGAAGCATAGCACAAGAATAAATCATTAACGCAATACCAAGTAATGGAGCATCAATTAGACTATCAATGCAAGTATAGCGCAAGATTACAATAAGACTTGAATAAATTGCTAGGCTAATAAAGCTAAAAGTATTTGTTTGCATTCTTTTTTACCAAATTTAAATTTAAGCTAAATTACAACAAAATAAAGCTAAACACAATAATATAATTTATGTCAAAAATATGAAAGTTTGCTTTTAATATTAGATTGCCTATTGTTTATGTTTAGGCTATATCTTTAATTAGTCGTTGATGAAAAATATATTAAAACTTAGCAGTAAATGGAATCAACAGTTGTAATAAACAAAGAAAATGCAAGAAATATGGAAACTTCGTTTACATTTCGTGCATTTTTATGATTTAAACCCATTATTCTACATCTTCGGCTTACAAAATTTTTGTTAAAAGATCTTAATGCTGTTAATGAAAATGTTTTTAGGAGAAATGATGACTTTTAACCCTGTGCGTAACTCTCTACTAAATATTGCTTTTTTATGCTTACTGTTTGCAAGTTTAATATGGGTAGATTTACATGCTGATAATTATTTGAAATATATAACTAATATTTTTGCTGTAAATGCAATTTTAGCTATATGCTTTAATTTTATTTATGGAATTGGTAGGATATATTTTATTGGAATTAGTGCCTTTGCAGCAATTGGCGCATATGCTTATGCCTATATATCTGCTAGTTTTAAAATAGCACAACACCTTGATAATCCAGTTTTTTTCAATTGGATTTTAGGTAAAATAGACATTGTTTTTTGGCTAGGCTTATTTTGCGCAGGACTAATAGGACTATTAACAAGCTACTTGCTTGGAGCATCATTTTTACGCTTAAGAGCAAAAGTGCTTTTAATTGCAAGTATTATATTTTCAGAACTGATTAGACTTTTATTAATTAGCATTGATTTTAGTAAGAATATTGATTTTAACTCAATGCCAGTCAAAAATTCTGTTATTATAAATTACGTTTGTTTTATTACGATAATGTATGTTTTTATTCGCCTAATCAACAGTAACTTTGGCTATGTCCTAAAGGCGACTGGTAGGGATAAAAAGCTTGTCCACTCCTTAGGCTTTGACAGTTTTAAGCTTAAATTTTTCATGCTTTGTTTTGCAGCCTTTTTTTCAGCTATTGCAGGTGCACTTCATAGTGGAACGCTAGGAGCTTTCACTCCATCATATTTTTCTTTTATCTTGCCACTTAACATTTTATTAATAGTTTTGATATGCGGAAACGGTTCAATAACCGGTACTATTGTTGCTACTTTTTTTGTTACCTTATGCTCAGAGTTTTTTTATTATTTAAAAACTGTGAACGAAATTTTTAGCCTTGAATTTTTAGGTGTCTCATTTATACACGGGCTAGTATATCTCGCTTTTGCAACCTATCTTTTATCAAGGAAAGGACATTTATTTAAAATGCCTGAATTTACATGGGACATTATTTTTAATAAATTAGAACCATATATTGGAGCTAAAAAAAATGTCTAATTCATATATCTTAGAAGTAAAAAAACTCAAATATAATTCAGATGCAAAACAAGATATTGATTTTAAACTTGGAAAGTCTAGTGTTTGTGCGTTGTATTGTACTGATGAGCTTGAAAGTTCTAAATTGTTAAACTGCTTAGGTGCTTTTTTGCCGAAATTTAGTGGTGAAATTTTATTGGACGGAACAAGCTTTGATAATTTATGCGATTATGAAATTAGCCAAAAAGGGCTCGCAATTATTTTTAAAGAAAATCATATTCTTGAGGAAATGACTTTACTTGAAAATATTTTAATAGGCACCCAAGCTAAAAGAAAATCAAAATGGTGGCAGCCTTTAGTATTGCTACCAAGAGCAAGACGAGAAGAATACGAGGCAAAGCGTGCAGTTGCAAAAATGCTTATAGATTTTGGACTTGGTGATTTTGCCTTTAGTAAGCTAAAAGATTTACCGCAATACATTATCAAAAAAGCTGAAATAATTCGTGCCATTGCAACAAATCCTAAGTTAATAGTTATTGACAATATTTTTACTGGTTTGAGTAATGATGAATTATCAGATTTAACACAATTTTTATCTAAGCTTAACGAAGATTACAAAATAAGTATTTTACTTTGTTTAAGTAACATCACACAAGCTATAGAAATTTGTTCACATTCATTTGTATTAGAAAATGATGGAATTAAGTGGAGCGGAAAAGCAAAAAATCTTTTTGCAAACATATGATTTAACACTTACTAAGATAGTACAAAGAAGGCTAAAGCGCAGCTTACAGTTTTCGCAAGTCACTAATTAAGGGTTTACATACTAAAATATTTATGGTATGTGAATAAACGAACAAGTTATTTTTATCGTAATGAAATTATTATGTTTAACGCCAAGCACAAGTGCTTTGCGCTAAATATGTAATATTTCAGTATGTTTTTGTTTTTGCGGGCAAAGTTTTTGCTTTGTCATTTTTAAACCACCATTTTATTAAGGTTGGATTTTGCTGTGTCCAAACGATTTTTTATTATTATTCCTGTGTGTGTGATTTTGGCACTTGTTGCCATTATTGGTTATGGCTTGCCTACATCAACACCGTTATTGCCTGTTCAGGAATTTCCTGATCGCATTTTACTTGAAAATGTGGGTGGTAAAGTTGTGTTTGATCACAAAAAACACTATGAAGACTACAATGTTAGCTGTGAGGCATGTCACCACGAGCGTGATAAGCCAACGCCTATAGCTATGGAGTGTGGTGCTTGTCATGGTGTAGTTTCAAAGCCAGACTTTAAAACTACTCACCAAGCGATGTATGAAGATCAGCTTGCTTGTGTGACTTGTCACCATAATCAACTTATAGTTGATAAAGAAGACCCAAACAAGCGTGAAGTTGTCGAAACAGGCAAAATTTTACGTGAAAAAGGTTGGGTAAATCTTGAGGCTGATACAATTAGCTGTAGTTTATGTCATGAAGAAAAGGTAGAGGATTTAATCCCAAGTCGCTTTGATGCTTTCCATGAGAGTTGTATGGGCTGTCATGAAGAACAAGGCAAGGGCCCTTATAAAGAAGACGAATGCGCCCAGTGCCATACATAATGAGCTATTTAGGATAATAGATTTTAATAAGTGAGGAAAGGCATGAAATTTTTGTGTTGCCAAAAAAAATCAAACCAACATTTTTTGCTTGCAAGCGAAGTTTGCGAGAAGTTTGATGAGCAAATAAAGTCAGACAGCTTTTGGATTGATGCTACCGGCTATGAAATAGATAAAGCGGTAGCAAAAAATGCTTTAGTCTACCCTGGCATGGTGTTAGCTGTTCATCCTGATCCATTGTGCGGAGATTTACATGCTCCTGTTGTGGGTACTGTAAATGACGTTAGTAACCAAGGTATTTTAATTAGTTTAGGTGCTCCGAAACCAAAACCAAAGAAAGCTGTTGAAGGTGAAGAAGCCAAACCAGAAGAACCGCTTGTTATTCCTACTGTAGAACCATTAAAACTTGATGGTCTTACTGGCTATGATTTGCGTGAACCTCTAAAAAAGCTTGGCATCAGCATTAAGACTATAGTTGAGCTCAATGAAACTTTAGTTATTAACGGTTTAAATCCTGACCCTGAAGTTTGTTTTGCAAAAAGCATGTTAATTGAATATAAAGATACTATTCAAAAAGCAATTTTTGCAATTCATAATTTAAATTCAGCAATCAAGCTTGTTTTAGCTGTTGATGATGCAACAGGTGTTGAATTTGAAGGTGTTGAGATTAAAGTAGTACCAGCTGTGTATCCAAGTAGCTTAAACCAGCTCGTAATCAAAGCTGTTACAGGAATTGAAGCTCCAGAAAAAGTTGCTTCAATCTCGCTACATGAAGTATTTGGTTTAGGCTTAGCTATGGAAACTGGCTTACCTTTAACAAAAACTGCTTTGAGTGTAAAAGGTAAAAATTATTTAGTAGATGTTGGTACTTCACTTAGCTCAATTATTGATGTTGCAGGTATTGACCTTGAAGACAATGATGTATTACTTCTTAATGGTCCTATGCGTGGTCGTGCTCAATTTCGCCTACAAGGCGGAGTAAGCAAGAATACTTATTCTATGCATATTGTTAAATCCTCATCAATTCCACAACTCGAAGGCGATAATCCTTGTGTTAGCTGTGGCGAGTGTGTACAAGTTTGTCCGGCAAGAATTCAGCCTGATAAAATTAGCCGTTATAGTGAGTTTGAACTTTATGATAGCTGTAAAGATTATCATATGGAACTTTGTATGGATTGTGGCATGTGTTCATATGTCTGCATATCCCGCCGTCCTGTATTGCAATATATAAGAATGGCGAAAAAACATATTGCTGCACAAGAGAGATAGTTTTATGTCAAAATTATTTACTTCCCTGCGCGTTAGCGAACCTCCATTTTGGCATAGCGGACGCACAATTGAAAAAACAATGCTAACAATGATTTTGGCATTATCACCCGTTATTGCACTTTCAATTTTGCATTGGGGTTTTGATGCAATTCGTGTAATGAGCCTATCTGTTGTAGCTTGTGTTGGTTTTGAGGCTGCGGCACAAAAATTAATGGAACGTCCAATTTCCGTTTATGATTTTAGTGCAGTATTTTCTGGACTTATCTTAGCCTTTTTGCTCCCAGCAGCTTCACCTTGGTGGTTAGTTATTGCTGGAGCAGCTATTACAATTTTGCTTGCTAAAATGAGCTTTGGTGGTCTTGGTGCTACTCCTTTATGCGCCCCACTCGTTGGATATTGTGCACTTGCTATTTCTTGGCCTGTTTTTATGGATCCAAATGCAATGCAATTATCTACAATGTATGTAGATCCTCTTATCCGTCTTAAATATTTTGGAGCTTCTCAAGCACAAGAACTCGGAATTATGAATCTATTATTTGGTTCACAGCTTGGCGCACTTGGTGCTAGTCAGGTTGGAGCTATTTTGCTTGGTGGTTTATTTATAGTTTCACGCCGTATTGTACGTTTTGAAATTCCATTAGCCTTTATTGGTGGTGTATTTATTGCTGCAAGTTGTTTCTATCTTTATGATTCAAGCTTATATGCGTCGCCTTTATATCATGTATTTACTGGTACTGTAATGTTGGCTGCATTTTTCTTAGCTCCTGATACTTCTTGCTCGCCTAATCGCCGTAGTGCTATGATTATTTATGGTCTTGTTGGTGGTATTTTAGTCGTTCTTATTAGAGTTTATGGTGTGTATGTTGATGGTGTACCTTTTGCTGTATTGCTAATTAACTTTATGACACCGCTGCTTGATAAAATTCAACCGAAACCATTTGGAGTGAGGTAGGTATGAAAGCTATTTTAAATATGATAGTTGTACTTTCACTTATTTGTGCGACCTCTGGCTTTCTTTTATCATCTTTAAGAGAATCAACCGCATCAACTATTGAAGAACAAGTTTTAACATATGTTCAAGCTCCTGCAATCAAGCTTGTATTTGGTGATACTGAAAATGATCCAATTGCTGAGCGTAAAAAAATTACTCTAGAAAATGGTGAAGAGCTAATGCTCTTTCCGGTCAAGCAAGGTGGAAAATTAACTGGTGTTGGAATTGAACGTTTTGCACCTGGTTATGGTGGAGCTGTTGGGGTTATTGTTGGCATTAATACTGAAAAAGAAAATATTGTTGGCATTGGTGTAACAACAATGAGTGAGACTCCTGGTCTTGGTACTTTAATTGCCGAACCAAGATTTACTGAGCAGTTTATTAATCATGCTAAAGAAGCTAAGTTGTCTTCCCAAGGTGGTGATATTGATGCTGTTTCAGGAGCTACAATTAGCTCTGCTGCTGTAACTAGTGCTGTTGCTCAAGCTTTTGAAGTTTATGCAACAATTAAAGATCAACTAGCAAACTTGGATAATTAGAGGAATAATTGTATGAGCTTTTGGAGTGAATTTTCAAAAGGTTTATGGAAAGAACTTCCACCATTTCGCTTAGTTCTTGGCTTATGTCCAGTTTTAGCGGTTACAACCTCAGCTGAAAATGGCTTTGGTATGGGAATGGCTGTTATTTTCGTTTTAACCTTATCAAATGTTATTATTTCTGCAGTGCGTCGTATTATTCCTAAAAAAGTACGTATTGTTTGTTTTATTGCAATCTCAGCGACACTCGTTGTTACTGTTGAGCTTTTAATGCAAGCTTATGCTTACCCCTTATACCAACAGCTTGGGATCTTCGTGCCCCTGATTGTTGTAAACTGCTTAATCTTAGCAAGAGCTGAAGCTTTTGCAGCTAAGAATACAGTTTGGCTTTCTCTTGCAGATGGACTTGGTATGGGTATTGGTTTTGGAGCTTCATTGACTTTCTTAGGCGGACTACGCGAAGTCTTAGGTAAAGGCACTTTCTTCGATATTCCTGTAATGTGGGACAGTTTTGAACCATTTGCAATTATGATTGAAGCACCTGGTGCTTTCTTAGGATTAGGCTTAACTTTAGCTGCAATGAACTACTTAAATATTTGGAAAGCAAAAAGAGCTGGTCTTGCTATTCCTGAAAACCCAGTTCACGGCTGCGAAGGTTGTAGAGCTTGTAGCATTGGAAGAGGTGAGTAATTATGGAATTTTTTGAATTATTCATTGCGGCTATCTTTGTTAACAACATTGTATTAGCACAATATTTAGGTCAGTGTCCGTATTTAGGTTGCTCTAAAGAAAATAGTGTTGCTGTTGGTATGGGTGGTGCTGTTATCTTTGTAACAATCTTAGCCACATTATTTACTTGGTTGATGCAACAATATGTTCTTATCCCATTTAAGTTAGGTTATTTACAAACAATTGTATTTATTTTACTTATTGCATCATTAGTACAGTTTGTTGAAATCTTTCTTAAAAAAATGATTCCACCATTATATGCATCACTTGGTATATTTTTACCTCTTATTACAACAAACTGTGCTGTTTTAGGTGTTGCGATTACCGTACAGCGTTTAGAATATGACTTAATGTGGTCAATGCTTTATGCTATTGCAGCTAGTTTAGGCTTTATGCTTGCTCTTGTTTTAATGGCTGGAATTCGTATGCGTTTAGATACTTGTCGTGTACCAAAGGCCATGGCTGGGACTCCTAGCGCTCTTATCATGGCTGGGCTTATGTCCATGGCATTTATGGCATTTAAAGGCATGATTTAATTATATATTTGAGATTAGAAACATAATTTATAAGGATTAGACTAATGGTTATTTCATCAGTCATTACACTTTTTGGCATTGGAATTGCTGCTTCTGCTATACTTGGTATTGCTTCGAAAGTGTTTTATGTAGAAGAAGATCCTCGTGTAGAAGCTATTATGGACGTTTTACCAGGCGCAAATTGCGGTGGTTGTGGTTATGCTGGTTGCGAAGGCTTTGCTATTGCTGTAATTAATGACCCAAGTGTTGCTGCTAACTTGTGTGTTGCTGGTAGTGACCAAGTTACAGCTGCTGTTGGGGAATTATCTGGCAAAGCTGTTGTTGCTTCAGATCCTAAAACTTCTTATAGACATTGCGTAAAGATGGACGGTACTCCAAAATATCGTTTTGAATACCAAGGTATATCATCTTGCGTAGCTGCAAATAATTTGGATCAAGGCGAAGACGCATGTGTTTATTCATGTCTTGGTCTTGGTGATTGTAAAAAGGCATGTCCTTTTGATGCAATAGTTATGCGTGATGGATTAGCAGTTGTACTTATAGATCTCTGCGTTGCATGTGGTAAATGTATCACTGCGTGTCCTCGTCAAGTATTAGAAATTATACCACAAAAAGCACGTGTTGCTGTAGCTTGTTCAACTAAGAACAAGGCTAAAGCTGCAACTGAAACTTGCTCTGTTGGTTGTATGAACTGTAATGCTTGTGTTAGAAAGTGTCCTGCTAAAGCTATAAGTTCTGTTGATGGGCGTATTCATTTAGATCAAGATGCTTGTTTAGCTTATGGTCCTGAGTGTGATGAGATTTGTATGGATTCATGTCCACGCAATATTATTAGGGCAATTTGTCCGGAAACTGCAAAACGTAAAGCAGAGCAAAAAGCTGCTGCTGCGGCTGCAAAAAAAGCTAAGCAAAACGCTGCTTAATTTGGAGGCATGATGCTTCATTTAGATATTTCAAGAAGAAAATTTATGCAAGGTTTGCTTGGAACTGCTGCAGTTGTCAGTGTACCTACTCTTAGCTTTGCTAAAAATAGCTTTAAAGAAACTCGCCTTTTAATGGGCACAATTGTTGACATTAATATTGCTGATGGTTCTTCATTACAGGCTAGCGAGGCTATAGATCTTGCTTTTTCTGAAATGAAACGTTTGATTACAATGTTTGACCGCCATAATTCAAGTGTTATCTCTAGTCTTAATAATGATGGCATGGTGAGTGATTGCCCTCAAGAATTTTTACAAGTTCTTGAACAAGCAAAGTCTTATGGCAATCTAAGTTCTAATGCCTTTGATATGACTGTTTTACCTGTGCTTAACTTACTTGAAAAAGGAGCTAGCCATAAAGAAGCTTATGAAGCTTTAAATTTAGTAGGTCAAGACAAAGTATTAGTGAGTGGCAATAAAATTAAATTTGCAAATAAAGAAATGGCTATTACCTTAGATGGTATAGCTAAAGGCTTTATTGTGGATATGGCAGCAAAGAAAATTGAAGAACTTGGCATTGGTTCATATATGATTAATGCTGGTGGTGATATTCGTTGTCGTTTAGCTAATATGCGTGAACGTTCATTTAAGGTTGCGATTGAGGATCCTAAAAAACAGGCTAACTACCCTGAAATCGTTAGCTTAAGAAATGGTGCTATAGCTACTTCTGGTGGGTATGAACGTAATTTTAGTTCTAATCAAAACCACTTAATCAATCCAAGAAATGGTAAAAGCCCTGACAATAAATTTAGTGTTAGTGTTAAAGCACCTACAGCAATGCAAGCAGACGCTTTGGCTACTACTCTTTCAGTAATGTCGAAAGATAAAGCATTGAACCTTGTAGAACGATTTAATGACCATGCATGCTTAATAGTTGATAGTTCAGGAATTATTACAAAATCCATGAACTGGGATACTATCTAAAAAAAACAGCCGAAAGGCTGTTTTTTTTTATTTATATATACTTGAAAAAAAATAAATTATATTTTATCCTAAAATCAAGTAAAATAATAATTGCACTTATGCATTATTTTAAATAATTTGTCTTTATGGTAAATTTTTACTGGACAAAATAGTAATTATTATCAATAATGAGTTTAACAACTACTTAGGAGAAAATTATTATGAATACAACAAAGAATTTTGAAATTTACAAATGTGGTCCTTGTGGACAAGTTATCGAAGTGTTACATGCAGGAAGCCCATCACTAGTATGTTGCGGTGAAGCAATGAAAAAATTAGTTGAAGGTACAAGTGATGGAGCTAAAGAAAAGCACGTTCCAGTTTTAGAAAAAGATGAATTTGGCTGTAAGGTTTCAGTTGGTTCAGTTGCTCACCCAATGACAGAAGAACATTCTATTGAATGGATTGAAGTTACAGCTCTTTGCGGACGTAAAGAAGTTGTGTATTTAGGTCATGGCAACCCACCTGAAGCTAAATTCAGAATACCATTTGAACGTGTAGCTACTGTTCGTGAATATTGTAACTTACATGGCGTTTGGAAAATTGAATCTAATGATCCAGAAGCTTGCAAAATCTAAATATCTTAAGGAGTATTGAGTTATGGCTGATCAAAAATTTGTATGTGATGTTTGTGGATATGTATATGATCCAGCGGAAAATGATGGTGTAGCTTTTAGTGCTTTACCTGCTGATTATGTATGCCCAGTTTGTGGCGCTGGAAAAGATGATTTTTCAGAAGTTTAATCTGAAAATAAGATACAAAAAAATTGGCGGGGTGTTAACCCCGCCTTTTTCTATTTAAATTCATATAAAGAAAGAAAATAGAGCCATAGTAAGCTTTAAGTAATTCAACAAAAAGCTGGTGGCGTAAACGCTAAAATTAGTTTTGTTCAGCTTTTAAAGCATTAACAGCTTTGTGTAAGCGGGAAATTTTGCGAGCTGCTTTTTTCCAGTGCATTACACCTTTAGTCGCGGCTTTATCAATACCTGACATAGCTTTAACTAATGCTTCATTTGCAACAGCTGGATCGTTTGATTTAATAGCTGAGCGAACGTCTTTTACAATATTTTTAATACGAGTACGAACTGTACGATTTCTCGCATTGCGTTTTACGCTTTGTCTGTGTCTTTTAATCGCAGATTTATGATTTGCCACGATGAGCCTCCAAAGTAAAAATAAGGTTAAATATATACATGATAAAATTATGGTCTGTCAAGCTTTTTTTTCATCTTTTAATAAGCATGATCAGATTTCAATTCCTCTGCAGTAATTTTGTACGAAAATGTATAATACACCCACGCTTGGTATGTTATAACAACTGGAACACAAGTGCAAGCAACAATTAACATAATGTAAAGAGTTAGTTCACTCGAAGAGCCATTATATGCTGTAATATTAAAGGCTTGATCAATATTAGAAATTAGCATATTTGGAAACATGCCTAACACACCAAAAAATGTTGTACTAATAATAAAAACACCGCTAGCTAGCCATGCAAAGAAAATCTTTCCACGATATAAAAAGTGCGGAATAGCTAAAAGCCCAATAACTACGAGTGCAGGAATTATAAGCATAATATGATTTGCAAGGTAGTTATCAAAAATATTAGTATAGAAATATGTCAAAACTAAGAATAAAGCCAGAAGTACACATTCTATAAACCACAAGCCATAGGCTGTTTTGATTGTTCTAATATTTAAATCACCATCAGACTTAATTCCAAGCCAAACACAACCATGTACAGCAAACATACATACAAAAAATAGGCCTCCAACTAAACCGTAAGGGTTGAGTAACAATAGAATATTACCATGGTAAACACCCTGCCCATCAATAGGAATACCTTTAAAAAGATTTGCAAATGCAACACCTAAGAGTAAAGCTGGGACAAAGTTACCTATAAAGTTAAAAATATCCCACATCTTGCGCCATTTTGGACAATCCTTTTTTGCTCTAAACTCATAGGAAACAGCCCTAAAAATCAGGGCAAAAAGCAAAATTAAAAGCGGTGCATATAAAGCACTAAACATAACAGCATAGACAGTTGGAAATGCCGCAAAGGTTACACCGCCAGCAGTAATAAGCCAAACCTCATTACCGTCCCAAAATGGACCAGCTGCATTGTACATAACACGCTTTTCTGTTTCTGTTTTGGCTAAAAATGGCATCATTGTACCCATTCCAAGGTCAAAGCCATCAAGTGTAAAGTAAATAGCCCACAATAAGCACCAGATCACAAACCAAGTTGTTTCTAATAAAGATGTTTCTAACATACTTACGCTCCTTATTTTGGACCTTTACAGGCATATTTTTTTAGTAAATAAATATCAATAGCACCAAGGAAACTATATACAAGGATAAATGCAATAAGTGAAATTGTGACAGACGAAGCCGGAACAGGTGATACAGCATCACTTGTTCGCATTAAGCCGTATACAATCCAAGGTTGTCTACCAATTTCAGCAATTGCCCAACCAGCCATAATTGCTATATAAGGCAGAGGTATAATGTAAGTTAAAGTTCTAGCTAGCCACGGAGTATCACCAATTTTTTCTCGCTTTAGCCATGCCACAGCAGCAAGCAAGATAAATAAAGTTCCAAGTCCAACCATTAATCTAAAAGATAAAAATACAGGTAAAACAGGTGGTCTATCTTCTTTGGGAATATCATTTAAGCCAAGAACTTCAGCGTCAAAATGATTAAAAGCTAAGAAGCTTAAAGCACCTGGAATAGGTAAAGCTTGGATAACATTACCTGTTTCATCTGAATTAGGCATTGTTAAAAGGTAGAATGGTGCATTTGTTTGAGTTTCCCAATGTGATTCCATTGCGGCTAATTTAGCTGGTTGTAGCTTTGCTACAGTATTGCCTTGATGGTGACCTGTCATTGCAACGACTAAAGTTAAAACAAGAGTAAATGGTGCGGCAATTCTAACTGAGCGTTGGAAGAAATCAACTTCATTTTTACGCACTAAGTGCCATGCAGAAACACCAAGAACAAAAAATCCACCAAGCATCCAAGCAGAGCTTATTGTATGAAAAAATTGTCCCCAAGCATATTCATTGGTTAAAACAGTTAAGAAATTGTCAAGTTCTGCCCTACCATTTCTTATAACATAGCCAATAGGGTTTTGCATAAATCCATTAGCTAAAATAATGAAAATAGCAGATAAATTACCTGCGATTGCAACTGCCCAAATAGCAGCTAAATGAACTTTTTCGTGAACTCTTTCCCAACCAAAAGCCCATACAGCAATAAAGGTAGATTCTAAAAAGAAAGCAACTGTCGCCTCAATAGCTAAAAGCGAACCAAAAATATCACCTACAAAGGCAGAATACCTTGACCAGTTTGTACCAAACTGAAATTCTAAGGTAATACCAGTAACAACACCAAGGGCAAAGTTGATTAAAAATAGCTTGCCCCAAAATTTTGCCATTCGCTTATAGGTCTCATTTCTGGTAAACATATACTTAGTTTGCATCACAGCAATAAGAACAGACAAACCAAGTGTTAAAGGCACGAAAATAAAGTGAAAGAATACTGCAACAGCAAACTGTATCCGTGAAAGCATTACAACGTCCATATACACCCCTTAAGTAACAAGTTAAATGATAAAATAGAAAATATATTGTAAAAGCATAGCCATTTAATATAATAAAAAGCTATGCTTTAATTTTATTTAGAACATTTTTCTTTCAGGGCTTTTGCAATTTCTCTACCTAAATCTTTAGCTTTTGCAATTTCTTCTTCTTTAGGGCAAAAAACTGTTTTGATAGGCTCAAACGGCATTTCCATATTCATTTCAGTTAAAAGCATATGAAGAGCTTTTGGCGCTTCACCAGACCAACCATAAGAACCATAGGCAACACCAATTCGATTTTGCGGGCGAAGACCTTTCATATAGGTTAGCGTTGCAGCAGTATATGGCATGATTCCATTATTATGTGTTGGGCAACCAACAATAACAGCACCACAATCAGCAAGCTCTGTCATAATTTCACTATGATGACAACTTGCTATATTCATTATCTTAAAAGGAACATTTTCAATTTCAAGTCCGCTTGCAATTGCATTTGCAATACTTTCAGTTGAATGCCACATTGTCTCAAAAAGAATAAGTGCTTTTTCTTGTGTTTTCTGAGTTGCCAATTCTCGATAAGCATCAAGAACAAAACGTACATTATCAGCACCATCCCAAATTAATCCGTGGTCAGGCGCAATCATATCAATATCAAGCGCAATTTCTTCAAGTTTATCAAGCACTTTTAAAACTAGCGGCGAGAATGGTAAAATAATATTATAATAATATTCTTTCATGGACTTAAGCAAAGTTTCTTTATCAAAGGCAGAGGCAAAGCGTTCAGAACTAGCAATATTTTGACCAAAAGAATCATTTGTAATTAGGAGTTTATCCTCTGGAATAAAAGATGCCATGCTGTCAGGCCAATGCAACATTTTAGTATCAATAAAATGAATATTCCGTTTGCCTATATTTAAAACATCGCCTGACTTAACAGCTTCAATTTGTGGCCAACCTTTTGTATCAAATTGTGCTTCAATGAATTTTTTACCAACAACTGAAGCATAAATTTTTTCTGGCCTGCATACTTGCACAAGCTTTTCTAATGACCCAACATGGTCTTTTTCTGCATGATTTATAACGATGTAATTAACTTTTTCAGCTTCTATTACTTTCGATAAACGTGAAAGCATAGTGCCTTCATATTCATGATCAACTGTATCAAATATTACATTTTTTTCATCTTTAATAAGGAATGAGTTGTAAGTTGTACCTTGTGGTGAACGGCTATAGCCATGAAAGTTACGCTTGTTAAAATCTACAGCACCAATCCAAAATACATCTTTTTTTATTTCAATAGCTTTCATTTTAAAACCTCATCTTGTTATTTTATTGAGATTTATTACTAATACCAAAAATGCTTAGAACTTGCAAGCAAATTCTAAGCATTTTAAGATTATAGCTTTATGAAAGACAATGATTATTTATCTTCTTTATCCTCGTCTTCTAGAGCTACTGTTCTAAAGAATGTTTGACCATTTCTATTAATTTGGAATGTAATCGCTCCACGTTTTTTACCTTCATCTGTCAGGATTTTCGCTAAATCTTCAGATTTTTTGAGCGGTGTTAAGTTCGCAGTTAAAAGTACATCGCCAGCTTGGATTCCTGCTTCTGCAGCTAATTTACTAGGGTCAACATCAACAACTAACAAACCAAAGTTTTCTTTAAGTTCAAGTTTTTTTGCTTCAGCTTCTGTTAATGGTCGAACAGAGATGCCAAGCACTGATGATTGTTTTTTTACTTTTTCAGGTGCATCTTCACCATCAACCTTACGCTCTGCTAAGGTTACAGTAAGCTCAAGTTGTTTACCGCCACGCATAACAGTAACTTTCGCCTTTGTACCAGGAGCTAAGCTAGCAATGTTTTTGAGTAATTCTGCTGTATCAGTAACTTTGTTGTTGTTTACACCAACAATTACATCACCAGCTTTCATTCCAGCTTTATCAGCAGGCTCATTTGGAAGTACTCCACCAATTAAAGCACCTTTGCTATCTTTGATGTTCAAAGCCTTAGCTGTTTCTGCATCTAAGTCTTGAATATTAACACCAATCCAACCACGAGAAACTTTTTTGTTAGTTTTAAGTTGTTCGATTATGTTAGAAGCCATAGTACTTGGAATTGCAAAGCCAATACCCTGCCCACTAGCTATAATTGCAGTATTAATACCGATAACTTCAGCGTTTTGGTTGATAAGTGGACCACCACTATTGCCAGGGTTAATTGAAGCGTCAGTTTGTAAGTAGTTATCAAATGGACCAGACTTAATATCACGTCCTTTTGCACTCAAAATACCTGCTGTTACAGTATGTCCAAGACCAAACGGGTTACCAATCGCAAGCACCCATTCACCAACTTCCATTTTATCAGAATCACCAAATTTTAAAAATGGCAACTTTTCTTTTGAGCTAACTTTTAATAATGCAAGGTCAGTTTCAACATCACGACCAATGATTTCAGCAGTCAAAGACTCTTCGCGTCCCTTTGTGCCTTGTAAGTTAACAAAAACCTTATCAGCTTCAGCTACAACGTGATTGTTTGTAACAATATAGCCATCATCAGAAATTAAAAAACCTGTTCCAAGTGAACGTTGAGTACGAGGCTTACCTTGACCACGGTTAAATTGTTCAAAGAATTTTTCAAATTCAGGCGGCAAACCTCTAAAAGCTCCACTAGGGAACTGTCCGCCACCACCAACTTTCTTTTCAGTACTAATATTAACAACTGCTGCACCAGCTTTTTTTGCTAAATCAGCAAAGCTAGGTAACATAGCTGCACTATGAGCGAATCCTGCTGTTAATATAGTAAACATAAATGTAGTTACAATAAGATAATTAATTTTTTTGAGCATACAGGCTCTCCTTTTATTTATTACTAGTGCTACAAAGATAGCATCATTTTTTTTTATGTAAATACTTATAATTGGTAAAAATTTTTAAACAACGGTGTTTTTTTAATAATTTTGTGTAATTAGCCATAAAAAAAAATTATGTGTAAAAATTTTTATACTATACTGCTAATATCCTTGTGCTTTATCTAAATTATTATCATTAAAAATAAAGTATGCCTTAAACATTAAAGCCATATGTGTATTTTTTAGTAGACAAATGGAAAGTAGTTAGCTATACTCAAGAGATATTTGATATAGGAGATTGATATGGCTCAGAAGAAAATTGAACGCAAGAAAGAACTTGATCGTCGTCGCAAACGCCGCGAAGAAAGACTTAAAGAAAGAATCAAAGAAGCTAAAGCTGCAAAAGCTTAGTATATTTATTTCTTTTTCTTGTTTGGCTTTGACATTTTTAGAAAATATATTAGCGGTCCATAGTGGCCGCTCTTTGTGTTGTCTTTTTATTGTCAAATTTTATTAGAATATTTATTTTAATGTTTTATTGGAGTTTTTTTACATGCCGATATATGAATATCAATGCACTAAATGTAATAATGTTTTTGAAGAGTTAGTTAGAAACTTTGATGATTCAGCAAATCAAAAATGCCCTAAGTGTGGTGAAATTGGTGAGCGTTTTGTTTCTAATACGAGTTTTGTTTTAAAAGGATCTGGCTGGTATGTAACAGAATATGGCAAATCGTCCGCATCAAGTACAACGCCTACGACTAATAACTCAGCTAACGAGCAAAGTTCTAGCTCTGATAGCTCTTCAGCTCAAACAGATTCGAGTGCAAGTGGTTCGACTACAAATAATTCAGCGGCAGTCACAAAAACAGAAAGCTCAAGTGCCAGCTCGACAGGCTCAACTAGCACAACAAGCGCAGAATAAACATAGGAGAAAATCATGATCGAGCGTTATTCACGCCAAGAAATGGCAAGTATTTGGACTTTAGAAAATCGTTATCAAGCGTGGTTAGATGTTGAAATTGCGGTGTGTCATGCATGGCATAAGCTTGGACGTATAGACAGCGAGAGCTTAAAAGACATTACTGAAAAATCAGCGATTGATGTAAAGCGTGCCCTTGAAATTGAAGAGCAAACAAAGCATGATGTAATTGCTTTTTTAACCATGCTTGAAGAAAAAGTTGGTCCAGCAGCCAGATACATACACCTTGGTTGTACTTCTTCTGATATTGTTGATACTGCAAATGCTCTTTTGCTTGTTCAAGCAGGTAAGATTATTTTACAAGGTTTCGACAAATTATTAGAAGCCTTAAAAAATATTACTTTAAATAATCGTTCACTTTTATGCATTGGGCGTACACATGGTATTCATGCTGAACCGACAAGTTTTGCATTAAAATTTGCAACTTTTTACGCTGAAATTAAGCGTGATAAAGAAAGATTTGTAGATGCTTTAGAAAACATAAGATATGGAAAATTATCTGGTGCTGTTGGAACTTATGCGTTTTTATCACCAGAATTAGAAGCTTTAGCATGTGAACATTTAGGTCTAAAAGCTGAAACCATTTCTACACAAGTTATCCCTCGTGATAGGTATGCACATTACTTTAGTGCGCTTGCAGTTGCAGCTGGTAGCATTGAGCGTTTATGCGTTGAACTTAGACACTTGCAACGTACTGAAGTTCGTGAAGTAGAAGAAGGCTTTTCAAAAGGTCAAAAAGGTTCTTCAGCTATGCCGCATAAGAAAAACCCTATTTCTGCTGAAAATATGACAGGTCTTGCACGACTTATTCGCACAAATTCAATTGCTAACCTTGAAAACCAAGCATTATGGCATGAACGTGATATTAGCCACTCCTCTGTTGAGCGTGTAGTTATGCCAGATTCAACAATTTTAATGGATTATATTTTAAATCGTTTAAGCAATGTTTTAAATAATCTACGTGTTTTACCAGATAATGTTCGCAGAAACTTAGACGCTTCATTTGGACTTTATTTTTCACAACGTGTATTAACTAACTTAATTAATAAGGGCGTTGCACGACAAGAAGCTTATGTAATGGTGCAAAAAAATGCAATGCAAAGCTGGGATAAGCGTGAGGCCTTTAAGGACTTAATTTGTTCTGATGCTGAAATTGCAAAATACTTGAACTCTGCTGAGCTCGAAGAAATTTTTGACCATAATTACTACTTGCAACATGAAGAATTAATTTTAGAGCGTGTTTTTTCAGCTAGCGGAAGATAATTTAAATAATTTTATATAGGTCATGTAAAAATTTATCCATTTTACTTGACCTATATATTTTTTATGTTTAGACTATTTCTAGAAAATTAATCTTATTAAGGTGAAAATACCATGCATAGTGAAATGAAAAAAAGATTGGCAGAGGTTTTATATAAATTATCCTACCGTGAAGGCGATTTTACTTTAGCATCAGGACGCAAAAGTGATTATTACTTTGATTGCCGAGTAACAGCTTTAAATGCTGAAGGTTCATGGCTAATTGGTAACCTATTTAATGATTTAATTGCAGACCTTAAGGTTGTTGGTGTTGGTGGAATGAGCCTTGGTGCTGATCCGCTTACAACTGCTGTTACTGTAATTTCACATGAAAGAAAGAAACCACTTCACGGCTTTTTAGTTCGTAAAGAAGCAAAAGGTCATGGCACTGCGCAGTATGTTGAAGGTCTTGGCAATTTCAACAAAGGCGATAAGGTTGTTGTTGTTGAAGATGTTGTAACTACAGGTGGTTCTTTACTTAAAGCGTGTGAACGTGCAAAAGATGCGGGCCTTGACGTTGTTGCTGTTTGCACCGTGCTTGATAGAGGTGAAGGCGGCAAAGAGGCAATTACAGAGGCTGGATACAAGCTTTATAGCCTTTATACTCGTGAAGAATTAGTAAGTTTAGCAAAACAATAAACATTTTCGAGATTTCCTGTGAGCTTACGTCTAATTGCTGCTTTGTTTTTTAGTTTGTGCATTCCGTTTACGGTTATAGCAGAACCTTGGGTTACTGCGCTTAAAGATATGCCACAAGCTCCTGCTCGCTTGGTTAGTGTTAATAAATCAAGCCAAGAGTTATTTGTCATTGGCAGACAAAGCCCAATGCAAGTAATTGATAAATACACTTGTACCACAGGACAAGTGACTGGTGACAAAGTTTTGGAGGGTGATTTAAAAACACCTGAGGGCATTTATTTTGTTACACGCAAAATTTCACAAGGTCTTGATTTTGCTGAATATGGCGGAATTGCTTACACCTTAAATTATCCCAATCCTATTGATAGACTTCGAGAAAAAACAGGTCATGGCATCTGGATTCATAGTCGTGGTGAACCAATTACACCGCTTGAAACCAGAGGCTGTATTGCTGTTGATTTAGAAGATATTGCAAAACTAGGGCCTGAACTAAGCCTTGGCTTACCTGTTGTTGTTGCAGAGCAGTATGCAACAGATGCTGATAAAAGTTCTGATGCAGACAGAAAAATCGCTAAACTTTTGGAAGATAAAACAAAAGATTGGAACTTAGCGTGGGCATCTCGCTCTAAAAAAATGTTTGATTTTTATGATGCTAACTTGTATTCAAAGGCTCAACAAGAATCTTTCAATGCCTTTAAAGCTCAAAAAGAAAGACTTTTTGCAAGGTTTAACTGGATACATATTATATATCGTGATGTTTATGTTATGCAAGGTCCAGGTTACTGGGTAACTTGGTTTGACCAGTACTATAAGGCTCCAAACTTAACGACTGAAGGCGTTCGAAGGCTTTATTGGCAGGCTGATGACGAGGGCGAGCTTCGCATTGTTGGCATGGAATGGATTCCAAAAGATGTTGGGCTTGAAAGTTCATATTTACAGACAGTTACACCGAGCGTGACTAACTTTATTGAAAATTGGAAAAAGCACTGGCTAAAGGCTGATATTGAAAAATATATGGCGTGTTATGCTAGCGATGCAGAACAAGGCAAGATTAGGGGCGTAAAAAATATTAGTGCTAGCAAAAAGTCTTTATGGAAGAGAGCAAAGCCGAAAAAAGTAGACTTGACTGGCTTTAGAATTACTGCTGACCAAGACGGTGTTAAGGTTGACATGACACAGTCATATGTTGATAGTACAGGCTTTAAAGATAAGGGTGTTAAGACTTTAATTTTGCAACCTAAGGGTGATTCTTGGGTAATTGCAAAAGATATGTGGAGCCCATTAAAATGAAAAATGTAAAGCTTAGTTTGATTTTGATGGATGATGACGGTGCAACTCGTCGTTACAGAGTTCGTCGTTCAACTGTGCGATTTTTTATTTTCATGACATTTTTTTTACCAGTAGTTTGTGGTGGATTAATTTACGGATCTTATCTTTTATATGAAAAAAATCTAGCTTTAGAATATGATAATAAGCTAAAAGTCGAACAAGCTGTTAAATATGAAGCTGAAATAGAGAAGTTAAGCAATTTAGAAGCTATTCGACAATCTGAAATAGAAGCACTTAAGGCAACGATTAATAAGAAAGAAGATGATGCGCTTATTGCACATGAAAGCCAAAGCTCAGAGCCTGTTAATTCAGATGAGGTTGAAGCACCGAAAGAGGAAAAGGCTTTAGAAGAATACTTGCCGGTCGATAGTGGAATTGTTAGCTTAGAAAATGTTTCAGCTCGTTTAATTGAAGGCAAAAAATTACGTTTAAGTATTGACTTGCATAATGCAACGCAGTCGCAAATTAGCGGAGGTGTTGTTTTATATGTTTTAAGCTCCCAAGGTCAAAGAAGCCCGCTTGACTTGTCTAATAGTGACTATAAAATTGTTAAGATGAAAAAAATTGTTAGTGCTGTAACAATTCCTAATAGCATTGGTAACATGACAAACGCCTCACTCATGGTAGAGGTTCTAGATAGTACGGGTAAAATTATCCATCGCCAACTATTTCCTATAGAATCATAATACCTCAAAATCCTGTAACTTTTGCCTTTTCAATAAATATGTATCTTTAGCCTTTTTGTTTAAATAATCTAGCAGAGGGAATGAATATGCTTGCGCAAAATCCACTTCAAGATAAAGAGTTATCAAATTATCACAACTTTTTTCATAAGCGAATTAATTTAGTTAATAACGAGCTTAAACGTATTAGAAAAGATTTTTCCAGTCTAAAAAATTATGCTGATTTACATTTGCATCTAGGAATGCATAAAATCAATAATGGTAAAGATTGGTGCTTGCGTGAATATATGCCTAAAGTAACAGGTGTTTGGCTAACTACTAGCCGTAATGCTTTTTTACGTCGTGATAATTTTAAATTTAAGAAGATTTCCTTAGATGGTTGGTGGGAATTAATAGTTCCTTGTTCAGAATTGTTGCATGGAACTTATATTGAGCTTTGCATAGGTACTGCAGATTCATTTGAGACACAACGTAGAATACCAGCTTTTTCAAAGTGGGTAGAGCAAGATAAATTTGTTAAAGAACAGTGGTGTGCAAGGGTTTATGATCCAGATACCGTTTATGAGTTTAAGCATGATGATAAGCGTGTAGCATATGAATTTCCGATGATTTATGAAGCACATGTTGGAATTGCACAAAATTATAATGACCGCACTGCTGATAGTGTTGGAACATTTAAGCATTTTACAGAAGAAGTCTTGCCACGTATAAAGAAAAGCGGATATAATGCTGTTCAGCTCATGGGTATTTTAGAGCATTTACTTTATATTTCGTTTGGCTATCAAATTAGCAATTATTTTGCTGTTAGCTCACGCTTTGGAACAGCTGAAGATTTTAAAGAACTTGTTGACAAAGCACATGAACTTGGAATTATGGTTATTTTAGATATAGCACATAGCCATAGCCCTTCAAATGTTGAGCAGGGAATTTCAAAATACGATACAAGCGATTATTTTTTCAATGAAAATGAAAATCAGTGGGGAACACGTTCCTTTAATTTTGATTTAGATATGACAAGACGCTTTTTACTGTCAAATTGTCGCTATTGGCTTGAAGAATTTCATGTTGATGGATTTCGTTTTGATGCTGTTGGAAATATTGTTTATAAAGATCACGGTAAAAATGATGATTTTAATGAAGTGAATGCTTGCTTTTATGATAAATATGGCAATGAGCGTCTTGATGAAAATGGTGTATTATACTTAAGTATTGCTAATACTCTAATTCATGAAATGAAAGCAGATGCTATTACAATTGCAGAAGAATTTAGTGGTATTCCTGGTTTAACCAGCAAAATTGAAGATGCAGGGCTTGGCTTTGATTATCGTTTTGCTATGGGTATACCAGATTTTTGGGCAAAATTTATTGAAGATAGTAATCAGACTATGGGTAAAATGTGGTATGAGATGACTAATCACAGACCATATGACCGCACCATAAATTATATGGAGTGTCATGATCAATGTATCAACGGTGATGATGCCATGATTTGGCGTTTAATTGGCAATGATATGTATACCTATATGTCAGTCTTTAGTGATAAGTGGTCAGTGTCACGCGGGCTTGCTATGTTTAAGCTTATGCGCCTGCTTACACTTTGCACGGCTGATAAGGGCTACTTAAACTTTATGGGTAATGAGTTTGGACACCCTGAATGGATAGATGGCGAGGAATATGGGCACAGGCAGTGGCACTTATCTAGCGTTGAACATTTAAAATATGCTGGCTTAGGGCGTTTTGATGATGCACTAGTAAATGGTTTAGTACATAAGTACCCTGAAGCTTTTTTACAGCAGCCAGAGTTTAGAGCAATCCATGAAGATGATAGATACCTAGCTTTTAGTCGTGGTAATTTATTATTTGTAGTAAATATGCACGATATGAAAGCTCAAACTTCGCTTAATCTCAATGTCCCAGCTGGAAAATATACTGAAATTTTAAGTAGTGACGAAGAAATTTTTGCAGGGCATGGAAACCTAACTGCAAATAATAGAGAACATTTCACAAAGCATAATGCAGACAACTCTAATATATTAGAATTATATTTACCACCGCTTTGTGCTGTTGTTCTAGAGCGAAGTTAACATGAATGAAAGCCAAGAGCGAGCAATTAGAGTTGTTAAACGCTTATTTAATTTAGCTGATAGCACTCATTCGCAAGCTGAAGCAGAAAGTGCTGTTATAAATGCAAGAAAAATTCTTGAAAAATATAATTTAAGCTTAAGCGATACGCAAATAGAAAATGAAGATGAGTTTTTATGCTCAAGTGCAGAAATAGACTTGCAAAGCCAAAGAATTGCTACGTGGATAAAAATTTTGTGTTCTGCAATAATTAATGGATTTGGGATACAGATTATTCAAAGACGCACGCAAAAAATTAGCTTGCTGTTTGTTGGAGTAGAACCAGATTTATCAATATCCTTAGAAACATTTAATTATATTTTTAATCACTTGCAAAAAATTAAAGGTCTTGGACGAGCAAGTGGAGATTATAGGAATGGTTTTTGCCAAGCAATCTTTTTACGTTTACAAAAACATAAAGAAGAGCAGTCACAAGAAAATGTAAAACATGAAAATACTTTGATGCTTGTGAAAGATAAAGTTATTGATAAATATTTAAATAATTATTTTAATAATGCAAAGCTTGGTAAAGCACGCAAGCCTAAATTTTATGCCAATGAAGCTTATTATAAAGGCTATGAGGACGGAATGTTACTGTCAATCAATAGGCAACTTAAAAAATAATTTTTATTAAAAAAACGTTTAAACTCAAGCAATATCAACAAAAAAAAGAAATAAGATGAAATTGTAAAAATAAAAAAGTAAAAAAAAGAAATAAAATCGCTTGACAGCTAGGCTAGAAACTGCTAAAAAGCTGTTTCACGAGCGGGAGTAACTCAGTGGTAGAGTGCAACCTTGCCAAGGTTGAAGTCGCGAGTTCAAATCTCGTCTCCCGCTCCA
>CAYJPK010000009.1:9404-42606 GCA_964372035.1 uncultured Desulfovibrionaceae bacterium | reverse complement strand
AGACTATTTCTTTAAAAAAAATATAAACTACAAGCCTTAACTCGTCTATCTTTTTTATACATAATTTTTTATCCACCAGAACTTTATCTTTTTATTTCAAGCCGTATTTCTTTAACTTTCTCCATAGGGTTGAACGATTAATGTCAAGGTAGTTTGCTACTTCATTCTGCTTGCCATTAAAAAGTTCAAGAGCTTGAATAAGTTGTTTTTTTTCTTCATTCTCAATGCTTGATTTATAGCTATTTTCGCTTTTAACTGTATTTTTTTGACCAAAGAAATCTTCAATATCATCAGGATATAAAACTTTTTGGATATTTTTTGCAGTAATTACTTCCTTGTTTTTATAGATAGCACAAACCCTTTCAACTATATTATATAGCTCACGTGCATTACCAGGAAAATCATAAGTTTTAAGCAAATTTAGAGCTTGTGTGTCTATTCGTGGGACTAGTTGTTTATAATTATGGCAAAGAGTTGTTAAAAAGAATTTGAATAGTTCTATTAAATCCTCTCTTCGCTGTCTTAGCGGTGCTAAAAATATTTTTAAGGTATTTAGGCGATATAGTAAATCCTGCCTAAAATTACCAAGCTCAACCTGCTGTAATAAATTACGATTTGTTGCTGAAATAATTCTAACATCAATACTAACAACCTTTGAATCACCAATACGCCTAACCTCACGTTCTTGTAAAACCCTTAAAAGCTTACCTTGCATTGTTGTTGATATTTCAGATATTTCATCAAGAAAAAGAGTGCCTCGATGTGCTAATTCAAATAGCCCCATCTTTCCTCCCTTTGCAGTTCCCGTAAATGCTCCTTCAACATAGCCAAAAAGCTCACTTTCAAGCAGAGATTCTGGCAATGCAGCGCAGTTAACTGCTACAAAAGGACCAGCTTGGCGATTACTTTCATTATGAATACTTTGAGCAAACAACTCCTTGCCTGTTCCAGTTTCGCCAACAATCAAGGTATTTGATTCCGTAATAGCATAGTGCTTTGCTGTTTTAATAACATCACTAAAGGCATGACTTTTATGGATAATATCTGAAAAAGTGTATTTTGCAGTTAAGCCTTTTTCACTAAGTTGCTTACGTAATTGAATTTCAATATTCTGCAACTCCTTAATATTTCTAAATCTTATTACACCGCCAGAACTTTTTCCACTAACAATAACAGGTGTACAATAAACTGAAACTGTTGCATCATAGATTTGACAAAAGCGATTTGAAATTTGATGCCCTTTTGTTATTGATTCTAAATAGATTTCAAATAGTTGAGGAAAATGTGTTTCTAATAGTTTACCCTCAATGCTTTGTCCAAAAAAGCGACGACAAGCCTTATTTTCAACTTTAACTGCTCCTAGTTCATCTATATAAATGATAGATTCACTATCAGATTCAGCTATTAGTTGGTAGGTTTTAGCCTTAATACTATCTTGCCTTGCACATTCCATAAAATGAACTGCTGTTTCATGAGCTTGCAATATCGCGCTTTTACATGTTTTAAGATACACAGCATTTAAGCCTCGCTCATTTGCCCTACGATAAAGATTATATCCACCAACAAAAGCCGTACAGCCATCTTGCAATGCCTTATCAATTACGACGTCTATATCATGATAGTTCATAGCCCTTGGATAAAGCCTAACATTATAACCAAATAAATCTTGAATATCTGCTAAACCTTGGAAAGCTTGATAATCACCAACAAAAGCAATGGTTGAGGGCTTAAAATTATTAATACACTCATAACAAGCGGCAATAACATCATAAGCATATATCGGAATATCAATAACTGGCATTGAATGTGTAGTACTTCTAAAGGCTCTAGCAGCATAACCTCTTGCAATTACAGCATCATACTGAATTAAATCAAACTCTTTAGGATCAATATTTTCTTGATAACACACTACATTAGTAAGATTTTCATGAATTTCTTGATTCTCATGCTCCTGCATTACAAGCTCTACAGCTTCAACCATTTCTGGGTATGGTACAATCCAAAGGAAATTTAGCATCATTTTCACCTATCTTGCTATTATTTATAAGCTGTTAAGCTAGGTTTTATTTGTGCAACATTTTTTGCAAAAAAGCAACAACATTATTATACTCACGCTAACTCAAATCAAATAATTTTAGATAAGCACTTATTTTATCAGACATAAAAAATATTTTAAGCCTTGGCACTTTTATTGCATTTAAACTAAATAAGGATATATGAAATTTATAACAACTATATTGTTGAGGTTAGCAATGAGAAGAATATGGGTTGATCAAGACCGTTGTTTAGGCTGTAAGACTTGCGAGCTTGCATGCGCTATTAAACGTGGCTCTTTATCACAAACTTTAATTGGTGCTGCTAATGAAGAAATTAAGCCAAAAGCACGTGTTAAAGTTAGTGGAAACAACGATAAATCTTTTGCTTTACAGTGCCGTCATTGTCAGGCTGCACCTTGTTTAGCTGTGTGCCCTTCCGGAGCACTTCAAAGAGAAGAAAAGGATCAGTTAATCAGTTTAGATCAGGATAAATGTCGTGGTTGTTGGATGTGTGTTATGACTTGTCCATTCGGCGCTATTTCAGCTTCGTCTGAGTATCAAGTTGCAATGAAATGTGATGCTTGCTTGCATATGGACGAGCCTGCTTGCGTTGCATCGTGCCCTACTGGTGCGTTGCAAAATTGCAATGAAGAAGATTTTGCTGAAATTTTGCGTATTAAAAGAAATAACGTAGCAACTTTATTTGTAAACGATAAAACTGGTGCATGTTGCCCTGATTATAAATGTGAGGAGAACTGATAATGAATAGACTTTTTAGAAAAACTGCTGATGAGCAGAGTAATGAAATTTTAATTGTTGCTAAAAAGCAAAATATAAATACAGCTTGGGATAGACTTGAAAAAATGCAACCAC
Source organism: uncultured Desulfovibrionaceae bacterium (assembly GCA_964372035.1). Lineage (GTDB taxonomy): Bacteria > Desulfobacterota > Desulfovibrionia > Desulfovibrionales > Desulfovibrionaceae > CAYJPK01. The sequence goes on along the minus strand of CAYJPK010000009.1, from coordinate 39,697 downwards.
AGTGCGGCTTTACTCGCCTTGGTTTAACTTGTACCGATTGTTTTAATGGACCTTGTCGCATTAATCCATTTGGAACTGGTGAAGAATTAACTGTTTGCGGTTACAATAAAAAGGATATTCAAGCTAAAGATTTATTTACAAAAGCAAGCAAAGGCTTAGTAAACTTAGGCTTAGCAACAAACAATCCTATCTGCATTGATACTAGTTTTATCGGTGCTAGCGACATTGCTGACTTACTTAGTGGCATTGGTGCTAAAGCAAAAGAAATAATAGAAGAAACTGAAACAGATAATACTCAAGTTGTTGTAGACGCTGGACTTGGTAGCTTAAAAGCACATATGGCAAATATTTTAATCGTTGGCGAAGTAGACAGCACAATTGTAGACGAATTAAAACAAGCTGAAAATATCAATCCTGTAACAATTGGTGGTAATGAAGGCTTAGGTATTGCTATTGCTGGTAATGCAAACACTCAAGAATTAGCTATTCTTACTGGTGTTGTTGATGCTATCATTATTGGTAAAGGCGCAATGCCAAATGTTGCAAGACTTGCTGCAGACAATAAAATCACCTGTATCTATGCTTATTCTGACAACTGTGAAAGTGAAGCTATTGCTGCTGCAAAAACTGGTTTAGCTAAACGTAGTGGCTTTAATTGTTGTGTTTCAAGCGATGTAAACCAAGCAGTAATTAAACCAGAACTTAGTGCAAAAGATATTCCTGCTAAGGGTGTTGTATACCTTGGTGGTGAGGGTAATATTCATAACACTCAAGACGCTTCATTTATTAAACTTGCTGTTGCACTTCTTAAAGAAGGTTATGCTGTTGCAACAAGTGGTTGCGCAGGCGCATCACTTGCAAGAGCTGGCTTATGTGCGCCTGAACTTGAAGCTAAGGTTTGGAACTTTGGCTCATCTTATGAAGTAGCACAGTTATTTAAAATTGCTGAAGAAGCTAAGAAGCCTTTCTTTGCTGTTATGCCTGAATTTGTAAATACTGAAGCATTAGCTATTGCTCTTGCTTTTGCTGCAAGTGGTGCAAAAACATATATTGGTGCAAGCTACTTAAATGGTCTAAGCAGTGATGATTTAGGTGGTCTTATCATGCCTCTCGACGATGTAGATAGCTTAAGTTTTTTAAACTAAGGAGCTAATCATGATTGTAGTGATTGGGCAAGGCCCAGCTGCAAACGCTGCAGTTAAAGAAATCCGCCGTAAAAAGCCAAACACAAAGATAACTATGATTTGTGATGAGCTACGAGGATTTTATAGCCGCATTGATTTGCCAGATATTATTAAAGGAAAGCCTGTTGAGCGTTCTGTTTTATGTACAAATGAAGAATATGCAGAACTAGGGGTTGACTGCATAACTGGTGTTAAAGCAAGTAAAATTGATGCTGAAAAAAAGCTTGTCATTTTAGAAGATGGTCGTGAAATACCGTACTATCGCTTGCTTTTAGCAACAGGCTCAGAATCTGTTCGACCTGGTTTTATTGGCGAAAAAACCAAGAATGTATTTACATTATGGACGATGGAAGATGGCTTAAATGTACGTGAAAAAGCTCTAAATTCTAAACGTGCCATTGTGATTGGTTCTGGTTTAATTGGTATAAAAAATGCTCTTGCAATTGCATCACTTGGAGTTGAAACAATTCTTATTGAAGCTATGGATAGAGTTATGCCACGTCAACTTGATGCTGAAGGTTCTAGCATAATTGCCAAAAAAGTTGAGCAAAAAGGTGTTCAGCTTTTAACTAACACCATGGTTAAAAAGATTGATAACAATGATGAACTTTGCATTGTTGAAACTAGTAACGGTACATATGAAGCTGACTTTGTAGTTTGTGCTGTTGGTGTTCGCCCAAGATTAGAATTAGCAAGAACGGCTAATATTGATATTGAGCAAGGTATTATAGTTGATGAGCGTCAATGCACTAGCAATGAATTTATTTTTGCTGCTGGTGATGTTTGCCAGTACAAAGTTCTTGGTGTAGCTCAAACAATACCTGCAATTTGGCCTGTTGCTGTTAATCAGGGCTTTGCTGCTGCTTGTAACATGCTTGGAAAAACTAAGTTTTTTGAGCCAGAAATCAACATGAACTCTGTAAGCATTGCTGATATTGCAATTGTTTCATATGGAGATGTTGTTGGTGTTGAAGGCGATACAATTGAGTATAAGCAAAATGATAAGATGTATAAAAAATTAATTATTAGAGATAATAAGTTAAAAGCTGCTTTATGTATCGGAAATATCGAAAATGCTGGTGTGTTTGGTAAAATAATCCAACAACAAGTTGATATTTCAAAACTCAATGTCCTTAGTGATGGCTTTGACTTCCATAGTGAAGTTCCAAAAAATACTCATATGGAGTTTTTATATGCGAATAGATGAAAATAAATGTGCTGGGTGTGGGCAGTGTTCTGAGTTTTGTGCTCTTGGAATTTGCATGACACGTCGCAAAAACCCTGACACAGGTAGATATTATTATCAAATAAATGAAGATGAGTGTGTTGATTGTGGTGTTTGTTATCGTTCTGGTGCTTGTAGTACTGGTGCTATATTTATGCCAGATTATGAATATCCACGCACACTTAGACAGCAATTCAGTGATCCATTAGTTGTTCACCCAAAGACTAACGTTCCTGGACGTGGTACTGAAGAAATGAAAACAATTGAAATCACAGGTCGTGTGCCACGTGGTTATTGTGGGATTGCTTGTGAAATGGGTAGACCTTCTGTTGGTGCTCGTTTTAGTGAAGTTGAAAAGGTTGCAATGGCACTTGCTAAATTAAACGTTGAGTTTGAGCCTGTTAACCCTTGTACTATGGTTATGGAAAATCCTCATATTGGTACTTTTAAAGATGAAGTAAAAAATGAGAAAGTTCTTTCAGCTATCATTGAGATGGTTGTTAAGATTGAAGAAGCTCCTGCTATTTTAAATACTATTCGTGAAGTTTCATCAATAGTAAAATGCCCATTTAGTGTGGATTTCTTTGCTCCGCTTGAACCAGACGGTACACCACCAACTTTAAAGGTTCTTGAAGATATTAACTGGACACCTGCCCCAAACATTAAAATGAATACTGGTCTTGGGCGTCCACTTGCTAAAAATGCTGAGGTGACAAAATGACACATACCCTACATAGAAAAGGTAAAAAAGAAAGCTTAGCTATAGACTTTCCTTTACATGCAACTCCTGCTGTTGGCTTCAACCACGTTGGCATTGCTGAAAAGTTAAAAAAATTCTGGGATATTGCGCATAAACAAACTCCTGTTAATAGTGGTGACTCTAAGCGTGGTAACCAAATGGATTTTGATATTGATTATCTTCGCTCTGGCTTAACAAGTACAACTCACATTGTTTATGATAACGAAGAATCATTAACAAATATGCTAAGCGACTTAAAGGAAGCTGAACTTGGTGTATCAGTTACATTATCTGGCTTGATGGATAATTTATTCACTTGCTGTGAGCATGCCCATGTAAAGCCTTTTGCTATTGAACATTCACTTGGCATACTTGGCGATACAGATGCATTACCTGATGAAAAAATACTTGAAATGACTACTATGTGCGGTCATGCGATGGTATCACGTGGTCTTGTTGGTATTTTAGTTCGTCAAATAAAAAAAGGTCAAATCACTCCTGAACAAGCTGGAATTGAGATTTCAAGACCTTGTCAGTGTGGACTTTTTAACCCTGTTCGTGCTGCTCAATTATTAGAAGAATTTTGTGCTCAATATAGCGTTGAGCCATTTTAAGACCTTGCCCTTAAAGTGCGTGGTATAAGGCTTAAATATATTTATATATTGATGCCTTATGCCACAAAATAAAATATATGTTTTTTTAGTATTATTTCTGCATTTAATTTTAAAAAGCGTGTTTTAGTATAGCATTCGTTAAAAAATAATTTGGAGGATATTTAAGATGAAAAAGGTTCTTTTATCTGCACTTTTTCTTGGTTTAGTAGGTTTTGCATCAAGCAGTTTTGCATGGCAACCAAGCAAAGACATTGAATTTGTTGTTCCATCTTCACCTGGTGGCGGTAGTGATGTTAATGCTAGAACTATTGCTGATATGGCAAAAGGCGCTAACCTTACTTCTTCTGCTTTTATGGTTGTGAATAGACCAGCTGGCTCTGGTGCATCTGCTTTTTCTTATGTAGCAGGCAAAAAAGGTGACAACCACACTTTAATGGTACTACATAGCGGGCAAGAACTTGGTTCGTACGTAAATAACTGGGACGTTAAAGCAAATGATTTAACGTACTTAGGCACAGTTGCTTTTGATGCTCAATTATTATGTGCTCGTGCTGATTCTGATATTAAAGATTTAAAAACTGCTGTTGAAAAAAGTAAAAAAGGTCGTGTGACTTACGGTGGTTCACATAAGGGCAACACTGACCATTTATCTTATATCCTCTTAAATAGAGACACTGGCTCTGACTTTAAATACGTTAGATTTAATAGCTCTGGTGAAGCATTAACAGCTTTACTTGGCAAGCATGTTGACTTAGCTGTTTTAAATCCTAGTGAAGCTTTAGCGCAAATTGAAGCAGGCAAAGTTATTCCACTTTTCACTTTCTCATTTAAGCGTGATGGCGGTGAGCTTGCAAACGTGCCGACTATCGGTGAATTAGGCTATCCAAACTCAGCTTTCACAGATGCAAGAAGTATTGCCGGTCCTCCAGACATGGATCCTGAAGCTATCAAGTTCTATGAAGACATGCTTAAAAAAATTACTGACCTTCCACGTTGGGACGCAGAATACATTAAAAGAAACTTCTTAACTCCAATGTATATGAACGCTGAAGATACTAAGAATTATTACAAAAAAGTTAGTGCTGAAGCTATTGAAGGTTTTAAACTCGAAAAATAATAGTTTTCATATAAAGACAATAGTCTAAAGTGCATAAAAAGCACTCTCCTTAACCCGCACCCTTACTGATCCTAAGGGTGCTTTTTTGTGGCTATTTAAACATGTAAATCTTGGCTTGATTTCTAGCTAAAACTAACTTACTATATGGAAAAACATTTGAGGGTATGCCAATGAAGGGAATTATTCTTGCTGGTGGCTCTGGCACTAGACTTTATCCACTTACAATGACTACATCTAAACAGTTATTACCTGTTTATGACAAGCCAATGATATATTACCCACTATCAACGATAATGAACTTTGGAATTAAAGATATTCTAATAATTTCTACTCCGCAAGATACTCCTAATATTGAAAAATTATTTGGTGATGGTAAAAGATTAGGTCTTTCTATTGAATACGCTATCCAGCCTGAACCAAAGGGCATTGCACAAGCTTTCACTATTGGTGCTGATTTTATTGGCGATGATGATGTTTGCCTTATTCTTGGTGACAATATCTTCTACATGGGCGAACAAATGAAATTCTTCAAGAGTGAAGTGGATAAAAACACTAGATCTAAAGCAACAATTTTTGCATACCATGTTTCTGATCCAGAGCGTTTTGGTGTTGTTGAATTTGATAAAAACTATAAAGCGATTTCTATTGAAGAAAAGCCAAAAAATCCTAAGTCAAATTATGCCTCTGTTGGTCTTTATTTCTATCCTTGCGATATTGTTAAAAAGGCAAGGGAACTTAAACCATCTGCTCGTGGCGAACTTGAAATAACTGATTTGAATAATATGTACCTTAATGAAGAGCGAATGAATGTTGTGCCTATGGGGCGTGGCAATGCTTGGCTTGATGCCGGTACTCCTGATAGCTTAATGGAATCAGGGCAATTTGTGCAAATTATTGAAAAACGTCAAGGCTTAAAAATTGCTTGTATTGAAGAAATTGCATATCGTCGTGGCTTCATTAATAATGAGCAAATGCTTGAAATTATTAATTCGCTAAAAGACGGTGATTATAAAGCATATTTGCAAAAAGTATATGGTGAATTGCATGAACTTTATTAAGACTAAAATTGAAGGTCTTTTTATCATCGAACCTCGTGTATTTTCTGATGATAGAGGTTATTTTTTTGAAAGCTATAACCATGATGTTTTTAAAGAAAATGGCATCAATAATATATTTTTACAAGACAATCAATCTAAGTCAAGCTATGGCGTAATTCGTGGACTACATGCTCAAAATGCTGAACATGCACAAGCTAAACTTGTTCGAGTTTTAGAGGGTTGTGTTTTAGATGTTGCTGTCGATATTCGCCATGGTTCGCCAACTTTTGGGCAACATGTTGCTGTTGAACTTTCAGCTGAAAACAATCGCCAATTCTTTTTACCTCGTGGATTTTTGCATGGTTTTTCAGTTTTAAGCGAAACTGCTATTTTTGCTTATAAATGTGATAATCTTTATAATAAAAACTCTGAAATTGGTGTTAAATTTGATGATATGGCGCTTAATATTGACTGGAAAATACCAGCTGACAAGGCTATAATTTCTGATAAAGATAAAATACTAGGAGACTTTGCAAATGTTATTAGTTACGGGTGCTAATGGTCAATTAGGTTCAGAATTAAGAAAACTTCTTCCATCTGCTATTTTTACCGACATTGAAGAGCTAGATATAACAAATCCTGCTTCTATTAATGACTTTGTTAAAGAAAATAAAATTGATACTATCATAAATTGTGCTGCCTATACCGCAGTTGATAAGGCTGAAGATGATGCAGAATTATGCCATAAGGTAAATGCACTTGCTCCAAAGTATCTTGCACAAACAGGCGCAAAACTTATACATATCTCAACAGATTATGTTTTTGATGGTAAAAACCATAAGCCTTATAAACCAAAGGATATTGCTATCCCTGCTAGCGTTTATGGCAAGACAAAGCTTGAGGGCGAAATTGAAGTGATGGAATGTGCACAAACAGCTATAATCATTCGCACCGCTTGGGTCTATTCTAGCTTTGGTAGCAATTTTGTTAAAACCATGAGAAAGCTTGGAAGCGAACGTGATGCGCTTAATGTTGTGGCTGATCAAATTGGCTCGCCTACTTATGCCTTTGATTTAGCAAGTGCAATTGTGCAAATTTTGCCACAGATTAAAGATGAACAAAAGGCTGTTTATCATTATACTAACGAAGGTGTTTGCTCTTGGTATGATTTTGCAATAGAAATCATGCAACAGTCTAATATAACATGTGAAATAAGCCCTATCCCATCTGAAAGATACCCTACTAAGGCAACACGTCCATTTTACAGCGTGCTTGATAAATCAAGTTTAAAAGAAGAATTTAATATTGTAATTCCGCATTGGAAGGAGAGTTTAAAGCAATGTCTAAATCAATTTTAGTTACTGGTGGCGCTGGATTTATTGGCGCTAACTTCGTTCCATATTTTGCGCAAAAATATAGTGATTATAAGGTAATTAACCTCGATAAATTAACTTATGCTGGTGATTTAGCAAATTTAACAGAATGTGAAAGCATGGAAAATGTGCTTTTCGTTAAGGGTGATATTTGTGATAAAGATTTAGTTGAGAAATTATTTAAAGAGCATGATATTCGTGGTGTTATTCATTTTGCAGCTGAAAGCCATGTTGATAATTCAATTACTGGACCTAAAGCCTTTATTGAAACTAATGTCATGGGAACTTTTACCCTGTTAGATATTGCTAGAAATGCGTGGTTTGATGCACCAAATAAAGCAAAACAAGGCTATGAAGATTGCCGTTTTCATCATATTTCTACTGATGAAGTTTATGGTACACTTGGTGAAACTGGACTTTTTGAAGAAAGCACGCCTTATGCACCAAATTCACCTTATTCAGCCTCAAAGGCAAGTTCTGACTTTTTAGTTAGAGCTTATCATCACACATATGGTATGAATGTAACCACATCAAATTGCTCAAATAATTATGGACCTAAACAGCATAAAGAAAAGCTTATTCCTAAAATTATTTATAACTGCATTAACGCACTGCCTATTCCGATTTATGGCAAGGGTGAAAATGTGCGTGACTGGCTCTATGTGCTTGATCACTGCAAGGCAATTGATTTAGTTTATCATACTGGAATTAGTGGTGAAACTTATAATGTTGGCGGTCGTAATGAACGCACAAATATGCAAATAGTAAATACAATTTGTGCAATTTTAGATGAAATGCGTCCACGTGAAAATGGTTCATATGCTGATTTAATCACCTTTGTTACTGACAGAGCTGGGCATGATTTACGCTATGCTATAGATGCTACAAAGATTGAAGCTGAGCTTAAATGGCAGGCTGATGAGAATTTTGATACTGGTATCGTTAAAACCATTGAGTGGTATTTGAAAAACTTATAAAATTATTAATACTTTATTAATAATTTACTTTATAGCAAAACGCTATTTACCTGCACAAGGAGTTAAAATAAATTGCTGGCCTTAGAAAAACCTAAACTTTTTTATGTAACACACTATTTTTTACCTGCTATCTTAACCGCTATTGTTGTTATGGTTGGCATTTATGATGTTTACACCTTTCGTGCAAATGATTGGGATTATGGCTTATACTCAAATGTTTTTTGGAATATTGCAAATGGTAATGGTTGGTATATTTCACTAGGGCGTGGTTTTTCAGCTTCTTTTTTCCTTGCCGACCATATGGCTCTTTTAATGGCGCTATTTGCACCTATATTTAAAGTCTTTCCGTCAATGTATACTTTTAGTGTTTTACAGTCCCTTTCATGTGGCTTAGCTTTATTTTTAATACCAGTTTTAACAAAAGAAATTTGGCAAGATAGTTTAAACAAAAATAGCTCAAAATATGCTTATTTGCCCTATGCCTTTGTGCTTATTTTTTGCTTGATTTTTAGCAAAGCCCTTTCTGGTGTTATAGACTATCAAGGACACCAAACAAGCCTTGCAATGCCACTTGTATTATGTGCAATTATAGCGTTACATCGTAAGGCTTTATCTTGGGCTTTACTTTGGAGTATCATGCTCGCCTGCGCCCAAGAAAGAGCCTCTGTAGCTGTATTTGGCATTGGCATGTATGCAATATTACTAACAAATAATTTACGCTTTGGACTTGCGCTATGCGCTAGCTCAACCATATACTTTTTTACTATGGTCAAACTTGTCATACCATATTTAAATACACAGTATGGTTATATTTTTAGAGGAAATATCAGCCCATTTGAAGACTTATATGACAAGGCTAGATTTCTATTGCGCTTTGCCTTTTACAGTTATTTTTTACCATTTTTTGGACTTCGTGCTTTTAAGGCTGCCCTTTGTGCTATGCCAGTTCTTGGTATTGGATTAGTGTCTAACAGACCTTCTATGTATCAGTTTTATCACCACTATCAAGACTTGCCATTGATGTTTCTTATAGTTGCATCTGCTCACGGGCTTTATTATATTTCTAATCATAAATTATTTTGCAACTTTTCAGAGCGTACAAAGAAAATTCTTGCCCTTGGCTTAATTGTTTTTGCATTTTCAACTAGTGCAAAAAACCCTATTAACTTGCTCTTTAAGATGAATTTTCCTGAGCATATTATTAGCTTAAATAATGAAATTGATAAATACAAAGATATAGATAAAGAGATTAGAGTTTATTCTACATCTGGAATTGGGTCGCACCTATCTATGCGCAAACACAAGCATCACCTATCGAGAGATACAGCTAACCACGATTTTACAAATTCAATTTTATTTGTTGCTCCTGGGATTAATTCTCACCCTGAGAAAGAGCCTGACAAATTGCTAAAAATGCTTGATGAAAATAGTAGTCTTGTTAAAATATCAGATAAAAATGGCTTAGTTGTTTATAAAGACAAGAATTTAGATTTAAACTTAGACTAAACAAATAAAATCTGCATTAATACTTTATTTTTGCAGATTTTTTTATATTTTTTTACTTTTAAATGTAAAATACTTATGGGCAAAATACATATAAATAGTTAGCAAAAAAGTAATAATTGCTTGTGCTAACCAAAATTTTACAGCAAAAATATCAACAGTTAGCCAGATTAAAAATATATTTGCAAAAATTGAAATAGCATTAACAAAATACATTTTTAAGTACTCTTTAAACCACGGTGCATTGCTTTTGAAAACAAAAGTACGTTGCATATAAAATGAAATTGTAATAGTAACGATTGCGTTTATTATTGTGATGATTATAAGTTCTAAATGTTTTGCTAAAGCCTCATAGATTGCAATTGAAACTAAATATCCAATAACTGTATTTAAGCCTCCAATAAAAATAAAGCGAAACTCTAAGTTATTCATTAATTTTTGAATGAGGCTTTTCATCTTAATACTTTTTTGATTTGACTAGCACACAGCATAAAGTTTATTTGTTTTCATCAAAATTAATTAATTCTTCTTCAATAACTAGTGGGCGTCTAACATGATAGCTCACAAGCAAGCCGATATATTCTCCAAGTATTCCAAGTAGTCCAAATAATATCGAAAAGAAAAAGAAAAACATGACCATTATTGGCGCAATCCCAGCTTGAAAGGTATTCCAAAATAATAATTTCATTATAAGGTAATAAAAACCAAGTGCAAGACTAAGCGCACCACATAAAAGCCCAATTACAGTTGCAATTCTAAGTGGTGTTCTGGTGCTATTTACCATACCACGCATTGCAGTATCAAAATAAATAAAGAGAGAACCCTTTGTAATTCCACGCTTTCTATAAGGCTTATCAAAGGGAACGACTACATAGTTATAACCAAGTTCAGGAATAAGCCCTCTAAAATAAGGTAGAGGATCTGGCAAGGCAAAAATTGCATCAATTACAGTTCTATCGTATAGTCCAAAGCCTGTGAAATTTGGAATTTGCGTTGTATCTGCAATTGATTGAATGAATTTATAATAGCTCTTGCGTAAAAAAGGATATATCCCACTTTCCTGAGAAGATTTACGAATTGCTAAAACAACCTTATTACCCTTTTCCCATTCTGTAATAAAGTCTGCTACTAACTCTGGTACATCTTCTAAATCTGAACACATCGAAATAACAGCATCGCCACATGCTCGCTTTAGCGCATTGTGCGGTGAGCGCTCATGCCCAAAATTACGAATATTAAAAATAGCCTTTACATGTTGATCTTTTTCACAAATTTTACGTATTTCATTTTTTGTGTTATCTGTCGAAGCATTATCAGCAATAATAATTTCATAATCATATTGCTTAAAATTTTGCATTACAACAGTTAAACGCTCATAAAGCTCTGTGATATTACCCTCTTCATTATAACATGAGGTGCAGATGGATATTTTTTTCATAATTTTGCCATTTTTACGGTTGCAAAGAAAATATTAAGAACTTATCCCAAAAATTTCAGCTTCTAACATTGCACATAGCGTATGGTATAAGGGCAAATGTAATTCTTGAATTTCAGGAGTGCAAGAACTTGGCACATCAAGCAATATATCACAAAGAGCTGCCATTTTCCCGCCACCTTTACCAGTTAAAGCAATACATTTTAAACCCTTAACCCGAGCTACCTGCATTGCATTAATTACATTTTGTGAATTACCGGAAGTGCTAATTGCAAAAAGAACATCACCTTTATTGCCAAGACCTAAAACTTGCTGTGCGAATACATTTTGTGGCTCCATATCATTTGCATAGGCTGTCGGAAGAGCAACACCGCTAACAAGTGAGATGGCTGGAATAGCTTGTTGCAAACCTTTAGCAAGCTTAAGCCCCTCTTCACCATATGCGTTTGCAAAATCACCCACTTGATTATTTGTTAACTCTCGTGGCAACAAAAATCCCTTCATTAGCTCACCACAAATATGCTCTGCATCTGCCGCACTCCCACCATTGCCACATAAAAGAATTTTATTACCACTTTTGTAACACTGTACCAAAGCATCATGGGCTGACTTTATTTCATTTTCCAATGATTTTAATACTGGAAAACGATGTATTAATTCTGTAAGTGTATATTGCATATTATTTCTTCTTATTTATTTTGTAAAATCCACTTTGCTACTTCAAGTAAATTATCGGCTACAAAATCTGGCATTAAGTTTTCATCTTTTTCAGCTTCGCACCCATAACCAGTTCGCACTAAAATACCCTTCATTCCGCCATATTGACCAAGCAATACATCACAATCCTTATCACCAATCACAAAAGAATTTTTAGGACTTATCTTAAATCTTTCTCGCATTTGCGCTATCATGCCTTGGTTTGGTTTGCGACATTCACAGTCTTCATTTGGTGCATGCGGGCAATAATATATGGCGTCAATTTTAATATTATCCTTTGCAAGAATTTGCTCTATTCGCTCATTAACAGCCTGCATATCCTCAAGCTTATAGTATCCACGCCCTATTCCAGCTTGATTTGTTGCAATTAAAATTCTGTAGCCTGCTTTTTGAAGTAAACTTAATCCCTCAACAACTGTTGGCAATATTTCGACTTGTTCTGGATCATGCAAATAATTTTTTTCAACGATTAATGTGCCATCTCTATCAAAAATTACTGTTGGGCAAAAGCTAGCTTTTTCCCACTTTGGCAATAACTCTTGACTAGCCTTATAAGTTTCTGGAAGTCCCATGTCTATGAAAAAAACTTCGTTAACAGTCGCAACTAGCTTCTTCTGCATAGCTAACTTTGGAAATAAATCATTTTCAAGCGAACTAACACCAGCAGGTAGCACTTTAAGCACATCTTTAGTTAAAACGTACACACCACCATTAATCAATCCAGCTTCTGTTGAGTCTTTTTCTTTAAATGCTGAAATATATTTACCATCTAACTCTACCTTGCCATAATGACCAGCATTATCAACCGTTCTAAGTGCAAGACCTGCCATAGCATTTTCACTAAAAACTAGCTCTGCTAACTCATGCAAATTGCAATCAAAAATAGTATCGCCATTTAATACAAAAAAAGCTTCCTCTAGCTCACTAGCACTAAAACTAACTGCGCCACCAGTTCCAAGTGGACTTTGCTCTTCAACGCACTCTAAGCTTACACCATCAAAATCATTTTCTAGCAAAAATTCTTTAAATTTTTCAGCCTTATATCCAACTGACAGTATAATTTTTCTAATGCCTTGCGCTATCAGGTTTTCAATAAGATAGCTTATAAATGGCTTGCCAGAAACGTCTAAAAGTGGCTTTGGAGTATCATCTGTTAGTACGCCAAGGCGGGTTCCACGCCCTCCGGCTAGAATAATTGCTGTTGTAATTTGTCTTGTGTTTTCCATTTCTTATTTACCAATTTTTGTGCGCCATGAAACTGTTCCACTCTTAGTGAAATTAAACGGGATTACATCTGCCATATGTTTAACAGCATTAATAACTTCATGCCTTTTATCATGCTCACAAATTAAAAACATATAGCCACCACCGCCAGCTCCTGAAATCTTACCGCCAATAGCTCCAGCTTTTAAGGCTGTTTCATATATGCTATCAATATTATTATTTGAGATATTTTTTGCAGTACTTTTTTTCTGTAGCCACGATTCATGCAAAGCTTGACCAAGCTCCTTAAATTTACCCATAAGTAGCGCATTTTTAATAATATATGCACTCTCTTTCACCTTGTGTAAAGCGTCAATTTTGTTAGAACCATCTTTTGTTACCGACGCTATTTGTTCATTAATGATTTGCGCAGAATGTCGGCTTGTTTTAGTGTGAAGTAGCAAACAACGATATTCAAGCTCGTTCGCAAGAGCGCTTGAAATGCGAAGAGGGTTAACAAGCACGCTACCGTCCTTGTTAAACTCCATAAAGTTAAAACCACCAAAGGTTGCTACAAATTGATCCTGCTTACCACCTGCCAAATTTAAGTCATTACGCTCAATCTCATACGCAAGTTGCGCAATCTCATACTCACCAAGTGGCAAATGATGCCACGCACAAAAGGCGGATAACATTGCAACAACCAAGGTTGAACTAGAACCTAAACCAGAGCCAGGAGGGGCATCAACAAAGCTTGTCATTTTAAAGGCAGTTTGTGGGATATTATAATCTCGTACAAGGCGATTATATACACCGCAATGCAGTTGATAATCATCTAAAATATCTAGCTTATCACTTAAAGCAATACTAGTTGACATATTTCTATCAGGAGATTCAAACTCAATTACATCTCCTGCTAATGGCTGAATTGAAACATGAGCATACATTGAAATCGTAGCATTTAAAATAGCACCACCAAATTGCGAAGCATACGCATAAATGTCTGTTCCACCGCCAGCAAAACCTAAACGAAGTGGAGCCTTTGACCTAATTATCATCTATTATTACCTGTTTTTAGTTTTTCTTAAATCTATGCTTTGCGCAACTAAATTTTATCATAGTATTTAGTTGCTAACCATTGAAAAACCACACGAAAAGTGAGCTTATCTAAAAATGTTGCCTTTTCAGGTTCAAGAAAGTTTATTCCCTGATTCTTTGCTTCTTCATTAAGACAAGAAATAGGGTTTTCTTTTCTAAAATCTGGTGATAAAAATAATTCATATTTACCACGTGCAAAGCAACATGCCTTAAAATTAAAATATCTTTTTGCTAAGCTGAAGAAATTATTAAATTTAATAGCGTCATAGAACATTTTATCCCAATTAACAATCTGCTTAATGCTCGGCATATTTGTATATGTCCAAGTGTCTTGTCCGTCATGGCGTCTATAGAATAAAGAATTTACATCATCAACTAAGATAGAATTTCCCTTTCCGGCAACACTAACCATAAGTGGCCAGTCGCAAAATTTAGAAAATCTATCATACTCAATTTCAGCTTCTAAATAATCTTTTGTACGGTAAATAGTTGTGGCATAGTGCATACATTCAATAAAATACATATGCTCTGCAAATGCCGCTTCACTTGGAAATAAATAATGCCTATCATAAAGCGTTGGGTTAAAGCTAACAGGATTATCATTAAAAAATTCTGTGTGACGTGAGCAAACTAAGGAAACATCTTCATATTTTGTAATGAGAGCGAGGGCTCTTTCGATATATTGCGGGTGAAGCAAGTCGTCATCATGGAAAAGCATACAATATTCACGAGTTGCAAGCTCACGAGCTTTACGAATATTACCTAAAAAGCCCTCTGTCTTAACATATTTAACACCACGCTGTGCATAAGCCTTAACAACTTCTTCTGTATTATCTGTACTATTATTGTCCAAAACAGTTAGCGACTTTACCCCTGCTGTCTGGTCTAAAACAGATTCAATGCTTTTACCAATATAATCAGCCCTATTATAGGTAGTGATAAAAATATCTATATCGTCAGGAGTATAGAGATAACAATTCTTTCTTAAATACTTTTCTTGCGTTTTACTGTATATATTTTGATTGTGTTTATCAAATTGCTTTCTTGCATACTGGTCAAGCCAAATATAAAATTTATTATTTTCTGCTGGAGCATCATCAACAACTCCACAGAGCTTAATTAATATTTTATTTAATAAATCGAACATGTAATACCTTATTTTAATTTTAACGTAACTTATTTTGCACTTGTAGAAATATAATCACGTAGCTTTTTAAGCCCATCTTTGTATGATGTAAAAGTTAAATTTTTAAATTCGTTTAAAAGTCTTATATTTGAGCCTGTGTATTCGTTACCAAGATTTTCATCTTTAACAATAATCTGTGATTTAAAATCAGAGTTTTCATTAACAATTTCAGCTATTTCATAAAGTGAAATTGACTTACTTGGTGTAATATTTAAAATATTGTTTTCTACTTTATTTTCAAGTACATATTCTACTATTTTTTGCATATCTTCAACAAATAAATAGTCAAAAACAACATTGCGATTTATAACAATATCACGCTTATTTAAATTATTAATTATAGCATCACTAGGAAAGCGAGTTTCCTTTTCATCATAGCCATAACATGCAAAAATATTTAGACAAACACAATCAGTCCTGTCTTTGACTTTATTTGCAATTTCAACTTTTGAAAGTCCATATAGTTCGCTTGGTATAAATTTACCAATCTCAGCTTCATCAACTTTTTTAAGCTGACGTGTGCGGTCATACATTGCACCAGAACCAAACAGAACAAGTTTAACGTCTTTATTTTTTGCACTTAGCAAATTTTCAACCATAGCTAGATTGTCTTCTATAGTAGTATCTCTATCATTTGCATCACGCACACCACCAACAGAACCACAATGCACGATTGCATCAATACTGTTTGCGCTAAAATAATCATCAACTGCTTTTTTATCTATTAAATCAAGCTCATAGCTTCTTGGCAATAGCAAGTTATACTTACCATCAAAATATTTTTTAAGATTTTTGCCAACAAAGCCACCGGAGCCTGTAATTAAAAGTGTTTTTAACATTTCCATACCCTATTTTAATATTTAATTCTCAAGAAATTTAATATTTTGCGTTTGATTTCTCGTTTTATAGTAGCCTTAAAATTAATATCAATATTATCTTTTTGTTCAGTC
The DNA here is from genome assembly GCA_964372035.1 of uncultured Desulfovibrionaceae bacterium. GTDB lineage: Bacteria > Desulfobacterota > Desulfovibrionia > Desulfovibrionales > Desulfovibrionaceae > CAYJPK01. The sequence continues at coordinate 23,339 of CAYJPK010000009.1, read as the reverse complement.
GCATGCGCCTTATAGCCATCAATATACTCTTTAAGCATTATATAAAACTTATCTTTTTGTTCTTCGTTACTTAGATGATAAATTGTGGTTAAATTTTCCCACAAGCCTAAGTTAACATTGTTAACAAGCTTATTCCTAATTGTACCTGCAAAAGTATTTTCATTTTTAAAGCATAAGGCTTGCATGCAAGTTTGTCTAAGTTCATCATCATGCAATAAGCTAGTGCAAGTTGCCCAAGCAGTTTCAGCAATCATTTGTGAGCGCTTATCAAGAATTTCATCTGTGTTTACAATATCTTGATTTAATTCATTAAGACTAAGAAAATATGAATCTTTATATTCAACTACACTTTCACTATTTTCAACATTAAAAATCTTTCCGCCATTATTTATAACAGAACAAATTAATGATAAAATTGGAAATAAATAAACAGTTAAAAAATAAGCATTATGAATTACTTCAGAATTAATGCAAGAATTCCTGTAAATCCCAGAACTTAAATAGCAAAGTTGCTTCATTGTTGTTGAAAGTTTTTGATTACTACTCGCATCAATTCTATCAAGAAGGGTGCTAATTCTTCCAAGATTAATAATATCATAGTCATCTGAAACTAAAGCTTGTTGAATATTAGCCCAATTTGACCAGTTTAGCTCATACATATCATCAGTCAAAGCCCAAAAATATTTTTTTTCAGCTAACTCAAAAATTCTCGTCACGCAATTATCATTCGCAACATGATATTTATTTCTACTATACGAAATATTATTGTGTTTAGCAAAAGTATTTTCTAAGTTTTTATACTGCACATCAGTTGAGCCATTGTCCAAAATAGTGATTGAACAATTTTTCACAGGGCTATTTTCGTTTAAAAGCATTGAAACCAAATCTTCAAGCCTAGAAAAACAATTATAACTAACTAAAATAATTTCAAGGTTTGACGCTAAAAAACTCAAATCACTATCTGAAAATTGCATTTGATTAGTTTCTATACTTGATGACATTCATTACCTCGCAAATCTAAATTATCCATTTATTATCCGTATCTTACAGCAAATATTTCTAAAAAAAATTACATTTTAAAAGCCCTAGCAACAACACGCCAAAGCAAATTACAAAAAAACACTTTTAAAGGAAAATTAAGCATTGATTTACACTTTTTATCATGTTGAAGCCTTAAAAATTCCCGTTCGTTCATATATTTTGCAAACATGGCACTGAAATCTTTTTTTTGCTGTTCATTACATGCTTTGTAAAAAGTCAAAAGTTCATCATATGCGCCTAGGTGTAACATATGTGGAATATACCATTTTAGCACTCCACCAAATGTTTGCCCGTTATGATTTCCAACTAAGTCCATTAAATATTTTCGTATTTCATGGTTTTCAATTATGCCAATCACTGAAGCCATTGCTGTTTCATAAACCATGCTCGAACGCTTAGGCAATAAGTGGCTTTTACGAGTTCCACGACTATAGCTTTGGTCATTTGCAACATCAAAATAATAAGGATCAGCCCAAACAACAATTGTTTCTTTATAATCAATCGAGAAAATTTTTCCATTGTTATTTAGCACTTGAGCACAAATTGATAGTATTGGAAATAAAAACAAGGTCATTCCATAAGCATTTTCAATTAAATTAGAATTTAAATTTTTGCTTTTATAAATCCCAGCAGGAATCCAAGATAAGTGTTTAAATAGCATCGCCTTATTTTTATTTTCATCAAGGCTTGGCTCATCGTCAATTCTATTTAATTTCCCAACAACTAAAACATCATATTCATCACTTTCAAGTGCTGTTTGCACATTTTGCCAGTGTGTCCAGTCTAATATATCATCATCAGCCAGAACCCAAAAATATTTTTTTGTTGTATCAACTGTTTCAAGAGCTTTCAAAAGATTTGGATCGCCACCAATATTGTATTTATTGCGAATATGCTTAAGGTTTGGGTGTTTTTCTTGCATGGATTTCAAATAGTCAGCAGTACCGTCAGTTGAATGATTGTCTATAACTGTGATAGAACATTCGCAAATTGGGCTATCTTTATCAAAAATACTAGCTAACATTCTCGATAAATAAGCCTGTCTATTCCACGTTATAATCAAAATATCAAGATTATTTTTTAGATATTGAACTTGCTCTGATTTTGAATTAGCAACTGCCATACAACTACCTTTTATAAGTAAAGTCACTTGCAAGTTAGACAAAAATAGTCACAACTTGTCAACATTTTTAATACACAAAATATTACGATAAATTTACAGGATAGAATACTAAGTGTCAAGCTAAAGCTATTGCCACACAAAAATAGTTACGACTTGTTAATAGTTTTTAATACTAAAAATAATACTAAAAATTTCATGGTTCAATAAACAAAAAAGCCCTTTAACTAATAAGGCAAGTTATTATATCTTGCTATACTTAGCTAAAGAGCTTTTTTAATCTTAGTCATGTTCACTAAGAACTAAGCCAATTTAAACTTTTTTCTTAATAAATTCGCTAATGCAATTCGCAGTTCTGTCTAATTCTTTTTCACCAATAGATGGCATTACACCAACCCAAAAAGTATTATTCATAATATAATCGGTGTTAGGAAGCATTGCATAATGTTCTTCTGTTAATTCTGATGAAACTAAAAGCTCAGAATCATTAATGCGAAGCTCAATATTATTATCAACCATCATCGGTTGTCTTAGCACATTACCTGCAAAAAGTTGACGTGTACCAATGCCATTATCTTCTAAATACTCAACAAGCTCTTGCTTTGTAAACGGCATATTTGGCTTAACTGAAATCAAAAAGCCAAACCATGATGGCTTAACATCAGCAGGAACAGTTGGCAATTGTAAATAATCTTTTAAACCATCAAGCTTTGATAAAAGATAATTTGCATTATTTGTTCTTTTTTCAATAAAGCTAGGTAATTTTTTAAGCTGTGAAAGACCAATTGCAGCCTGCCAATCAGTAATTTTAAGGTTAAAACCAATGTGAGAATATGTGTATTTATGGTCATATCCAAATGGTAAGTTGCCTAACTGCATATTAAATCTGTTACGACAAGTATCGTCTTTTCCAGGAGGACACCAGCAATCACGTCCCCAATCTCTAAAGGACATAATAATTCTATAAAGCTTGTCGTCGTTTGTTACAACAGCACCACCCTCACCCATTGTCATGTGGTGAGCAGGATAGAAGCTATATGTACCAATGTGCCCAATTGAACCAACTTTTTTGCCCTTGTATTCAGCACCGAGCGCATCGCAAGAATCTTCAATCAACCATAAATTATGCTTTTCACAAATCGCTACAATATTTTCTAAGTCAAAAGTTGAACCAAGAGTATGCGCAATCATGATAGCTTTTGTTTTTGGAGTGATTGCTGCTTCGATTTTAGAAACTTCGATATTGTAAGTTTCAATTTCACAATCAACAAAAACAGGCACTAAACCCTGCTGAATGATTGGGTTAATTGTAGTTGGAAAGCCAGCTGCAACGGTGATTACTTCATCGCCTTTTACTAATTGTCTATCGCCTAATTTATGCGAGGTTAAAGCAGATAAGGCTAATAAGTTTGCGCTTGACCCTGAATTGGTTGAAAGTGCGTATTTCACACCAATGAAGTTGGCAAATTCTTTTTCAAAATCATCATTAAATCTGCCAGCAGTAAGCCACATATCAAGAGAAGCATCAATCAAGCCACATAAATCATCTTCATCAAGAAGTTTGCCTGATGGTGGAATATATTTAAATTCTTTTTCTTTGCCATGCACTTGTTTAAAATATTCTCGTGCTGCTTCTTTAACTTTTTCTCTTAATTCTAACTCCACTTTATTTCCCCTTCAAAGTCTTTAATTTGTGACATTGTGTAGCTATACATATCACCTGCATTATCATAAAATTCTTTGTACCATGCAACTGTTTTTTCAATTGCTTTATCAGTAGTATAAGTTGGATACCAACCTAATATTTCTTTTGCTTTGTCGATATTTAGCATTAAAAGCCCAGCTTCATGAAGTCCGTCACCACTTTCAACAACAACTTCACCTCTGCCGTAAAATTCTGTAATCATTTTAGAAACTTCGGCAACCTTTAACACGCCCTCTTCGTTTGGACCAAGGTTAAAGCTATCAGCGTATTTCTTACCATCTTCAAGCAATCTTTGCCCAAGAAGTAAATAGCCTGATAATGGTTCTAACACATGTTGCCATGGGCGAACAGCTATTGGATTTCTAATAGTGATTTTCTCATTATTATTTATAAATCTAATGCAATCAGGCACTAGCCTATCAAGCGCCCAATCACCACCACCAATAACATTACCTGCACGAGCAGTGCCAAGTGCAAAGCCAAGCTCGCCTTGCAAAAATGAACGACGATATGAGGAAGATAAGATCTCAACACAAGCTTTTGAGGAAGAATACATATCATATCCGCCCATTGGCTCATCTTCACGGTAGCCACGCTCTACTTCCTTATTTTCATAACACTTATCGGTAGTTACGTTAACAAATGCTTTTACGCTCTCGCATTTTCTTGCCGCTTCTAAAACATTTAATGAACCCATAACATTTGTTTCATAAGTCATTACTGGTTCATGGTACGAAAGACGCACAAGCGGTTGAGCAGCCAAATGAAAAACTATTTCAGGCTTGAATTCGTTCATGTGCTTTTCAAGAGTTTCTTTATCACGAATATCGGCAAAAACGCTCTGCATCTGACTAGCCAAATTTGCAATATCAAAAAGAGCTGGTTCAGTATTTGGAGCAAGTGAATAACCAAATACTTCTGCGCCTAAGCTTTTAAGCCAAAGAGCAAGCCAAGCACCTTTAAAACCAGTATGCCCAGTTAAAAAAACTTTCTTATTTTTATAAATATTATTATACATTTTCTATCCCTACTTTTTCAAGCCAATTATTCTAAGTATTTTCCCAACTATAGTGCGAAGATTTAAGTATTTTTCTCTTAAATTATACCCTAGAGGGTAGTTTTCAATTTCACCCTTATAATCAAGCGCTTGTGTAATCTCTATAAATTTTTCTAAAAAGGCGTTGCAGTTCTCTTTTACAAACATTTCTGCATAATGTGCTTTATACTCTACAATGCCATCATTAGTTATAATCATAGTTTTTGCACCACACAGTGCAGCTTCTTCTAGCATAGCTGTATTTGCATCAAAAGAATAAAAAATCTTAGTCGAACGCAACAATTTTGCTAATTCTTGCCGAGTGCTTGGAAAATTCATATCAATGCGAACGGCATCTTTGATTGCTTCAAGCTCGCCAAACTGCCCACCCTTATGTACAAAATAACTATCATGCGTTTTTACGGTGTCATCTTTAAAAAATAAGTCTTCATCAATAAAGGGCAAGCGCAGCTCTGGCACATTTTTATAATAGATATCTAACCATGTAAAAATCGTTTCAGAATGGTGATATTTTTTTGTACCAGCTAAAATGCCTGGATAATATAATACCCACCTAACAACATTTTTAAAACGAAGAGGGTTAAAATAAGTTGTTTCAGGATAAATTACAATATCATTTTCACGATTTTCATTCGTTATTTTATTAATATATTTATAGCCACTATATTGTAAGCCCTTAGTATAAATATATGCTTCAAAGCCCTTATCTTTAAGAGCTTTTGCTAAATTATAAAGGGCTCTCACTCCATTTGATTTGCCAAATGGCGGAGCAACAATTATATATTTTTTTGCCATCAATTAATATTTGATTCTAAGAAAACTTAGGAGCTTACGCTTAATAGCATTTTTAACTAATGGCTTAAAAGGAATATGCGCACTCGCTTCTTGTTTTGGTCTAATCGTTTTAACTAAAACAGAGCCAGAAAATTCTTCAACATATTCTGATAATAGTGTATAGAACCTATCTTTCTGGTCGTTACTACAATGACTATATAAGGTAGTTAAGTTATCCCATAAACCAAGATTTAAGTTTTTAACAATATTTTTTCGTACAACACCAGTAAAGCTAAGTTCATTATTTCTACTCATCATACTAACGCAGTATTCTTTTAAATTTTTATCAACTAATAGGTCAGTGCAAGTTGCAAAAGCGACTTCAAAAATAATTTGTTGACGCTTATCTAAAATCTTAGGCGCTGCTTCATCACCATTTTTAATCACAAAATCTTTATCAACAAAAAACTCATTCTTGTAGGAAATAAGGCTTTCATGGTTTGCAAGAGAAAAAACTTTCCAGCCCTCATTTAAGCTAGCACAAACAACAGCTAAAATAGGGAAAAGATAGGAGCTTAAAAAATACATATTGTGCATAACATCACTATCTATCATTTTAGTTTTGTATATTCCAGCAGATAAATAAGTCAAGTGTTTAATGGTTATGGCTAATTTTTCATAATCATTTGGCTCAAGAACTTCATACATGGTTGAAACTCGACCAACATTAACAATATCGTAACTGCCTTGCTCTAATGCCTCATAAACCTTATCAAAACTATCCCAACAAAAATCGCATTCTTCATCAGTCAATATCCAAAAGTATTTTTTACTTGCATATTCAACAGCTTTAATTGCACAAAGTTCAGGGCTTAGGCTATACGAAGATTTTTTATAGCGAATATTTTTATGACTTTTGTATTTTTCTTTTACAAGTTCAAAGTTTTTTCCACAATCACTATTATCTAAGATAACGATATCACAGTTCTTTATCGGACTATTGCTCGCAAATATGCCCTCTAATGCTTGAGAAAATAATTTATCATCACCAGAGCTGATAAGAATAATATCAAGGTTTTGCTCTAAAAATCTTTTTTGAATATTTTCTTGTGAGCTTCCTAGACTATTTTGAGCTAATGTATCATTTTTTGACATGCTTTCACCACTTTATCTTTTTACAATCGTTATAATAGTTTTTTTAATTTTTGTTTTAAACGCTCTTTAAGCAAGGGCTTAAATGGAATATGCTCGACTGTATCTTTATTCATTTCAACAGTCATTTGTCTTTGCGCCCTAAGCGCCTTGATATAATTTTCAAGTATAGCAGTTATTTCCTCTTTTAGCTTAGGTGAGCTAGATTCATATAAAAGCACCAGACCATCTAGATTATTAGCTCGTAAAGAAAAAGGTAGGTATTCTTTGAGCGTGCCTGTTAAATTATAGCCCAAATGATTTCCAAGTAAATCAATGCAATGCAACTTAAGCATAGGGTCATTAACAAAACCAAGAGCAGTCAGAAAACCGTTTTCAAAATTCATTCTTATGCGTTTACTAAGAATTTTACTGAAGGTTGTGCCTCTTGTATAAAATAAATCATTAGCACTATCAAGCCAATAACTATCAGGGTGACGCACTACGCTTTTATTATATGGTAAAGAATAAACATTGCCATGATTGTTTATAATTTTAATACCTATCGACAAAATCGGAAACAAGAATAAGCTTAAATAATGTGCTGTTTGAATGACTGAACTATCAAGCCATGAAGTCCTATAAAAAGCTCCAGGTATCCAAGTTAGGCTTTTTAAGGTGATAGCAGTTTTTCTAATTTCGCTTGGTGCAATTTCATCGTCAATTCTTGATAATTTACCTATATGAAAAATATCGTACTTATCACTTACAATTGCTTCTTGAACCTCATTCCAATGTGTCCAGTCTAAACGATCATCATCAGTTAAAATCCAAAAATATTTTTTATCCTTATCAACAGCTTCAAGTGCTTTGACTAAGTTTGGATCACCACCAACATTATACTTATTGCGGATATGCTTCAAGTTTAGGTGCTTTTCTGATAAAGATTTTATATAGTCAGCAGTCCCATCTGTTGAGTGATTGTCAATAATCGTAACAGAACACTCTCTAACAGGGCTATTTTCAGCAAATACGCCGTCAAGCATTTTACTTAAATATTTTTGACGATTCCAAGTAATCATCACAATATCAAGTTTATCTTTTAAATATGCGACTTGATTGGATTTGTACTTGACGAGATATTCGTGTTGAGCCACCTTGTTTTGCACTAAGCAACAAATAACATTAGTTAAAAAGGTATGGTCATTCTTTACTTCAACTACTTTATTTTCTAATATTTCAAAACCAGTATTCTCAAAAAGTTTTTCAAATGTTTTTGTACTATATGCATTTATATGCTCATGCACATGACTAGTTTCATTTCCAGCAATTAAATTTTTAAAATTATCTTCTAATGGGACTTCTATATAAAGATAACCCTCTGGCGCAGTCATTTGCATAAGCTCTTGCACTGACTCCATTGGATTTGAAAGGTGCTCTAAAACATGACAACACAAAACCAAATCATAGCCAGTTTTTTCTAGCTCGCTTTTATTTGTAATGAGTTTAACACCCTCAACTGTCTGTATGCCAGATATATCGTAAACATATTTTTTGGCACTCGACAAGGCATCAGGAATATATTGACCAGCATCACCACCAAAATCAAGCACACGCTTAACGTCTTTCGCTGCAATATGATTATAAACAACCTCAGCTATCGTTTTTTCACGCAAGCTCTTATTTGAAGCTGAAAAGCCAAGGCTTTGATTAAACTCTTTAGAATAAGCTGGCTCATAGTTCTGACGCTGTTTTTGGTACTCAGCATCTCTATACCCACTATAAAAACGTGATATTTCATCTTGGCTTGGGCGATACGAAGAGTACACAAAGTCACATTTTTTACAAGAAATTAATTCTGTTTTTTGATTAACATTATTAAACATTCTTTCTTGTAAAAATGGTACAAATTCGGCTGGGTATTCAACTAAATCATTACTGCCACAAAGCACACAAGTGTTTTTGGATAAAGACTTTCCACCACGTTTTTTTTGCATTGATATACCTATAATTTTACAGAACTATTTGTTGCTTTCTTTAAAGAAACAATCGTCAAATTCTTCTCTGTCTAAAAATGGGAACATATCTTCTAAGCTTGGTGAAACCATTGTTCCATCTTCTAAAGCTTTTGAAGCTAATTTTGGCAAAAAGAAGTAATCTTTTGTTAAAATCACTTCGCAGAAGACTGCACCATCATAATTTAGAACTTCATTAATTTTTTCTTCTATGTTGTCAATGCTATCAATGCGTACTGTGTGTAGTTTAAAGGCTTTTGCCACCTCATAAAAGTCTGGCATGCTAACGCCACTGCTTTCTGAACAAGCAGTTAAGCGACCTGCAAAAAAGTTTCTGTGTGTTTGCTGAATTGATACATAACCACCATTATTTAAAAGAAATAATTTGATTGGCAGTTTGTTATGCACTATTGTTTCAAGCTCTTGAATATTCATCATTAAAGAGCCATCACCCTCTATACAAACAACGCTTTTTTTATCATTGGCAACGCAAGCACCAATTGATGCAGGTAAGCCAAAGCCCATTGCGGCACAACCAGCATTCCAAATAAAGCGTTGATTTTTCTTAACTTCGCCAACTTGAAATGGCAATAAGAAAGTTGAACCATTACTGCTAATAGAAACTTCATCTTCCTTAAATTGCTTAATAAGGGTATTGATAAAATAATATGGCTCAATTGGGTTATGCTCTGAGCGTGGAGCTTCTGTAAGCGGTGGAAATTTATCTTTAATTTTCTTACAAAACACTTTCCACTCATCACATTTAATTTCGCTAACTCTAGGCAATAAACCATTAATAAATTCTTTTACATCTGCCTTAACTTTTACTGCAATGTTTAAGGTCGGCTTATCAAGTTCAGCCTGGTCAATATCAACTGAAATTAGCTTTGCATTTTTAGCATAGCTTTTCCAGTTATAGCTTGTGTGATATAAATTATGGCGACCGCCTAGAGCTAAAACAACATCAGCATTTTGCAACACAAATGTTCCAGCACGGTTAGCATATGCCCCATATCTTGAAATAAAGCTAGGGTGTTCATTATCAATAATATCAAAGCCATTTAATGAAGTAATTACAGGAATATTAAGCTTTTCAACTAACTGTAAAAACTCATCTTTTGCACCTGACAAACGAATACCATGACCTGCAATAATAAGTGGAGCTTCAGCCTTGTTTAAAAGCTCAATAACTTCATCTATTTTTAAATCAAAATTGTCTTTTTGTGGAGGAGTAAACTCAATTAAATCATCTTCTTCAATATAACAACCCTGCAAATCCATAGGAATATCGAGCCAAACAGGACCCATACGACCTGTAGTAGCCTCATAAACAGCCCTATCAATATGATATTTTATTTCATTTGCCTCACGTAACATGTGGGAATATTTTGTAATATGCTGAACTGTTTGAATAATATTTGTTTCTTGAAAGCCGAGTTGGCGAATAGGAATCTCTGGACAAGACGCCATAGTTGTTTCAAACTTAACCTGACCAGAAACATAAATAACAGGGACAGAGTCTGTCCACTGACCAAAAAGACCTGATAAGCAGTTGAGTCCACCAGGACCTGAAGTAGGATTTACAAGGGCTAATCTTTGGTTAACCCTTGCATAACCTTCTGCTGCATAAGCCATTGCTTGCTCGTTATGAAGTGCTGTATATGAAAAAAACTTACCAAAACTATCGTTAAGGTGCATAGCACCACCACCACTAATTACAAAAAAATGGTCAACACCATGCTCTTTAAGCCTTTTTGCCACATAATCAGAAAGTTTTATTTTAGCCATATCATCTCCACTTCAAACAAAAAAAATTAAGCTTTACACAAAAAAAACATCAATAAAAAGATTAATCGTTCCAAATCTTCCAAGGAGCAGCATTATCTGCCCACATATCATTTAAATCAATCTTATCTTTTAGCATATCCATAGGGCGCCAAAATCCTGTATGATGATAAGCGTTTAATTGCCCTGCATGTGCCAAATTTTGGAGTGGAACTTGTTCAAACGGCATTTTGTCATCATCTGGAATATAATCAAAAACTTCAGGTTGGCAAACAAAAAATCCACCATTAACCCAAGAGCCATCGCCTTGTGGCTTTTCTTGGAATTGACTAATTGCACCATCAGCTTCAATATCTAAAGCACCAAAACGTCCGCTAGGTTGCACAGCAGTTAAAGTAGCAAGTTTGCCTGATTTTTTATGACTTTCAATAAGAGCATTAATATCCACATTTGCAACACCATCTCCATAAGTCAACATAAAAGGAGCATCACCAAGATACTGTTTTGCTTTGCGAATACGCCCACCAGTCATGGTATCACGACCAGTATAAGCCATTGTAACCTTCCAAGGCTCAGAACGTGTATAATGAATTTCAGTAGTATTGCATGACAAATCAACAGTAACATCACTGTTATTTGAATAGTAATTTAAGAAATAATCTTTAATAACTTCTTGCTTATAACCACATAAAATAACAAACTCATTAAAGCCATAATGCGAATAAATTTTCATAATATGCCATAGAATCGGGTGTCCGCCAACACCAACCATTGGCTTAGGACGTACACTAGTTTCTTCGCCAAGCCTTGTACCAAGTCCGCCAGCTAAAATTGCAACTTTCATTTATAAAATCTCACTTAAGTTTATATTTTACACAAAAAAATAAATAATAACTTATCTTATTACTTAAACATTGTCAAGTTTAGAGATATTAATGTGTCAGTTTTTTAGTTTATTCTATTTTTTAATTCTACGCTATGCAGATTAGTCCTAGTTGAAACTAGCCAATATATTGCTATACTGTTTTTGATATAAAATTTTTATTCACAGCCATGATTTTTTTATTTGCCTAAGCCCTACCCCCATTTAATCAAAGCTGAAAAAGTCATTTTTAACATATCTCACCTATCTCAACTCAAAAGGAGAACACATGAAAAAAATTATGAATACTGCAAAAATAAGGATAAAATTATGAGCCTAGCCTATAATTTATCAAAAGCAGTTTTTCTCGGCAATGGTATAAGCACTGTTTTTCCGTTTAATTTTAAAGTATGGAACAAAGAACAGCTTCAAGTTTTTGTGACTGATAATTTAGGCAATGAAAAAGCTACTACTAACTACTCCGTTGAATTAAGTGAAAATGGCGGAACTGTTAACTATTTGCATAATTTAAACGATGTAAACATTCCGCTTCCAAATGGCTATAAGCTTTCAATTTTGCGCAATATGCCCTTTATTCAAGAAGTTGATTTGATTAGCGGAACACGCTTTGACCCTGAAGTAATAGAAACTCAACTTGACCAAGCAACTGCCGAGCGTCAACAACTTCGTGAGGCTCTTGAGCGTAGCATTAAAACAAACACAAGTGCTGACATTAGCCCAGAAGAATTTACTCAAAAAATTTTTACTGCACATAGCGAAACAGTTCAAAGAGCAGATGAAGTTGCACAAAACACCGTGGAAGTTGCGCAAAATACTGCTCAAGTGGCACAAAACACTCTAAGTGCAAGTAATAGCGAAAATTCTGCCAAACACTGGGCAGAAGAGGCACAAAAATCAGCCGCAGGTGCGCAGTACGCTACAACTACAACAGCTGGCTTAGTTCAATTAACTCAAAATATTGGGCTAGTTGCATCAGCAAGTGATAAAAATGTCACAACAGAAAAAGCCGTTGCAGCTGTTGTTGATTTTGTAAAAGAAGGCATTTTAGAAGAGCTATCACAAGTTGAACAAAACACATTATCAGCTGTAAACCAGCTAAGCCTAACTGCCCAAAGTGCTGATGCTAAAGCCCAAAATGCTTTAAACCAAACGGCGAATAAATTAGCTTTAACAGGTGGTACATTAACAGGTGCATTAAATTTAGGTAGTTCAACAATAACAGATACACTTAGAACCTCAAATATTTTAGCTTTAAAAATGGATTCTGATGCCGACTATTTATATTTCCAAGGCATACGCAATCGGGCAAATTTTGATGATATTTCATTAATAATCAATCGCTTATATGGTGGTGGTGCTGGCACAGTATCTCTTTTAAATATAAGCCCATTAAGTGGCATTGGTAGTGCCGCTTTTAGCCAACGTATTCCAGCCCCAGTACCAACAAATATACAAATGATAGGGCATATAGATAGCGTTGGAATAGGTGGTAATAGCTACGGTATTCCAACTGGTGGAACATATATGTACTTTATTATCGGCTTTGGGGCAGATGGTACATACATAGGGACACGAGGTGGTTTTGCCGCAGGTGGTACGCCAATTATAATCGAGGGGGCAACAAAGCTTTCTGTATTTGCATGGAGGATTGCATAATGTCATATGAGAATTTAATTTTAAATAATGATGGTAGCTATACATTTGATAAAAATGGCATGCCGTATAATTGCCCTAACTTTGGCGAGTGGGAAGAAGAATTTGCACAAATTGATAAGTGGGCAAAAGAAAATCCAAGTATGGTAGGTTCACCACCGCCACCGCCAGAGCCACCAACAATGGCAGAAATGGCAAAAGGCTTAATGATGACTAAGGCTGAATTTTTAATCTTAGTTACTGGACTTACAAAGGACTTTGAAACACCAATTACGCTAGAAGCCATTGAAACTTACCTTGCAAATGATGCCGATATACGTATGCGCTTTACTTATGCGAACCATGTCGAACGTAGCCACCCTTTACTCAATACCGTAACAGAAAGTTTTGGCATTACAACAGATTTGCTTGATATAATGTTTGTGCAAAAAGATGAACTTATTAAGCAGATTGAAAGTGGTGAAGCACTTAGCTAAACATGAACGAAGTGAATAAAGGCTTTAACGAAATTGAAAAAACATGGACTCTCACGTCGCTAACGCTCCTCAGAGTGACAACACCGAAATCTCAAGCCTGTCATTCTGAGCCACTAGTTGAGCTTGTGAGGAACGAGCAAGTGCGAAACTTGGCGTGAGAATCCATGCCTTTAAAGGCATTAATAAAAGTATCGGCTTTGCGTATGGAAGCATTGCCCAAGCTAATATAGTAAATCAATTATGTTTGTGCAAAAAGATGAACTTATTAAGCAGATTGAAAGTGGTGAAGCACTTA
>CAYJPK010000009.1:5508-9304 GCA_964372035.1 uncultured Desulfovibrionaceae bacterium | reverse complement strand
AGGCATTAATAAAAGTATCGGCTTTGCGTATGGAAGCATTGCCCAAGCTAATATAATATAATAAATCTAATCCCTAAAAAACTAACAAAAATGCAAGAAAAAGCGCATAAACTGTACTTTTCTTGCATTTTTATTTATAATTTGTAAGTAAATATTTCTATTGTAATTAATTCAATCTACCTGTTTGCTTGTAAGCATTTAAAATCTCATCTGTTTCACCTTGCATAACAACTTTGCCTTGTTCAATCCAAATGAGCCTATCACATTTTTCAACAGTAGTTAACCTATGCGCAATGATAATGCAAGTCACATTATGCGCTAAATTATCAATAGTTTCTTGAATTATTTTTTCATTATGCTGATCAAGTGCGCTTGTCGCTTCATCAAAAATAATTATTGATGGATTTGGATACATTGCCCTTGCAATCGACACACGTTGAGCTTGTCCGCCAGATAATCCTGCGCCATTATCACCAATCATGCGCAAAAGTTCGTCAGGGTGGCTTTCAACAAAGTCAATGGACGCAAGCTTACAGGCATTTAAAACACGTTCTTTGTCCCATTCCTTGCCCCATTCACTAAAAGCAATGTTTTCTGCCAAAGTACCTGCAAATAAAAATGGATTTTGCGGAACATAACCAACATGTTTAGCAAGTGCCGCAGCATCTTCTCTACTTACTTCTTTACCATCAACAATGAATTTTCCGCCAGTTGCTGGCAAAAGTCCACTTAATATAGCAACTAAGGTACTTTTTCCGCCACCAGATGCACCTATTATACCTACAGTTTCGCCTTGCTGAATTTCTAAATTTATATCATGCAAAACATCATGCTCAGTATCAGGATAGCGAAAAGTTACGTTTTTTAATTTCATAGAGTTTTTAAACTGGAAGTCTTTTGTGGCTTCAGTATAATTAGTTTTATCATCAGCAATTAAACTTTCAAGCAAAGCTAAAACAGGAAGAGCCTGTGGTTGCATTGACCTAACAACTATTTGCAAACTAACTATACGATTACAATATGGAAGAACACGCCATGCTGTTAAGAGTAAAAGGCTCATTGCCGCCGAGATTCTTGCAATATCAGCATGCTCATAGTAAATAAGATAAGCTAATGCAAGCATAACTACAGCAAAGCCAACTACCTCTAAAATCCAAGTTGGCATAGTTGGTGCGATATTAATAAAGGTTCTAGCACTTCGACTTGTCTTAACGGAATTAATAAAAGCATCTAAAAAAGACTTCTGTTGTCCATAAATCAAAACTTCACGAATGCCCTTCGTTGCGCAAAGTAATGCTTTTGTTTCCTCGCTAGCACTAATTGCGCTTTGAGTACCGCAAACATCTACATTTTTCCGCATAAAATAATATAAATAAATACCAACACCACTAGTTAGAAAAACAACAAGGCTTGTCAAAACCGGCTCACTACCAAATAAACATAAAAATAAAACGACAATTGTAAGCACTGTCGAGTACAGTGTTAAAAGATGGGTAAGCATATTTGCTAGAAGGTTTCGGCAAATCATATTCTGATACATGCTTTGACTTGCATTTGATAAGTGCCACGCATAGTCTTTATATAGAAAGCGTTTCATTATTTCATTGCCTATGTACAATGAAATATCATTACTTAAAAAGGCAATTAAACGCCCATCAAAATAAGCAAAAAGATTTTTAACAAATGCTACAAATACAACCATAATACCAGAAAATAACAGTAAATTATAACCTTCTTGTGTCCAAAGATCTACGCTAGGCAATAAATCTAACACCAAGGAATACGGCATCATTTCTCTTATAGCAGTTGGATCTGTTAAGGAGCGTCCCATGTTTGTTAATGCGAGTAGAAAAGAAAGCTCTAACAAACTTTGTATAAACATAACTACAAATGCAATATACGACTTTGTCCGAAGCTCTTTGCTTAGAAGTGGCATTATGCGATTTAAAGTTGTAAACGAAGAAAATATTTTATTTAGCAATTTTTTTTCCAATTTTTATATGTCAATCGAAGTCATTTGAAATTAATACAGGAAATTGATAATATCACAACAAAAATACCTGTCAACTTTTTAAAATGAACTGAATTTTTAATGTTTATTTTTTAAAATAATTTTAATCCTTGTCAATCAATGCAGTGCATATTGATATTTTATCGGAATTAATATGCCTAGGCTGTCATTGCCTAGTATTTTTGGACGTTTAATTTTTTTTGAGGCTAGCTGTATAGCATTTCTGGCATCTTTATCTAAAAGAGCATTGCCAGAGCTTTTTTCAAGCGTAATATTTGTGAAGGAAGAATCGTTTTTTATTTGAAAATAATACCAAGCAATGCCAATAAGTTTTTTATTTCCAAGATTTAGTCTATGTCTATGAATTTCAGCTTGAATTTCTTTAATGAAAGTTTGCATGGCAAGCCTTCGCTCATTTTGCATCTTCCTTTCTTCATCGCTTAATCCGTCTTCAGCTAAATTCAAAGAACTTTCAGAACTACTTTCAATCATTGAAGTTTCAAGCTCAAGTTCTATTGAACTTGGAATATTAGAATCAGAGCTAAAATCATAATTAAAAGATGATATAAGTAACAAGAAATGCAAGAAAAAAGCTATTGCTAAGGCTGTTCCCATTCTTTCATTCTTTGTCATTTTAATATACCTTATATTAGATTAAAGATTTTATTTATCATCTTTAGGGTCAGAGGTGGCAATAATAATTTTTTCAACACTCTGTTTTTTTACTTCATCAACTACATAAATAAGTGATTCTGCGGGTGCTTTTGGGTGCGCTTTTAATACCATTTGCCCTGGAAACTCAACAAAACCGTGCGAAGTTTTTTGAATAAAATATTTTAACTCCTCCTTATCAAGAGCCACATTTTCAGCAAAGATATTTCCAAATTCATCAAGGCGAATTTCAACCGTGCGTCCAGAAATTATGCGTGAAGACTTTGCAGCCGGCACGTTCATATCTAAACCACGTACAGCAAATGCAGAAGCAATAATGAAAAATATCAACAAGATAAAAACAACATCTATCAAGGGTGTTATGTCTAGCGATTCGCTTTCATCATTATTTTTTAATAATTTAAACATATTGCACCTAACTGACTTGCTCATCTGAATATGCAAGCGAGATTCTTGCTAAAGCTTCCAGCTTTTCAGCGACCTTTTTTTTCTTATTTGCGTAATACTGAAATGGAAAAAGAGCAAAAATAGCAATTACTAACCCAGTTGCTGTTGTTATTAAGGCTTGCCAAATACCATCAGCTAATAATCCAATATCCACACCGCTTTCTTGATATGCAAGAGTTGAAAAGGTATCAATCATGCCAATAACAGTACCTAAAAGACCCATAAGTGGCGCAACTCTTACGATAGTATTCAACATGTTTAAACCAAACCCGCACTTGGCTAATATATTATCAGCCTCATTATAAAGTAAGGATTCCTTGCCCTTATCTTGCAAGTCTGACAATAATAAAGCTTTATAATCTTCAAATCTAGCTTGCGAAATAAAATTATTTTTATTAATTATTTCTTTTAGCTGTGATAATTCTAATTTTGAATAATCAACCTTACCATCAGGATTTTCCGCCATGCTAAAAGATGAATAAAACAAAAATCGCTCTATTATTATAGTACAGGCAAATAACGATAAAGCCAGTAGCGGATACATCATAAATCCGCCTTGTTCAAAAAAATCCATAACAAATCCCTTTTGTAGTAGTGGTGGTGGTGGCTTAGCCACTTTTGTTTAGCTTTGCCACTTTTGTTTAGCTTTGCCACTTTTGTTTAGCT
>CAYJPK010000009.1:0-5408 GCA_964372035.1 uncultured Desulfovibrionaceae bacterium | reverse complement strand
GCCACTTTTGTTTAGCTTGAGTATTTCTCTAAAAATTCCCGGTTTAACTCATTACCAATAAAGACAAGGTAATTATCCTTTTCATCAAGCTCAAAATAAGTTGGCGTTAAATTCGTAATTGAAGAAGCATGTTGCACAACAAAATTCCCATTTGCCATGGCAACTATACCCTTTGCACGAACTGCATTTGAATTTATAATCAATTCCTCTATCTCTTTTTCTTGCTTTTTATCATTGAAATACATGGTAAAGCTTGAATATGCCTTGTCAGAATTATCACTATGTGTTGCATGGGCATTAAAAGGCTTTAATAGTGATTTTTGCATATTTTTCTTTTTTAATTGAAGCTTATCCCAAATTTTATCTAACATCGCAAAGCTTATACGACCAAAGGAAGAGCTAAGAATCAAGCAATTTTTATTTTTATTTTGAATTGCTTGTTTTATGTTTTGCAATGTAGTTTCATCAACTAGGTCAATTTTATTTAAAACTACGACATCGACAAATTCAATTTGAGCACTTTGAATTGGATTTAGCTTTAGCTTATTTTCAGTAAATTCAAGATGTTCAGATAATAATTTAGCATCACTAACTGAAATAACTAAGCCGACCTTAGCTATATCATTTAAATCTTCGAGCGCTTCAACGATATTATTAGGGTTTGCAACTCCACTAGCCTCAAGCAAAATATCTTGATTTGGCATTTTTTCCAAAATTCTCTGCACGCCAGGAAGTAAGGCATCTGCAAGTGAACAACATACACAGCCCTCATCAAGCGCCTCAACAACAGCATCTTCTTTTAACAAGCTTGCATCAAGCGGAATTTGACCAAATTCATTTTGAATTACGCCAAAATAAATATCCTTGTTCTGCAAATAAGATAGCCATTCCCGCAAAAATGTCGTTTTGCCAGAACCTAAAAAGCCTGAAATTATGTGAATAAGTGGCATGTCGTCACGAAATTCTTTTTCAAGCTGCATATCAAATTCACAATTTGCACTAAACGCTTCATCTTTTATTAAAAGCTTACCAAAACTTGCTGATTTATACTTTAACTTAGATGAATTATTTATATATTCAATTGCCCCATTATTACGATAAGCAATACTATAGCTATCACACTCATGCAAATTTACTGTCTTTTTTTGCTCATCATCAGCTAGAACAGCTCCAAGCGTACGGACAAAGGTATCAAACAAAGGCTCTATCAACTTATAAGCTTCAATCTTTGAATCTTCCCCGTTTGGCATAATCAACCATTCTTTAACACCATCAAGCTCATAGCTAAAGCCATCTAGGGCGATCGTGCGTAAAAGTTCCTTTGCTTCTAGCAATATAGTCAGTGAGGCATCACCTTTAATTGTTTTATTATTATCACAGTTTACACCTAAAAATAATGAAGCAAGTTGAAAGGGCATACATTCATAACTAGCAAAAGCAAAGTCACGAACCCTAGCTTCATAATCCTCATTTGATGAAATGCTTATTGCATCAAGAGGATAAGTTTCTAAAAGCTCAGAATCTTTTTCCGGAAAGCCTAAAAGTGCAAAGTGCGACCAGCTTGACGCCTTACCCGCCTCACTTAGTTCAAGTGGAATTAAAGTCTTATCTTCGAGTTCTCCAAGGTAAACGAGGGCAAAAACAAGCTCTGAATTTAAGATTTTGCAAGTCCAACCTTGCATTTCAAGATTGTGAAATACACGAAGTCCACGAAAGCCGATATTTCTAGCCTTTCTCCTTTCAAAATGTAATTGATTAATTGCTGCTTGCAAGATTTTCATGCCAGAAGGATAATCTGTATTTAACTCAAAAGTAGAAGGCGGAAAAAGCTTATTTAAATCCATGTATTCTCACTTTATTAGGAGTTTTTTATTGTTATTCCATAAGTTAACAGTAGTGATGTCAACTTAAACTAGTTCTAAGTAGGACAATGCCACCAAGCACTGCCCTACTTAATTTTTATTACGCTGGGAAGGTAATCGTATCTGAATTTCCTAGGTAATTGTTAGTTTTAGAGCGAAAACGTGCTGAACCTTGCACAACAGGATAGCCAGCGTCCACAAATTTATTTGCAGTAACAAGCCCTGTACAGTGGTTACAGCCAACTCTTTGAATATCCCATTTTTTAAGTCCAATTACTAAATCATCGTATTTCGGATCCCAATCGTCAAATGGAGAAATATGAAGCCCACCATAAAGACCATAGAAGCTGTCATTTTCATATTTTAGCTCACGATACGCAGTATCAGCAAATAAAATAATACCTTGGTGACAACAACCAGTAATACTTACTAGACCAACATTTTCAACATTACAATACAATGAAGCTTCGCCAAATACCCTAAAAATAATAGGAATGTCAAAGTCATATAGTGCAACGCCATCTTGAATCTTAGTTAAGCCAGGTTTTAATTCTGTCGTTTTGCCAACGTGACCAGATTTCTTAATATAATCCTTACCTTCAGCATAAAAAGCCGCAGGGTGATATACGTGTATATTTGGATTATATTTCATGGTTACAGGAAAACCCCAGAAGTGATCCATATGCTCATGGGTAAGAATTAAGGCTTCAATATCGTTATCTGCAAGCATTTTGTCAATGCCCTCACGCTGAAAGCTCTTATCCATCCATTCATATGACCAACCAGTATCCATTAAATATTTTGTGATTTTACCATCAAGACCTTCAATTTCAATTAAGCAAGCATAACCACCAGCATTTTCAGCATGAACTGAATTTTCAGTAGCTATTGCCCAAGCTTTTTCAAGGTCACGTGGAATATAATCCTTTATCTTAGCAATACCATCAGCATAAGTACCTTTGCCAATAGCTTTTGAATTGCCAAAAGGAGCCCAGTTAAATGTGTATTGGTCAACTAAAAGACCGCCAGCGCCTGTTACATCTTGCATAAAGGTTGTATTATCAAACCAACTAGTTTCTGAAATATTTGTTACCTTTACTGATTTACAAACGCCAATATCTGCCATTTTACGTGTTGTTTCAGGTAAATAAACATTACGCATTGGTGAGTAGGAAAAAGCGCCCATAGCACCAACTGCACCAACGCCAACGCCAATAGCAGCTCCTTTAACAAAATCACGTCTATTCATTGCACACATAAAAATCTCCTATTGTACCAAGGTAAATGAGCTACTAATCATTGGAATAAGCGAAATAACAGCAAAGTAAGCCACAACGCCTACAACTACACCAGTTACCATGCCAGGTGCCATTGCTGGGCTCCATGTATTTCTAAGCATACGCTCATGTTCTTCTGCTTCAATTTCTGCAACACTCTTAGTTTCCATGCGCCAACCTGGCCAGTTATCCATGAACCAGTGATTTACAAGCCAAATATTAATCAGCCAAATCATAGGAATCATAGGGAATTGTT
This sequence comes from uncultured Desulfovibrionaceae bacterium, assembly GCA_964372035.1. GTDB lineage: Bacteria > Desulfobacterota > Desulfovibrionia > Desulfovibrionales > Desulfovibrionaceae > CAYJPK01. Next base: position 2,013 of record CAYJPK010000009.1, on the reverse strand, counting down.
GAGGATGTGAGAAACCTTTTTGAGTGCCTAAGAAATTATGTGCATACATATAATAAAGGCAAGTAAGAGCAATACCGCCAACAATAACAATAGCAGTTCTAACTAAAATATTTACAGGTGTACTGAATTTATTTGGCCAGTTACCGCAATAGAATTGTAAGAATAAAGCTGGAACTAAGAAGAATATAGCCTGCTCGCCAACGTGCAACCAACGCCAATCAGGAGCAGCATCACGACGGTGACCACGAATAGCCTCGCCCCACATTAGTTCTTGCACAAACCATAAAAATGCACAAATCGCAATTGAAATTGCAATAATTCCAAAGAAAGTTGAAAAGCGTCTTAACCAAGTGTTTTTAATTAACGCAAATGGATAGCGTTCCCAAATGCCTTCCATAAGCCATACAACAACAGTACAACACATAATCCAAGCAACGTGGAAGTTTGCTGAAACTGTTTGAGCCATTTCACTCCAATAAGGCGGAGTTATAGCTGTAAATACTTGCCACGGATAATATAAAATGCCCATGTGGTTATGCATAGTCATAAAATAAATTAAAAAGCTGAAAAATAAAGTTGCTATCAAAATACTAAAGCCTTTAACTGGTTGCTTTTCTTTTGCCCATGGCTCACCATCAAAAGAAACTAGCCAAGCAGGACTTAGCCATGATGCAATAACCGCAAACATCATGCTAGCTTGTGCAGCATATTCAACTGCATAAAATTCTGTAATACCCTCTAGTTTAAGAAGTTGTTCAGGATTAAAATAAGGAAGTGCAAAGTTGCCTAGTAAGCCTTCAAAAAAGCCTTCAATAACTAAAAGCATAACTGCAACTGCCACAAAAGTTAAAACAGTACCCTTAATAATTGGGTGCGTATCTTTAACCCATTCACGCTTAAATGGCCAGAAATTAAAGATATAAGCCATCCAAATTAAAATAATTAAGAACCAGCGGCAATAGTTATACCCAACATAAGGAGTATAAAAACGGAAAATACCTCTAGGGTCTTGGAAAATCCACCAAGTAATCGCAAAAATAACCAGCGTTAACGCTAGGTTGACCAAGGCAGGAATAGGACCACTCCAACGTTTAACAAGCTTGCGTTCCTCTAAATAACTAATCTGCATAGACACAATGACCTCCCCTAAAAAATGGTTATAAATCAACTAATCATCTTGCCAACTAAACATTTTATTTTATTTAAATTGTTAGTTAAAAATTATTTACTAAAAACTATTTTTGAGTCCATAATTTTGTTATGGTTTCAATTTCTTCTTTTTGGATTTCATCACTATTTTTCGAGCCATCATTTACAAATTTAGCAAGGGAACGAAACTCTGGGAGTAGTTCAGGCTGACCATAACTAAACGAGTCTAAACCATTATAATCTGACGAGTCAAAAGACTCTGCTTGAGGGTTAAAAGCGGGTTCTGTTTGCGCATTATTTCGCAAAAAATTAAAGCGTAAAAAATCCTTCCGACTAATATTTCTTGTGCCCATTTTGAACCTCACATTTAGTTAAAGCCAAAAACATAATTCTTCACATAATTATAGTGTAACTTCTACACCACGCTTTGTCAATAATAATTTTATTTTTTTGAGGATATATACTTAATTTAGCTAGAAAAATAGCTTAGGATTTTCGTGAATTTTGAGCCAAGAAAAATCTTGGAATTTATGAAAAATTAATAACTTAGTTCGTTTAAGGTTTAGTTAATTCAATATAGCTAAAATTTTAAACCCTATGAGGCTTTTATAAGGGCTTAATTTAGGGCAGGCAATCACTGCGAAAGCATAAGTGCTGGAGAAAGTGTGTCGTTGCTTAAGTTGACGGTAGTTCTGTCAACTTAAAATACTATAAAAGGGTTATTTATTCCGCAATTTTCTTAAAAAGCACGCAAAAAAATTTATTACCATTTTAACAAATTAAAAAAGCTTTGAGCCAATAAACTCAAAGCTTTTTTAGTATTTACTATTTTTAAAATGCACTAGATAGTCGGTACTGAAAAAG
>CAYJPK010000008.1:43310-45191 GCA_964372035.1 uncultured Desulfovibrionaceae bacterium | reverse complement strand
CATTGAAAATGACTTTTTCGCCTCGACTATTTAGATTGATATAAAATGGCAAACGCTTACTCGCTTGGAACACTATAAATAGGCGAATTAGGATTAAATCTACCTTGAGTTGCCGAACCTTGATTCACCTCTTCACGATATGGATTTAAGTTGTTATCATTATTAGATGTTTGTGGTATTGCAGCACTATTGCCACTATTTGTGGGCTTAGTTGCTCCAGTATTTGCAACATTTGGAGCAGGTGGATTAACATCAACTTTTGGCACTGTAAGTGTTTGTTTAGGAGGTGAAAATTCACTTCCTACCTGTGGATCTAAAAGCACTTGGCTATTAACATCGTCAAGGCATTGTTTTAACTGCTCATAACAATCGTCTTTTGTTGTAGGCTTTTTAACTTCAACTTTTTTGGGAGTAGCTTTTTTGCTATTGGTTTTTTTTGAACTAGATTTTTTAGTACTAGAGCTACTACCGTAATACTTACCAGAATTTGCATATGCACCAGTTGCCGCAGGATCATTTAGCATTTTGCCATTATTTGCAAAAGCAGAACGACGGTCAGCATACTCATCAAAAACTGGTTTATCCACTAAAGAAGTAGGATACCACTCGAAAGCAGGCTTTTGAATTTCAGCGCAAGCCATTAAGCTTAAACTTAAGCAAATTAATAAGCAATATAATATATGTTTCATGATTAACCCTCTTTTTACTCATATTTCTTATCGGCAATAAGTATAAAAAAGTTTAGGTCAAAAAGTGATAAATTGCAATATAGCTGTTGTTTAGATAGAAAATTTCTTGTTTTTTAAATGTTTATACAAGAAAATTTCAACATTTTTCCCTTGCACTTGGGAAAGAGGAAATTCTGCCCGTGACATACTTTTGTGTCCGCCAGCACTCCCGTATTTAGCAAAGCGTGAAGCTGCAAAAGCTCCTAGGTCAAGTTTTGGGCTAGAGCCACGGAAAACTACAATGACAGTTTTATCATAGACTCCGCCAACAGCAATCCATTTTAAACCATGCACTCGTAAGAAAAAGTCAGCTAAAACAACTAAAATATCAGGGCTTTCAACTTCACCAGCATAAGTAAAATTACCATTTCCACATTTATGTAAGGAATTAAACGCTTTAGAGAAATATTTTAACCATTCAGGTAAGTATTCGCTTCTTACAATACGTTGTAACAAAAAATGGTTTGCATATTTATTTAGAAAATTATATGCAATTAAATCAAGCTCAGCTACATCACGTATTAAATTTGCCGTATCAGTTTTGATTCCATAAAGCATGGCTGTTGCAAGCTTTTCACTAGGACAAATATGTAAATTGTATAAGTATTCAGCCATGATAGAAGATGTTGTACCCTTTGCTTGGCGAATGTCACACAGCGGTGCATTATAGCTATGCTCCTTGCTTATAGGGTGGTGATCAATTATTATGGAAAAATCAATGTTTGAAAAGGCTTTATTGTGATGCGGTTGAGAATCTACTATCGCAAATTTGTTGAAAAAATATGGTAGGGTGTCGTCATAAGGTATAAGCGGAATATTTAGGAATTTTATCATTGCCAAATTATCAGGACGAGTAATTTTGTTAATATTGGTAATTGCAATTTCTCCAACTCTATGTGACATGATACGCTTTAGCGCAAGTGCAGACGCCATGGCATCAGGGTCTGCATTAATTAAAATCAACCAATCATCGTCTTTTGACAGTAAATCAAGTAATTGTGTTGATATATGATTTTTTTGTCGAGTTAGTTTCATTTTTTTATATCTTCATTTCAATATAAGATGATTAATAAAAAGCACTTAAGGCACCGCTAAATAAAACAAGGACAATAAAGACGCCTAAGGCACCACTTCGTTCATTGTTATTTTTCAG
>CAYJPK010000008.1:37989-43210 GCA_964372035.1 uncultured Desulfovibrionaceae bacterium | reverse complement strand
CAAAATTCTATATGATTCTTCAAGTTCTTCCCAATTAAATATTTCGAGGACAGTTATAATATTATTTTTTTTAGCGTAGTCATACATTTTTAAATATAAGGCTTTATCGTCATTTGACAAATGAATTAAAGATTTATGCTTATCCTTTCCTTCAAAAGGAGATGAAAAATGAAACATTTTTAGTTTTTCTAAAACTTGACTGCTAGATAAAAGTTCATGTTGGTTTGCAATAGTTAAATGCGCTAAATCAATACATATTTTAATGTTAAGCTGGCTAAGCTCAAGAAAATCTTTAACATCAATAGCTACAATGTTCTCTAATATTAAATTACTAGGATCATAAGCATACTTTTGCCATAAATCAACAAATTCTGCAAAACAATCATAATGCTTTGGCTTTGGAGGGTGGATAACAGCGTTTTCAACTTGCATATAGCTAAAACGTTTCATTATTTTATCAATATTTTCAATTACATATTCAGAGCCATTTGAAAAATCAATGTCAAATGGTAAGTGAATATGAAACTTTAACTTGTCATTGTAAGTAGGTAGATCACAAGTTAACGCATAATCAAGTTCAAAAAGGCAAAGCTCAACCTCTTCTACTTTATCCTGTAAAAAATCTATATTTTCAGCTATATCAGCTGGAATAACCCAAGATGGAGCAGCGATTGGTCGTTTCATAGTAGAGCCTTTTTTATATGTTTGTTATATTGAATGTAGGCTAAAAAATTCACTAGGTCAATGCAAACTTAGTGAATTAGAAATAGTTTTGATTTAACATTGAAAAATACTATTGCATTGATTAAATTTAATTGTTATGATGAGTTATAACAAACTGTTTTAAGTATTTAAGACTTATTAGGAGCATAATATGATTGCAGATCGTGTAAATACAGTTAATCCATTTTTAGTAATGGAAGTGCTTGAGCGTGCTAAAGAAATGGAAAAAGAGGGTAGCCACATAGTTCATATGGAGGTTGGAGAGCCTGATTTTGACACTCCCGCGTACATTTGTGAGGCTGCGAAACTTGCGCTTGGTCAAGGTTATACTCATTATACTCACTCTTTAGGTGACCTTGAGCTCAGAGAGGAAATAAGTGCCTACTACAAAAAGCGTTATAATGTTGATGTTCCTGCTAGCCGTATTTTAGCTTTTTCAGGTACGTCACCAGCGATGATGCTTCTTTTTTCCTGTATTTTAAATCCAGGTGATGAAGTTATTTTGTCAAACCCTTGCTATGCCTGTTATCCAAGTTTTGTTAAGTTTTCAGGTGGAGTTTGTGCAGAAGTTTTAACTCAAGAGGACGATGGATTTCAATATCGCCCTGATGATGTAAAAAAGAAAATAAATAATAAAACTAAGGCAATACTTATCAATTCTCCATCAAATCCTACTGGTATTTTACTTGAGCCAAGTCGCATGAAGGAATTAGCTGAGCTTGGTCCAATGATTGTTTCTGATGAGATTTACCATGGTTTAACTTATGAAGATGCACCAGAGCATAGCATTTTAGAATTTACTGATAATGCTGTTGTTATTGGAGGATTTTCAAAGTCTTTTGCAATGACTGGTTGGCGACTTGGCTATTTAATTGTGCCTGAAGAATTAGTTCGTCCAATGCAAATTTTGATGCAGAATTTCTTTATTTCGCCTAATGCAGCTGTGCAACGTGCTGGTATTGTGGCACTTCGTCATATTAGTCCTGAAATTGAAGAAATGCGAAATACTTATAATGAACGCCGTAAACTATTATTAAATGGCTTAAAAGATATTGGCTTTAGTATTCCTATTGAACCTAAAGGTGCGTTTTACATGATGATTAATGCTCGCCATATTAGTAATGATTCTGTAAAATTAGCTTTTGATATTTTAGAAAAAGCTAAGGTTGGCGTTACTCCTGGTGTTGACTTTGGTTCTCAAACGGAAGGGTTTTTGCGTCTATCTTACGCAACCTCTTTTGAAAATATTCAAGAGGCTTTGCTCAGAATTAAAAATTATATTCGTAGTCTATAGAACTTTTTAATGAATTAGCCTTAGATGCCATTATGATATCAAGGCTAATTCCTTTATGTTAGGAGGTTTGTATGCCTATTAAAGATGAATTAGTTCAGTTTTTACATGAATTTCACGATCTTAAAGTTCCAGCACTAAAGGCTGCTGGCTATAAACTGACTCAACTTAATGCTAGAGAGTCTTATGCGGCTCTAAACTACATTATGTTAAAAGAAAAGCTTGAAGTAGCTCAAGTTTATGATGAGCTTGTCCCAAGCCCAGAGTATTTTGTACCAGTACGGATTTACAATCCAAATCCAGAAGAGGCTCTACCAGTTTTAATGCACTTTCATGGTGGTGGATTTGTGGCAGGTGGAGTCGCTGTGTATGATCCTGTTTGTCGTAAACTAGCTATGCGCACAAATCATATTGTTGTTTCAGTTGATTATCGCTTAGCTCCTGAGAATCCGTATCCTTGCCCATTTATTGATTGTTATAATGCTACAAAAAATGTTTGGACAGCATTAGATGCTAGAAAAATTAAATACACAAAAGAATTATCAATGACTGGTGATAGTGCTGGTGGAGCAATTTGTGCTTATATTTCTGAAAGGGCACAATTTGACGTTTCACTCAATATAAAAAGTCAAGTATTATTATATCCTTGTGTTGATTTCACTTTGCAAAGTGAATCAATTGAAAGATATGGCGATAGACATTTTCTGACATTTGAAAAGCTAAGCTTTTATTATGATTGTTTATTTAGAAATAATGAAAATAGATACGATGCATCTCCGCTTTTTGGCAAGTTTACAAAAAACTTGCCAGCAACTCTAGTTATCACAGCAGGTTTTGACCCACTCGTAGACGAGGGTAAACAGTATGCTGAAAAAGCTAAACTTGCAGGCGCAATAAGCGAATACATCTGTGTTGAAAATATGATTCACCCTTTTATGAATTTAGAGGCACTCACAAAAGAAGAGTGCGAATTCGTCTATGCTAAGATGAATACATTTTTAAACAAAGTATGGTAAAAATCCCCCCCAAGCGATGTATGGCTTTAAACCCAAAAAGCCATACATCTGGAGGGGGGTATGACAATGCGACTGGTCAAGCCGCAATGTGCGCGATTAAGTCTTGAGCTTCTTTATTTTCCGGATTATCAGCAAGAACACCCTCAAGTAATGTTTTAGCTTTATCAGTATTGTTTGTGCTTACAAGACAACCAGCTAAGGTTATACGATAAGCTTCATTATCCGGATTTTCACTTAAGCTTCTTTCAAGCATTGGAATTACACGTTCAACACAATTGTTTAAATATGCTTCACGTACAAAACAATTCATTGCAACTGCATTGCTTGAATTAATAGCTAATGATTTTTCGAAATTTTTCATCGCATCATCATGTTGACCCATTTCCATATATACAAGTCCAGCACCAGCATAAGCTTTATCATTTTCTTGAATAGAAATTGCTTTTTTGTATAATGTTAATGCGCTTTCAAGATTACCTCGTTGCACTGCAACTGTTGCGAGTCCTAAATATGGATCACAAAATTCATCAGCATTTTCTGCCGCTTTTTTGTAATAGCTTTCAGCCTTATCCATATCACCCATAAATAAGTAACATTCACCGAGTTCTTTATTTATTTCATAGTCTAAATAATTACTCATGGTCCCCTCCATGAACAAAATGTTCTTTTGTCATTTTTTCAAGTATTATTTGTTTCTGTATTACTTGCATTGAATGTGCCAATAAAAATAAATTAAGTATTTTCAGTATATTATCTTTTATTAAAGTCTAGACTAGGCAAAATATGCATAGATTTTAAATCTTTTTATAGCTTTATTTTTTATACTTATCCTTAAATCATAGTTAGCTTAGCATATTTGATTATAACATCATATTGCTTTATAATGTTAACAACAAGGTAGGCATAAATGAGAAAAATTATAATATATATTGCTATGAGTTTAGATGGGTATATTGCTGATAAATCTAATAATGTTGCATGGTTATCTGGTGATGGTAGTGATGAAAATAATATGGGTTCATATCCAGAGTTTGTAGAAAGTATTGATACCATAATTTTAGGTTATAGTACTTACCATCAAATTGTGACGGAATTATCACCTGATAAATGGGTTTATGATGGTAAAAAGTGCTATGTATTGACTCATAGGGCTTTAGAAAATACAAAAGAGGTAATTTTTACCGATATAAGCCTTGCGAACTTATTAATAGAGCTGAAAAATCAGCCTAGTAAGTCTAATAAAGGAATTTGGATTTGCGGTGGAGCTAGTGTAGTTAAGCAGGTTTTGGATTTAGGCCTAGCTGATGAGTTGTTAGTATCAGTTATACCTATTATTTTAGGTGCAGGAGTTCGTTTATTTGCTGAACAAGAGAGCAAGCGTTTAAAGTTAAAAGGGACTCATTCTTATAATGGGATAGTTGATTTAGTTTATAGTTTTTATTAGTGTTTTGGTTGCTTGGGTTTATTTGGGCTTATTTTTTTGTTTTGCTTTATTTTATTTTATTTTGTTTTGTTTAATTTTGTTTTTTTGTTTTTATTTAATATTTTAACAGTTTTATGGCTTTATCTTTTTGTTTTCTGCGGTGTAAGGCAAAATTTTTCTTATACGCACGACCTTAAGGTCGCTTACGCAGAAAAATTTTGCCTTCCTAGCAGAAATTCAAAAATCTGAAAAGCTCATAAAACTGTTAAAAACGTAAACATTTGCGGTTTAATGTGTTTACATCAAATTCATACTTAACCTTTAATGCATTTTGCAAACATATTAAACCGCAAATAGATTGTAAAATTGCACGCACAAACTAAGTCAATTTTATTGTTTCATCTTTGTTTTGGCTTTGTGTATGCGAAGCATTGCCAAAGCTACTATAAAACCCAGTTGTTTCGCAAAAGTTCATAATTTTACAGTACTTGCTAAACATATTCTTTAGCAAAACAAACGATGAACTTGTTCATCTTTGTTTTGGCTTTGTGTATGCGAAGCACTGCCAAAGCTACTATAAAACCCAGTTGTTTCGCAAAAGTTCATAATTTTACAGTACTTGCTAAACATATTCTTTAGCAAAACAAACGATGAACTTGTTCATCTTTGTTTTGGCTTTGTGTATGCGAAGCATTGCCAAAGCTACTATAAAAGAAGCATTGCCAAAGCTACTATAAAAAAGGAAGCCACAGGCTCCCTTTTCATAAA
>CAYJPK010000008.1:25457-37889 GCA_964372035.1 uncultured Desulfovibrionaceae bacterium | reverse complement strand
GAAGCATTGCCAAAGCTACTATAAAAAAGGAAGCCACAGGCTCCCTTTTCATAAACTTTAAAAACTGTATAAGCTATATAATTATTTGCTTAATTCAACAACTTTTGCCCAAACAGTATCATCAGCGAAAATACCTTTTTCCATGCTGTTTTTTCTTGTCATCATTTCGATTTCGCCAGGGTAGTAAACAGACTTTGTATGTTCATCAAGTGGTGATTCATTGATGTGAGCAGCCATTTTATCTGCCATTTCTTCACAGAAATTTTTGCCAGCAAAATGTTCAGGGTTAAATACCATAAAGATTTGACAACAGCTAGTACAAGAACCCTTGCCCTCAGCGTCCATTTCATAAGCAGCTTTACCACCAGATAAAAATACTGCTAAGGTGTCAAGAAGAATAGCAAAGCTTGAGCCTTTCCAATAACCAACAGGTAAAATACGCATTGATTCTTCGATATCACCAGGAACATCAGTTAAATTACCGTTAGAGTCAAAGCCACCAGGGTAAGGTAATTTTTCACCTTTAAGGCGAGTTGCTTCAAGTTTACCATAAGCATAGAGTGACATAGCCATATCTAATAAAAATGGACCTTTTTCTCTAGGAATAGCGATTGCAAATGGGTTATTACCAATACGTGGTTTTTTTGAACCCCAAACAGGCATGCTTGATTCAGTATTAGTCCATGAAAGAGCTGCAAAACCATTTTCAGCTGCAAAAAGTGGATAATAACCACCACGCATCCAGTGAGTTGTGTTATTAATAGCAATAAGACCCATGCCATGTTCTTTAGCAAGTTCCATAGCACGATTAGCGCAGAACATTGAGTTACTAACACCAGGTCCTAAATTACCATTATAAACTTCAATATTGCCCATGCTTTTTTCTAAAGTAGGTACAGCATTAGGGTCAACCCAACCCTTACCAAGATAGTCAATAAAACGTGGGACACGGTTTAAACCATGTGAAGTGATACCATCAGCACTATTTTGAGTATGGATTGATGCACAAAGTTCAGCCTTATCTTCTGGCATACCAGCTTTAAGAAAAGCTTTTTTAATGGTTTGTTTCATCTCTTCAAAAGGAATTAACATTTTTTAATATCTCCTGTGTTATAAATTAGGGTTCATGGCTTCCCATGCACTCATAAAATTATCAAATCTTGAAAATGCCTCAACACCGCCAGGAAGCGGCATAACTTCAATTACATCATGAAGTTTCGCTGTTTGGCGCAGTAGTTGTTCTATTTTATCATCTTCATGGACTAATAACCAAATTCTACTGGTATTAGTGCCCTTTATTGGCATAACAAAAATTCCCTCTACGTTAAAAGCACGACGTGCAAACATGCCACAAATATGGGTCATTACACCAGGGTGATTATAAACAGTCATTTTAAGTGCGAGCAAATTGTCTTGCATAACTAACTCTATTTACATATTAAATTGTTTGTGTAAAAAATTACTCACCACCAATCATATCAATATTCGCAGCTCCAGGAGGAACAATTGGTAAAACCTTATCCTCTGGCGTAATATTCATATAAATCAACATTGGCTTTTTATTAGTTAAAGCTTGCTTTAAGCTTACGAGCGGATCTTCTGCCTCATTTAAATTCAAAGTATCAATTCCAAAGCCTTCAGCAACTTTAATAAAATCAACATGATGCGTATATTGCCATGCAAACAATCTTTTTTCAAAGAATAAATCTTGTAATTGGTGAATTAAGCCAAGTCCATGATTATCAACAAGAACAATTTTAACATTTAAATTTCGCTCTGCTAAGGTTGCAAGCTCTTGAATATTCATTAAAAAACTACCATCACCAGTAAAGCAAACAACGGTTCTGCTAGGGTTTGCCATAGCCGCACCAATTGCAGCAGGCAAGCCAAAGCCCATAGTTCCAAGTCCGCCAGAGCTTAAAAGTTGGCGTGGTTTTGAAAATGGATATGACTGTGCAACTCGCATTTGATGCTGACCAACGTCAGTTGTAATAATTGCATCATCTCCAACTAATTTAGCTGTTTGCATAATAATGCCATAAGGGCTTTTTGGATTATCACTATTTTTAGTGATTAGTGGGTAGTTATGCTTTAATTCTTGAATACGCATGTGCCAATCAGTGCGATCAACTTTTTCACAATTTACTATTAAGGTCTGCAAAACAAAATTAACATCACCTACAATATCAATATGAGCATGACGTATTTTGCCTAGTTCGCTTCTATCAATATCAATGTGAACAATTTTAGCATTTGGGCAGAACTTCCCAGCTTTACCGGTAGCTCTATCATCAAGTCTAGCACCAGCTACCATTAAAAAGTCACACTCATCTAGCACCATGTTAGTGTATTTAGCACCATGCATGCCAACTAAACCAAGATTTAACACATTATTTGCAGGCATTGCACCAAGTCCAAGTAAGGACATCGCAACAGGAATACCTGTTTTTTTGGAAAATTTACGCACAAGCCCAGAAGAGTTAGAACTTATAACTCCACCGCCTACCATTAATACTGGTTTTTTAGCTTCTTTCAGTAATTCTATAGCCTTAGCAATGCTTTTTATATTTGCTTCTGGCATAGGAGTTTTTTTGCCAATTGGTAAAAAATCCTCAAATTCATACATGGCAAGCTGAATATCTCTAGGAATATCAACAAGCACAGGACCAGGGCGACCAGAAGCAGCAATTTCAAAAGCCTTTGGAATTACCTCAAATAACTCTTCGATTTTTCTGATAAGAAAATTATGCTTTGCAACTGGAATTGTCATGCCATAAATATCAACCTCTTGAAAAGCGTCAGTTCCAAGTAGTTGTGAAGATACTTGACCAGTGATACAAACAACAGGAACAGAATCAAATTTTGCATCAGCAAAAGCTGTTAAGGTGTTAGTTGCACCAGGTCCAGATGTTGCGAAAAATACAGCAGTTTCTCCAGTTGAACGGGCATAGCCTTGAGCCATAAATCCTGCGCCTTGCTCATGTCGGCAAAGAATGTGATTTATTTTCTCGCTTTGAGACAATGCATCATAAATAGGTAATATTGCACCGCCAGGTATACCGAAAATTGTATCAATACCTTGTCGCTCAAGGAGCTTAATTAAAATTTGTGCTCCGCTCATTTTCATCATAATTGTACTGCCTATTAAAAAAAAGTGTATTGTTTTGACTAACCTGTTTATACTGTAAATGTCAAGATTTTTATGTTTATGATTACACTATTGTATAAAAGTTACAAGATAAGAACTAAGTATTTATATTATATTTCTTTAGCTTATTATGTAAGGTTGCACGAGTAATGCCAAGTTGCTGTGCTGCCTTAGTTTTGTTGTTATCATTATCAGCTAAGGCACTTATAATAGCCTGTTGCTCTAAATTATCTAAAGAGTTATTACTTAACTGTTCAAAATGTGAACTCTTTGCTTTGATAGCTAAATAGTTTGGTAAGTCCTTAATTGAAATGTAACTATCTTGGCACAAAATAACCGCTCGCTCAATAGTATTTTCTAGCTCACGAACATTGCCACGCCACGAGTATTCCATCATTATTTTTAAAGCATCATCGCTAATTCCACGAATATTTTTTTTATTTATTTCATTAAATTTTTCTATAAAGTGCTCTGCAAGGAGTAAAATGTCATCTTTGCGCTCTATTAAGGCAGGAACTTCCAAATTAATAACATTTAAACGAAAGTATAAATCCTCTCTAAATTTACCCTCATTAACAGCCGTTAAAAGATCAACATTAGTTGCTGCAATTATGCGAACATCAACAAAAAATGGCTTGTCGCTTCCAAGTTTTTGAATTTCACCTTGTTGGATTGCACGAAGTAACTTTGCTTGAAGAGATAAGGGAAGTTCTCCTATTTCATCTAAAAATAATGTCCCACCATCTGCTTGCTTAAAGCGACCATCACGAGCTTTATCAGCTCCTGTGAAAGCACCTTTTTCATGTCCAAATAATTCAGATTCTAAAAGATTTTCAGAAATAGCTGCACAATTTAGGGTTATAAAGGCTTTATCGTAGCGCTTGCTTAGTTTTTTTATGCTACTTGCAACTAGCTCCTTACCAGTTCCAGATTCACCACTTATTAAAATATTAGCTTCACTTGGGGCAACAGTTTGAATTAATTGGATTAACTCTTTAATTTTTTGACTTTTACCTAGAATTTCTGTTTTAGCATTTTTATCATTTTTTGTTGAACTTGCATCATTAGTGATTTTTGCATTTTGATGTGAAATAGCATTTTCAATGATTGTTTTCAAATAATCAAAATCTAGTGGCTTTGCCACATAATCATATGCTCCGTGGCGCAGCGCATCAATAGCAGTTTCAACTGAAGAATAGGCAGTCATTAAAATAATTGGTAAGTTTGGCTTAGCTTCTTTAATTTGATGCAAAGCATCAAGCCCACTTAATCTAGCCATACGAATATCGCTTAAAACTATGTCAAAGTCTTGTGATAATGCAGCCTTAATCGCAACATCTCCGTCATCAACTTCGAATACCTCATAGTTCCATGATTTGAGCATGGCTTTTAACATTGTGCGATGTGCAAAATCATCATCTACCAATAATAAACGTGGTTTAGACATTAATAAGCTCCGGTATTTTAATGATAAATTCTGTGCCATCATTATCTTTAACTTGAGATTGACTTGGTAATTCAGCCATAGATTTTTTACTTGCTAGTTCGATAGTTCCTTGATGAGCGGCAATTATGTTATAAACAGTAGCTAAGCCTAAGCCTGTACCATTTCCCTTTGTTGTAAAGTATGGATCAAAGATTTTCGTGGCAGTTGTACTGTCTATGCCAATACCATTGTCTTTTACAGAAATTATTAAATTTTTATTTTCTATATATGCAGTAATATTAATTTTTCCATTGTCGTGAATTGCTTCAATAGCATTTAAAATTAGATTAATTAATACTTGTCGTATTTTATTCTCATCTAGCTTAAATTCCAAATTATTTTCAACATTTATCTCTATATTAATATTAGAAGCATTAATTTTTAATAATGTAACACAAGAACTAACAAGTTCTTCAATTTTGACCTTAGTATATTTAAGGCTTAGTGGTTTTGTTAACTCTATTAAACTTGTAACTGCAGTATTTAAACGCTCAACTTCGTGCACCATTATATCTGCAAGACTGACATATTCTTCATCGCTCTTAAGTCTTTCTTTGAATAGAGTAGTGTAGCCCTTAATAGAGCTTAGAGGATTTCTGATTTCATGAGCAACTCCAGCAGCTAGTTTATTAATAGCAGAGAGTTTTTCTTTATGAATAGTTTCTAAATCAGCTAATTTTAATTCAGCTTTTTTCCGTTCAAGATTCAAATAGTTAGAGCGACCGATGAAATATGAAGTTACTAATATAAAAAGTATGGAAATAAGGGATAAAATATAAAAACGATATTTATAGTTGGTATCAGCCTGTTTTGCTAGTTCGAGTTGAACAGGATTTATGCCAATTAAAATAACAATTTTTTGGGTTTGCAATTCTTTTTTTAGTGTTGGTATTGAAAATGACTTATAAACTAAAAAACTTTTTGAATCACTAACTTCTAATAATCGATGCTTTGTGTTTTCATTTGCTTTTAATTCACCAAGAGGAAATTGCAGAATACCAAGTTCATCAATATATTCACCAATATATAGTGGATTGCTATGCATGACAATAAAGCCATCTTTTGAAGTAATGGCAATAAACTGGACATGATTTTCTTTTGACATTTCATCTACTAAAAAACCAAGATGATATAACCCACCTCCACGGCGACCAGATTTTATTGTGCTTTCAATTGAGTTGATTAGGACTGAAGTACGCTCAATATATGCTTTTTCTACCTTAGAATATATGCTTTCATCTAAACGAAAAAAATAAAATAATGCGCTTATAATTACAACAATAAAGCCGCAACTAAGTGGTAATAAAAAAGGATTATTCTTAATAATTTGTTTAATTAATGAATTTCTCATTTTTTTGCACTTATGCGGCTTTGTATTAGCAATACTGCAATTAATTTGTGTCTTGGTCTTGCTCTTCTTTTTCAGCAGAGCAGACACCACGAGTAGATGCTTTAATAAAATCAGCAAATTCAACTAGTTCAGGAATGTTACTGTATTTTTCAGATATTTGTTCAACAGCTTGAGCTCTAAGTAAATTGCTTCGCCAAACCATTTGATAAGCGTCTTTAAGTGCGCTAATTGCTTCTTTTTTCATGCCTATGCGTCTAAGCCCAACAAGGTTTAAACCATGAACATGACCACGTCCACCTGACGCTATTACAAATGGAGGTAAGTCTTGAGCAATTCCGCTCATGCCACCTAAAAAGGCGTTGCGTCCGATGCGCACAAATTGATGCACAGCACTAAGTCCACCAATAATTGCATAATCAGCTACTTGCACATGACCAGCCAAAGTTGCACCATTTGACATAACAATATTGCTACCAACAATACAATCATGTGCGATGTGCGTATAGGCCATAAAAAGATTATTATCGCCAACTTTAGTTAAAAAGCCACCACCCTCAGTACCACGGTGAATAGTTGCAAACTCACGAACAGAGTTATTATTACCCATTTCAAGGTGAGAAACTTCACCATGAAATTTTAAATCTTGTGGTATTCCACCAACTAAGGCGAAAGAGTGAATATGGTTGTCAGTGCCCATTTTTGTATATTGTTTAATGCTGGCATTGGCATCAATTTTACATCTATCACCAATAACAACATCATCTTCAATTATTGCATAAGGTCCGATAACAACGTCCTTACCAATAACAGCACTTGGTGCTATAATAGCCGTGCTATGTATACTCATATATTTGCCTTATTTTTTTATTAAGGTTGCAGTTAATTCTGCTTCAGCAGCAATAGCTCCATCAACTTTTGCAACAGCTTGAATCTTCCAAAGTTGCATTTTGCGTTTTATGAGCTTACATTCAAGCTCAAGTTTATCACCAGGAACGACTTGCCTTCTGAACTTTGCTTTTTCAATGCCTGTGAATAAGAAAATGCTATCATCTTTATCCACATCATCAAAGCTATTTAACACTAATAATACACCAGTTTGCGCAAGTGCTTCAAGAATTAAAACACCTGGCATAACAGGAAAACCAGGGAAATGCCCTTGGAAAAACGGTTCATTAAAAGTAACATTTTTATATGCGTAAATTGTATCACCTTTATCAAGCTGTGTAACTCTATCAACTAATAATAAGGGATAGCGATGTGGTAATTTTTCTAAAATGTCTTTAATTTCAATCATGTTTTTTTCCTATTTATTATTATTTTCTTGCAATTTTGCAAGTTCTTTTTCTAATTTACTAATTCTTTTGAATAATTCGGGAAATTTAGGCATTAATGTTAAAGTTTTCATAAAAGTCATTTGGTCAACAGCCGGTGCTCCACCTACAGTTGCATTATCTGCTATATCTTTTGCAACTCCAGATTTTGGTGCAATTGTTACATTATCGCCTATTTTAAGGTGACCAGCAATTCCAGCTTGGCCAGCAAAGGTAGCATTTTTACCAATGATAGTAGAGCCAGAAATGCCAACTTGTGATACGATGAGTGAGCATTCACCAATTTCAACATTATGCCCAACTTGCACTAAGTTATCAATTTTTGTGTGATTTTTGATTTTGGTAGAGTCAAGCACAGCTCTGTCAATAGTTGTATTTGCACCAACTTCAACACTATTTCCAATAATGACTTTACCAATTTGAGGTATTTTATTTACAATATCATTATCTCTAATAAAGCCAAAACCATCAGCCCCAAGTACAACTCCAGCATGAATAATACACTTATCGCCCAAAACAGTATCAGACATTAAGACACAGTTAGGGTAGAGTATGGAGTTATCACCAATTTGGCAATTTTCACCTATATAAACATTAGGAAATATAGTGACATTATTGCCAATTTTAACATTTGGTCCAATATAAGCAAAAGGGTAAATAGTTACACTTTGTCCAAGCTCAACTTCATCGCAAATATGTGCAAGCTCACTAATTCCCTCAAAACTACCTTGTTTTTTTGCAAAAACATGTAAAATACGTCCAAAATCCAGATAAGGATTTTCACTAACTAGGGCACACTCAACCTTATCAGCATGTTCAGGTGCAATAATAACAGCCCCTGCTTTTGTGTTTTCTAACTTGTCAATATACTTAGGATTGGCAAGAAAGCTAACATCACAGGGGCCAGCTAATTCAAGCGTATTAACCCCAGTTACTTCCTTGTCCTCGCCTTTTAAGCTTAAAGATAAAAGTTGTGCAACCTTTGATAGGCTAATACTATTCATAGTGTTTCTCTCTTATTTCTTTTTAGCAGGAGCTTTTTTAGGCGCAGTTTTAGCATTTTGTTCGTCAAATGCTTTAGCAGCAGCTTCGCCTAACATTTTACTTCCGCCTTCTTTCCATAATGCGTTAAGTGCAGTAATAACGTCATTTGTTACGTCTAAAGCTTCTGCATGATATAAAGTACCATTTTGTGAAACAATTAAGTCAAGACCTTTTTCTTTAGCAACAGTAGCAGATGCATCAAATGCAAGCATAGCTAATTCTTGAGCAATTGAATTTTGGATAGCATTAACACGTTGTTGGAATTTCATATCTTCGTCACGTAAAGTTTGCTCTTCTTTTGTGAGTGAAACGCCACGCTCTTCAGCTAATTTTTTGCCCATAGTAGGACGCTGTGCCATAAAGGTACTAACTTTTTGTTCAAAAGCTTTTTTCTTTTTAGTTAATTCTTCAGATTTCTTGTTAAATTCAGCAGTATATTTTTCACTTGCTTTTTTGTTTGCTTCTGATTGTGAGCCGACAACTTGCATGTTAGCAACACCAATTTTACTTTCAGCAGAGGCAACTCCAACTGTCATTACGCTAGCAAGTACAAATGCCATAAGAATACGAATCATAATATAAACTCCTTAAAAAATTTCATGTGTAAACACAAAATATATACATGCTGTTTTTTCGCACGTCAAGGATTTAGCTGTAAAAATCACAACTTTTCAGAATATTTTTGCATGAATTTTCTTTGTGCTGAGAGATTTATAGCTATATCGTCTTCTAAAATAAAAATATTGTAAACTTTACTGGAATATGCTATAATAAATTATAATTATAATATATTGATATTATAATATAATTTAAATTGATTGTTGCAAGTTTTTTTGCAACTTGACAAAAAAAGCTGTTAATGATAATTTTTCCTAAATTGCTGTGATTTTTATTGATATAGAAGGAAAGATTGATGATTAAAACACGAATGACAAAACAAAGAAGAATTATTTTATCTGTTTTGCGTGATATGAAAACACACCCAACCGCCGAAGATATTTATACTTTAGTGCGTAAACAATTGCCAAATGTTAGCCTTGGAACAGTTTATAGGAATCTTGATTTCTTATTAGCTCAAGGAGATGTTATACAAATCAATTCAACGGCTGCATTGCGAAGGTTTGATGGAGACATTTCAGATCATTGGCATATGCATTGTATGAGTTGTGGTGCTATTGTTGATGTAAAAATGGACGCTATTCCAAGTGATTTTGTGCAGATGGATAAAATAAAAGACAACAGCGGTTTTTCTATTAAAAAATGTAGAATTGAATTTGATGGATATTGCGAAGCTTGTAAGGCTAATTAGTTGAACCTTACATTATAAATTACTATGGCTACTTATTTAAAAACTAAATTAATCGGAGGCTTAAAATGAAATCATTAAAAGGTACAAGAACTGAAAAAAATCTTTTGACAGCTTTTGCTGGTGAATCACAAGCTAGAAATCGTTATGATTATTTTGCTGGTGCGGCTAAGAAAGAAGGTCTTGTTAAGATTAGCGATATTTTCCTTGAAACAGCTAGTCAGGAAAAAGAACATGCAAAGCGTTTATTTAAGTTTTTAGAGGGCGGAGAAGTTGAAATTATTGGAGCATTTCCAGCTGGTATTATTGGGGTTACTGAAGCTAACTTAGTTGCTTCTGCTGCTGGTGAAAACCATGAATATACTGAAATGTATCCATCTTTTGCTAAAATTGCTGATGAAGAAGGCTTTGGCGAAATCGCATCTGTTATGCGTAGTATTGCTATTGCTGAGGAATATCACGAAAAGAGATTCTTGCATTTTGCAAAGCAATTAAAAGATATTACTATGTTTACTGCTGAGTCATCTGTTAAATGGCGTTGTATTAATTGTGGTTGTGTTGTTGAAGGTATTCATGCACCGCAGGTTTGCCCAGCGTGTGCGCATCCACAGGCCTATTTTGAAGTTCTTTGTGCGTGTGATTTCTAAGCAAATTTAACTTTATCTAAACTTAAGAAAGCTTGTATATGATATTTTGCATATACAAGCTTTCTTTTTGCGTATGGTGCATTTTAATGTTGCAACAAATGTTGCAATAAATATTTCATTTTTGCAACTTATTGCGACTTTGACAAATGTTTCATGCTAGTAGGCTATGATTTTTTTGATATTTAATCTGGCACTATTATTGCTAGTCCATTACGGGACAGCTTATGAGTATTAGTTTTGCAGTTGTTTGAAATGTTATAGTTTATTTAGTCATGATTAAAAGCACTTTTTTTGTGAAAAATATAACTTTCATTTTGTAAGTTAAATTGCTTAAAAAGTATATTATTTCGATACAATATAAGCATCAAATTTTTTTCAGTTGTAAGTATTTGATTTTTTGAAGGTATTTTAAGCTAAATTGTATGTCCCTAAAATATTTTATGAAATACATTGACTTATCATGTATTTTGGTTTAGATTGTTAGAGTTATGATATTTGTACTTATTTATCTTATATTGGTACAAAACAATTAAATTTGTTATTTTAACTGTAGCTAAATGATGCAACTTAGATTTGGAGGGATACTTGTGAGTGGATTGTTAATTATTGGGGTTTTCTTTATTTTAATGTCAATAGGTGTGCCTATTGCGTTATCACTTGGACTTGCGTCTGTTTTTTACATTGCAGTGCTTACAGATATTCCAGCAACAGTTGTAGTGCAACAAATGTATAGTGGTGTTGATAAGTTTATGCTTATGGCAATCCCGTTCTTTATCATTGCTGGTGGCTTAATGGAGCACGGTGGAATTTCTAGGCGCATCATTGATTTTTCTAAATCAGTTGTTGGCTCTGCAACTGGCGGACTTGCAATGGTTACTGTTGTAGCTAGCGTAATATTTGCAGCTATGACTGGTGCTGGTGCTGCAACTACTGCTGCAATTGGTAGTATCATGATCCCTGCTATGAAAGATGAGGGCTATGACCCTGATTTTGCTTGTGCCTTACAAGCAACAGGTGGTATTTTTGGACCACTTATTCCACCAAGTATTTTAATGGTTTTATATGGTGTATCAGCTAATGTGTCAGTTGCTGATATGCTTATGGGTGGTGTTGTTCCAGGGCTTATGATGTGCGGATTAGTTCTCGTTAGTGCCTTGTATATTTGTAGAAAGAATGGCTACCGTGGACAAGGAACCTTTCATCTTCCAACGGTGCTTAAGAGTTTTGGCTCTGCATTTTGGGCGATATTATCACCGCTAGTTATTCTAGGCGGTATCTATTTTGGAATATTTACTCCAACAGAAGCTGCTGCAATTGCATGCTTATACAGCTTACTTGTGGGCATTTATATTTATAAAGAGTTGTCAGGTATTTGGATTTTGAGAGTATTAGCTCGTTCAGCTGTTATGTCTGGTGGTATTTTGGTAATCGTTGGTGCAACTCAAGCCTTTGGTTGGGTTTTAACCCGTGAACAAATTCCACAAAAAATTGCTATGGCTTTCCAAGCTTTAACTGCAAATCCTGATTTATTCTTATTATGTATAGCATTATTCTTAGTTGTTGCTGGTTGTTTTTTAGATCCAGTTCCAGCTGTAATGCTTTTTGTACCGATTTTAGCACCAGCTGCAAAGGCTTATGGTATTTCTTTATTGCATTTTGGTGTTGTGATGGTAACAGCTCTAGTTATCGGTTTAATTACACCGCCTGTGGGCATTAATTTGTTCGTTGCCTCGTCGGTTGGTGATAGGCCAGTGCATACGATTATCAGGTACTTGCCAATTTTTGTTATAACATTACTTATTGGCTTATTATTTGTAGTGTTTGTGCCTTCACTTTCAACTTGGTTACCGGCTTTTAGTAAATAATTTAGCAAATAATTTTAAAGGAGTTATATTATGGGTAAGAAATTGTTACTTGCAGTGTTAACATCTGCTATGGTTTTTGGAGCAAGCGTAGGCTTTGCAGCACCTGTTAAGCTTAGTCTTTTTGCTGCTAGTGCATCAGAGACTATGCCTATTGGTCAGGCTATGAAAGTTATGGCTGAAAAAATTAACGAGTACTCAAAGGGGTCTATGGAAGCAAAAGCTTTTTATGACACTCAATTAGGTGATGCAAGCTC
>CAYJPK010000008.1:0-25357 GCA_964372035.1 uncultured Desulfovibrionaceae bacterium | reverse complement strand
GTTAACTATGGCGGGAATAAAAGAATTCCCGCCCTTAAAATCAGAATTAATATGAGGGATTAGAGATGAGAAAGGTCATTGATTTAACTTTACCAATTAGACGCACTTGGCGTTATGATTTAGAAGAAAATTTAGTTAAGGATTTTGCAAAGGGTGATGTTGTTCAAATCACTGAATTTACACTGCGTTCACACTGGCATACTCATATTGATTCACCTAAGCATTTTGATCCTAATGGTAAAACTTTAGATGACTATCCGCTTGATATGTTAGCTGGTACTGCTTTAATTTTGGATTTAACACATATCGGCGCAAATACAGCTGTTACGGCTGAAATTTTAGAAGAAGCCGCAAAAGGCAAAACCCACCGTGATATTTTACTTCTACGTACAGACTGGGGTAAAAGTGTATCATGGGAAACTAAACAATTCTGGGATGATGCACCGTATGTTGATGAAAGTGGTGCAAAATGGCTTAGAGATTATAAGCCAGACGTAATAGGTTTTGACTTCCCACAAGACCATGATATTAGATATTTAGCAACTAGAGATCCAAAAGAATGTGAGCATACTTGCCATGATTATATTCTTAAAAATGGCATTTTAATGATTGAATATATGACAAATTTATGGGAGATTCCAACTAGTGAATGTGAAATTGTAGGGCTTCCACTTAAACTTGAAAATGCTGATGGCGCACCAATTCGTATTGTTGCTCTTCCGTAGTTAATGACAGAATAAGGATATCAACTATGTCAAATGAAAAAGATAATAAAGTAGCTTGGGACGAATTAATTTTATCTAATTTTTTAGGTATTTTAGTTCTTATTAGTTTAATTGTTACAAATCTTGGTATTATCTTGCGATATGTTTTCGAGATTTCAATGCCTTGGAATGAGGAAGTTGTAAAAGCTATATTTATTTGGATGATATTTATTGGATTTGCTCTTTCCTACAGAAGCGACTCTTTGGCTGGTATTATTTTGCTTGAAGATAGTTTAAAATCAAAGGGTAAAATCATAGCATACAAAATGCTTAAAAGTGTTCAAATCCTTTTGGCGCTTGGTTTTGGGCTTTATGCAAGTTATTGTAGCTATGACATCGCATCATTTCAAATTGAAACTGGTGAACTAACAACCGTTGTTGAAATGCCAATTTACTTTGTAAGTTCAGGAATGCTCATTGGCTACGTTTTATTTTCAATATATGGGCTTATGCACTTATACAAAACTTGGCGTAGTTAAATTTAATGTAGATAAATTGAATTAGCTTATTATCTTTATGGTAGTAAGCTTTTTTTATTTAAAATAAATTTTCAAAATAGCTAAAATCTAACTTGCTATTTATAAAAAAGTAGTATAATGTAACGCAGTTTGAAAAAGCACGCCAAGATTGCCTAGGGTGTTGTGGATAAAAATTGTTTTTTATGTGGCTGTAGTAGCAAGGTTTGCTCATTATTGCTAAAAAAAACACGAACAATAAGAAGGGCAAAAAATTAATTTTGGCGGAAGTAAAACCCAAGGAGATATATTATGGCTTATGTTAGCATGAAGCAAATGCTCGAAACTGGTGTTCATTTTGGTCACCAAACACGTCGTTGGAACCCTAAAATGCGTCCTTACATCTTTGGCGCTCGTAATGGTGTTCATATTATTGACTTACAACAAACAGTGAAACTTTATCGTACAGCTCACGACAAAGTAGTTAGCACAGTAGCTGCTGGTGGCAAAGTACTTTTTGTTGGTACTAAACGCCAAGCTCAAGAAGCAATCGCTGCTGAAGCTTCAAGATCAGGTCAATACTATGTGACTAACCGTTGGATGGGTGGTACACTTACAAACTATGCTACAATTCAAAAAAGCGTTGATCGTTTAAAAAAATTAGAAGCAATGTTTGAAGACGGTTCTATCAATAAATATCAAAAGAAAGAAATTTTAACTTTACAACGTGAACTCGAAAAATTAAATGCAAACTTAGGTGGTATTAAAGACATGGGTCGTTTACCACAACTCGCATTCATTATCGATCCACAACGTGAAGAAATTGCAACTAAAGAATGTCGTAAATTAGGTATTCCAATTGTTGCTGTTACTGATACTAACTGTGATCCTGAATTAGTTGATTACATTATTCCTGGTAATGATGACGCTATCCGTGCTATCAAATTATTTGTTGGCGCAATTGCTGATGCTTGCTTAGAAGGCGAAGCAATGAATAAAGATGGTGGCGATAAAAATGCTGAAGAAGTTTTTGCAAAAGCTGCAGAAGCTGAAGTTAGCTCTTCATTAGAAGCAGAAGCTGCAGAAGCTGATGGCAAATAATCAAAATTTTGGAGAATTGAAATGAGTATTAGTGCAAAAACAGTAAAAGAATTAAGAGATAAAACAGCAGCAGGCATGATGGACTGTAAAAAAGCTTTAGAAGAAACTGGCGGCGATGTTGAAAAAGCTGTTGATTGGCTTCGTCAAAAAGGCTTATCAAAAGCAGCTAAAAAAGCTGGTCGTGCTACTTCTGAAGGTTTAATCGGTTGTGAAGTTTCTGCTGATAATAAACAAGCAGTATTAGTTGAAGTTCGTTGTGAAACTGACTTCGTATCACGTGGCGACAACTTCCAAGATTTTGTTAAAGCAACTGTTGCAAGCTTTAATGCATCTGGTTTAGATGCTATTGATGAAGCAGCAACAGCTGAATCATTAAGCAATGCGATTGCTACTTTAGGTGAGAACATTGTTATCGGTAAATCTTACCGCCTTAACGTTGCTGCTAATGGCTTAATTGGTAGCTATGTTCACTCAAATGGTAAAATTGCTGCTTTAGTTGAACTTACTTGTACAAAAGCTGAAACTGAAACAACTCCAGAATTTGTTGAACTTGCAAAAAATATTGCAATGCAAATTGCTGCTGCTAGCCCAGTTTCTGTATCTTCTGAAAGTATTGACCCTGAAATCCTCGAGCGTGAGCGTGATGTTTATCGTCAAAAAGCTAGAGATGAAGGCAAAAAAGAAGAATTAGTTGAAAAAATCGCTGAAGGCGCAATTAAAAAATACTTTAAAGAAGTATGTTTACTTGAGCAAGGTTATATCCGTGATGACAAATCAACAATTGCTGACTTAGTAGCTGCATGTGCTAAAACAGTTGGTGATACTATTACTGTTAAAGGTTTTGTGCGTATCCAATTAGGCGCAGAATAATTTTAGCTGTATAATTAAAAGGTAATTAATATCTTTTTTGTTGCGGAGGAAGTTTTTTATAAAATTTTCTCCGCATTTTATTAGATAAATATTTATGAAATTTCAATGAAAATAAAAACTATGAAAATCAGTGGTTTAATCCTAACATATAATGGCGATCGCTTAATTGATAAAGCAGTACGCTCACTTAATTTTTGCGACTATATATTAATTGTAGATTCCTTTAGTACGGATAAAACAGTAGAAATAATAGAGAATATAAAAAAAGAACCAGAATTTAATTGTAAAATAGAAGTGTTGCAAAATAAATGGAGTGGTCCTTATAATCAATTTATGCTAGCCTTTGAAAATATTAAGACTGATTGGATTGTTAGTATTGATCAAGACGAAATTGTATCAGAAGAGCTAAAAAATTCTCTGTTGCAAGCTTTTAATAATAATGATATTACTGATTTATCAGGTTTTTATACTTCACGCTCTTCTTGGTATTTTAATCGATTTATGCGTCATAGTGGTTGGTATCCTGACCATTTACTTAGGGTATTTAATCATAAGAAGATGCAAGTGCATGTTAGCGGTGCTCATTATAGTTTTGAGCCAAAAGAACAAGCTAAATATTTAGAGGGTGATATAATACATTATCCTTATGAAAATTTTTACGCTCATTTTGAAAAAATAAATTCCTATGCCCAACAGGGGGCAGAGGATTTAAGAGCTAAGAATAAGCGTGGTGGATTACTAAAAGGTATTTTGCATGGTTTAGGACGCTTTGTGAGATTATATTTTTTAAAGCGTGGATTTTTAGATGGTCAAGCAGGTTTTATTAATGCTGTGCATGGTGCAATGTACGCATTTTCAAAATATTTACGTGTCGATGAAGGAAACTGGGGCAAGCCTTTTGAACAACATATTAAGAAATAGAGGTAGCTATGGGACTTAAGTATAAACGTGTACTCTTAAAGTTAAGTGGTGAGGCATTAGCAGGTGATCGTGGTTTTGGTATTGATCCACAAACAGTATCACAACTATGCGACCAAATTGCAGAAGTGGTAAAAAATGGCTTAGAATTAGCACTTGTTATTGGTGGTGGCAATATTTTCAGAGGTTTATCATCATCTGCTAAGGGTATGGATAGAGCAAATGCCGACTATATGGGTATGATTGCTACAGTTTTAAATGCGATTGCAGTTCAAGATGCTCTTGAAAAACGTGATATTGATACAAGGGTTTTATCAGCAATTACAATTCAAGAAGCGAGTGAACCATATATCAGACGTCGCGCTCTTCGCCATATGGAAAAGGGTAGGGTTGTTATATGTGCTGCAGGAACTGGTAATCCTTATTTTACAACTGATACTGCTGCTGCGCTTCGTGGTATGGAACTTAATTGTGACGCTATCATTAAAGCAACTAAAGTTGATGGTGTTTATGATAAAGACCCTGAAAAATTTCCTGATGCAATTAAGTTTGATCATATAAGTTATGAAGATACTTTGAGACTACACTTAGGCGTTATGGACGCTACAGCTATCACTTTGGCTCAAGAAAATAAAATACCTATTTTGGTTTGTAATATGTTTAATGGTGACGTACTTAGACTTGTACGTGGTGAAGAAGTCGGAACTTTAGTTGATGGAGAATAAAATGGATAAAGATACAATTTTTTTAGAATGTGAAGATAAAATGGAAAAAGCCTTGGTTGCACTTGATCGTGACTTTGCTAAACTTCGTACAGGTCGTGCATCAACAAGTTTAGTTGATGGCATTAAGGTTGACTATTATGGCACAATTACTCCAATTGGGCAAATGTCATCTGTTGCTGTACCAGATAGCCGCACAGTTACAATTCAACCTTGGGATAAGGGCGCATTTCCTTTAATTGAAAAGGCAATTCAAAAATCTGACTTAGGATTAACACCTGCTAATGATGGTAAGGTAATTCGCATTAATATTCCACCTCTTACAGAAGAACGCCGTAAAGAACTTGGCAAACTAGCTAAAAAATATGCTGAAGATTCTAAAATAGCTATTCGCAACGTGCGTCGTGATGTAAATGAGCAACTTAAAAAACTTGAAAAAGATAAATTAATGACCGAAGATGAGCTTAAAAAAGCAATGGACGATGTTCAAAAAATGACAGATAAATTTGTTGCAAAAACTGATGAAAAAGCTCAAAACAAAGAAAAAGAAATCATGGATATTTAATGATTGACTTTAAAGAAATGCCTAAACATATTGCTATCATTATGGACGGCAATGGTAGATGGGCAAATGAACGTGGTTTAGCTCGCAGTGATGGACATATTGCTGGAGCTAAAGCCGCTAAAGAAATTGTCAGCGAATGTAGAAAACTTGGTTTATCTTATCTAACCTTGTATACTTTTTCGTCTGAAAATTGGGGCAGACCGAAAGATGAAATCGGTCTGCTTTTTAAACTTTTGGTAGACTTCTTAACAGTAGAGCTTCCTGAAATGGAAAAACATTCCATTCGTTTAAATGTTTATGGTGATATTTCAGCCCTGCCGTTTGCAGCAAGAAAAGCAATTGAACATGCAATGAACAGAACTAAAAATTGCTGTGAAATGACAGTTAACCTTGCACTTAATTATTCTGGTAGAGATGAAATTTTAAATGCAGTTAAATCACTTTTGGCTAAGGGTATTTTGCCTAAAGACTTAACTGAAGAAATATTTAGAAAAGAGCTTTATTCTAAAAATCAGCCAGATCCGGATTTAATAATTAGAACAAGCGGAGAGCTTCGCCTATCAAATTTCTTAACGTTCCAAAATGCTTATAGCGAGTTATACTTTACAGATAGTTTTTGGCCAGATTTTACAAAAATAGATCTTCATAATGCAATTTTAGATTTCAATGGGCGCAGTCGTCGCTTTGGATTAACTCAGGAGCAAATAAATAAATGAATATTGCAGCTTCAATGCCACGCATCATAACTGGAGTAAGTGTAGTAGTTTTACTTAGCTTGATGCTTTATCTTGGTGGAATTTATATATACAGTTTAGCTTTTATTGTAAGTTCTCTTGCCTTATGGGAATTTTATTCTTTATTTTGGGAAAAATCTGAAAAACTTTTATATAAAAGTTGTGGCATTGGACTTAGTGCTATTTTATTTTTAAGCGCATATTTAAATTCTAGCTTTGTGCTTGCAAGTCTGGCTTTTTGTTTACTATTTATGGCTTGTGTCTTTTTGTTTCAGTATGGCTTAAAGCTTGAAGAAAATAAGACAGAAGATTTTAAGCTCTTTATTAATCCTCTTATTGTTTTTTTTGGTGTTTGTTATATTAGTTTAGCTCTTTGTTTAGCTCTTGGTTTAAGCTTAGCTGAGCAAATCTTACTGTTTGGTGTTGTAACAATTACGGATAGCGCGGCTTACTTTGTGGGGATTGCTTATGGTAAACACAAGGTTTGGGTGAAAGTTAGTCCTAAAAAAAGTATTGAAGGTTGCATTGGCGGGCTTATTGGCAATATTTTATTTTGCGCAGTTTATGGTGTGATTTTTGGTTCACAAAACTTTATGGTTTATGCTTTAGTTGGTTTGTTTTTAGCTTTTGCTGCTATGATTGGTGATTTTTTTGAATCTGCACTCAAAAGAATGCAAGATGTGAAAGACTCTGGAGCTATTTTACCTGGCCATGGTGGAATTTTAGATCGTATTGATAGCTTCCTATTTGTAGTTCCTGTTTATATTTTAGTGACTGCTTGCTGGGTTGGATTATAATGCAATATATTTCAAATTTAGGTTCAAATAAATGGCTTGAAACTGATTGTCGTAAATTAGTTATTTTAGGTTCAACGGGCTCAATTGGCAAAAGTGCTTTAGATGTTTGTGAAAAGTTGGCACATCGCTTTGAGATTGTCGCCTTGGCAGGAGGGCAAAATGTTGAGCTTTTGACAAGTCAAGCTTTAAAATTTAAGCCAAAATATTTAGCTGTGCAAAATGAAGACTCAGCTAAAAAACTTCAAGACAACTTAAAAAATATTCCTAATTATAATCCTGAAATTAGCTTTGGGCAAGAGGCTTATTGCGAGCTTGCGAGCTTAGAAGAAATTGATACTGTTTTGTCTTCGCAAGTTGGGGCAGTTGGTCTTCGTGCAACAATTTCAGCAGTGCTTGCTTCAAAGGTTGTGTGTTTGGCGAATAAAGAATCTTTAGTTTTAGCAGGTACTTTAATTCGTGATTTGTGCGCAAAAACTGGTGCTACAATCTTACCTGTTGACTCTGAACATAATGCTATTTTTCAATTAATACAAAATAAATCCTCACAACATATTAAAAAAATTATTTTGACAGCTTCTGGTGGACCTTTTAGAACTTTTGAGCATGAGCAGTTAAGAAATGTTAAGGCTAGTGATGCACTAAAGCACCCAACTTGGTCGATGGGAGCTAAAATAAGCATTGATTCAGCTACATTAATGAATAAGGGCTTAGAGATTTTAGAAGCTCATTTTCTTTATGGTTTAGAATCAGATAAAATTGATGTTGTAGTCCACCCACAATCAATAATTCATTCACTTGTTGAGTTTAATGACGGCTCAAGTACAGCGCAACTTAGCATACCTGATATGCGTTTGCCGATTGCGCATTGTCTTAATTTTCCGCATTGTGAGGCAATTGAGGCAAAGGTCTTAGATCTTGCAAGTTTTGGAAGCTTGACCTTTGAAAAACCGAACTTACATTCTTTTAAATGTCTAAGCCTTGCACGACGTGCCATGATAGAAAAAGGTGCTCAAGCAATCGTACTTAATGCTGCAAATGAAATTGCCGTTGAGGCTTTTCTAAAAGATCAAATTAGCTTTTTTGACATAGCTAATTTATGCGAAAAAATGCTTGATAATAATTTAAAATGTAACATTAATGAGTTAGAAGAAATTTTAGCTCTTGATGCACAAGTTAGAGCTATGGCTCTTGAATATATAAAAAATATTTAATTAAATAATATAAAAAAAGGTGAAAAATGGAATTTTTAACTAATATATTTTCTCATTCGCAAGGTGTAGTTGCCGTTGTGCTTGTACTTGGTGGATTAATTTTTTTCCACGAGTTAGGGCACTTTTTAGTGGCTCGTTTTTTTGGTGTTGGTGTTAGAACTTTCGCATTAGGGTTTGGTCCTAAGCTTTTAACAAAACGCTCTGGAAAGACTGATTATTGTTTAGCTTTAATCCCTTTTGGTGGTTATGTTTCAATGGTTGGTGAGCATGATGATGAAGATGAAACTGCTGCAAAAGACGATAGAGTATTTGAAGAAAATGAATACTTTACTGCAAAAGCAGCGTGGCAACGTATGTTGATTGTTGCTGCTGGTCCAGTTGCAAACTTTATTTTAGCTTGGGTGATTTATTTTGCTCTTTCCTTTAGCCAAGGTGCAAGCTACCTTTTACCTATAGTTGGTGAAGTTATGCCAGATAGTCCTGCAATGTCTGCTGGACTCGAAAAAGATGATATCATTTTTGGAATGAATAACGCTAAAATTAAAGAATGGTTAGATGTTAACACTGCTGTGCAAGCGTCAAAGGGCGGAGAAATCGCTCTTAATATATTGCGTGGAAATGAAGAAATAACTTTAAATATAATGCCTCGCCGTGCTGAAACAACTAATATATTTGGTGAAGCGCAAGAGGTTTGGCAAATTGGAGTTAAAGCAAGTGGTCAAGTTGGTCATGAGGAAATGGGACTTTTTGATGCTATGATTTCTGGCGTTGAGCAAACTTGGGGCATGATTGCTTTTACCTTTGAAAGTATAGTTAAATTATTCCAAAATGTTGTTCCTTTAGATGCCGTTGGCGGCCCTATAATGATAGTACAAGCAGTTGGTGAGCAAGCTTCACAAGGGCTTTCACCCGTATTACTTCTTGCTGCTCTTATTAGCGTAAACCTTGGTATTTTAAACTTATTGCCAATTCCAGTTTTAGACGGCGGTCACATAGTATTTTTAACTCTTGAAATGATTTTACGACGTCCTGTAAATGATGTTATTCGTGAATATAGTATGAGAGTTGGTGTTGCACTTCTTCTTGGCTTAATGGTTTTTGCAACTTGGAACGACATAGTACGCTTAATCTCTTAATATGAAAGATATAACTTTATTATTAAATGCTGCTGATGGCTACATTCAAACAGTTTTTGTAAACTGTGAAAAAGTAATTCTTTTCAAAGAATTTGAGGCACCAACAAAAGGGACGGAGCTATTAGCACCAAGCCTTGCACAAAGTTTTCAAGAACTTGGTATAGTGCAGACTGATATAGCTAAAATCGCGGCTGTGCGAGGTCCTGGAAGCTTTACAGGGCTTCGCCTCGTTTTAACAACAGCTTCTGCATATGCTCGTAGTTTCGGCTTGAAGCAAGCAGGTATCAATTATATGGAGTTATTAATTAACTCTCTGAAGCTTGAAGATTTTAAAGGGCAAAAAGAGCTTTGTGTTTTACTTTTTGCTAGGCGTGATTTGTGCTATATGCAAGAATTTAGCCTTGGCAATGGCTCTTTAGCAGTAAAAAGCGAGCCAGTACTTGTTTCAATTGATGCAATTATTTCTGCTAAAATAAAATATGACATTGTTATTGGTAATGCAATTTCAAAATCTGATGAATTGACAAAGCATTTTTCTGATTGTGAAATCTATGCTGATATTCGCCCTGACGCTAGTTCTTACGAGAGGATTTTAAAGTCTTTAGCTTGGCAAGATAATGATATTGAACCATTGTATTTAAAGCAGTCAGAGGCGGAAGATAATCTCGAAAATTTAGCAATTAGGCGTGGAGATGATCCAACGCTTGCGCGCCAAAGTCTAAATAAATTATTAACTGTTAAACCTAATAGTATCATTTAATTTCGAATAGTTTTTAAGTTTATTTGGAAAATAAAAAAGCATGGTTATTAATATGACCATGCTTTTTTAATAAAACAAAACCTTATTTGTTTTATATATGCTTATTTAGCATCAATTCGATTATCATATTCAGCTTTAATATTTTTTTCATAGACTAAGTAATCTGTAAGTGCTGTGCTAATTAAAACCCTTGTGTGTGTCCATTCGAGTTCAGAGAAAGTTCGTATATTATCGCCACCACTAGCTAAGAAGCTTGAAGTAACAACAACAAACTCAGCTTTAGGATTTAGCTTAATCCATACGCCATCTTTAAAAATTTCAGCTTTTGAAATGCGTGAACCTGCTCGTGCTCCAGGGTTAAACTCATAGCGCAAATTTGCAGGAATAAGCACACGCCCACTTCTTTCACGATAGCGCATAAGTCCATATTCTAAAGAATAAATGATTTGCTTACCAGTGATTTTAGCATAAGTTAAAACGTCATCTGTTGGAGTAGTAGAAAGTACATCTTCAATGGTTACCTTGCCAACGGGAAGTGATGCCTTAATTGCACCACCATTGATTAGCGCGATATCAGCATTTGGCATTGCATATAGCATAGCATCAGCAACAATATTGCCAGTTATGCATTCATCACGCTGACACTGCACAATATCAGACTCTAAAAAACTACCAAATCCATCAATCGTAGCTATTTCAGTTTCCAAGCGAACATGAACTGGGGCTGAAAAAGCCAGCATAGCATTAACAATATTCTCTTCAGCAGGAGGAGCACCTATAGCATCTAAGTGGTCATCATCTAAAAAAAGAGGTCTGCCTTCCCAAGATTTTACGACACCATTTTTATCAAAAGTAACATTTAAATTTCCAAGACTTAAAAGGTCAGAATCAGCACTAGCAATAACGACAGGTTTGCCGTCAGCGCCCTTTTCTATAATAGGGTATTCACTAAGTATTTCTTCTTCTTCAAGTTCACTATTAAGTCCACCAATAATAACATCAATACCTTTTGAACGCCTTGCAAGCTTACGTTCCTCATTCATGCCGATATGGGTTAGAGCAATAATAATATCAACACCACGTTTTTTTAGCTGACTAACAATGCTGTCAGTATTATAGTTGGTGTTTAGAATTGCTTCTTGACAAATGTTATCTTTATCAATATTGCCATAACCAGTTATCCCGATGATACCAATTTTGCGCCCTTGACGCTCAATAATAGTAAATGCAGGAACATTCTGTTGACCATATGAAAAGCTCAAATTTGCAGCAACAAGTGGTGTTTTGGAATTTTTTACATAATCATTTAGTGTTTCACAAGAATTACTAAATTCATAGTTTCCAAAAGTTGCTGCATCATATTTTAAAGCATCTAAAAAATAATTAATCATTTTTTCACGGTTCATTGTAAAGTACAGCGAACCTTCAAAAGAGCCACCTGCATCAAGCAAAATTGCATCAGGATTTTTATTACGCATTGCAGCAACAGCACGTGATAAACGAACCATTCCGCCTTTTGAGCCTTTGTCCTGACAAATTGCCTCATAACAAGTGCTACCATTATCATGGAACCCACCATAATTAGATTTTGCATCATTCGTATGCAAAATATTTAAGGTAAAATCGCCTTTTGCATAAGAATTTACATTCGTGGCTACAATAAAAAATAGAGATAGAATTAGCCATCTGATAATCATAATCACCTCAAATTACAAATTTTCTATAAGGTGGGTTGGTTTCGCATTCTTAATTAGCTCAGGCTTACAATAACCATACAATACACCAGCAGTAGCAATATTTGCTTTCATTCCGCCTTCAATATCATGTAAAGAATCACCAATCATTATAGAACTTGTAATTTCAATTTTGTTGTTTTCTAAGATGTGCGCAATCATTTCATATTTAGTAATCATGCGATTTAAACTTGAAAATTTTGAATCGCAGCACAAAATTTCCTTGAAATAATGTTTAATGTTTAGTTTGCTTAGAATGTTTAAGCAAGATGTTTGAGCCTTATTTGTTGCCAAAAAAATATTTTTATTTTTAGACTTAAGCTCTACTAATATTTCTGATATGCCATCAAATAATTTAGTTTGGCTTAAGTCTGATTCATTGTAGGATTTTCTAAAATATTCTGTCATGTTTTCGATTTTATCATCAGCTAAGCTACTGTTGATACTCTTAATCATGTTTTGAACAGGTGGTCCAATTACATATTTATCAATAACTGGAAGCACTAAGCCATACTCATTAAATGTTCGCTCAAAACATGCCATAATATCAGGCGCAGAGTCAATCAAAGTACCATCTAAATCAAAAATAAAAGTTGAATATTGATCAATTAAATTTTTCATAATAATTTGTTAATCGTCAATCCCAATAGCTTTACCAATCTTTTTAGCCATCTTCTTGACTTTTTGAATGGGTCTGTCGTCTTCAAGCTTGGCAAACTCCATAAGCAGCTCTTCTTGACGCTTAGTAAGTGATTTTGGTGTTGTAACAATCACCTCAATGAGTAAGTCACCAGTTCTATTTTGACCAAGATATGGCAAACCCTTGCCACTTAATTTGAAAACTTCACCACTTTGTGTGCCTTTTGGAATGTCAAAATCAAGCTCATCACTAAGAGATGGAATTTGTAAACGATGCCCAAGGCTAGCTTGCGGAAAGGTGATTTCTTTCGTTATTATAATATCTTGACCTTGACGACGGAAAGTTTTATCCGCTTCAACTTCAATATAAACGTATAAATCACCGCTAGGTCCGCCATTAGTTCCAGCTTCACCAGCACCACGATAGCAAAGACGTGTACCATTATCTACACCAGCAGGAATTTTTGCCATTAAATTATTCACTTCACGCATAAGCCCGCTGCCTTTACATTTTGGGCATGGGTGAGGAATTGTATGACCTTTTCCACGACATGATGGACAAGTTACAGCGAATTGAAATAAGCTTTGAGTATGGCGAACTTGCCCCATACCACCGCACTGACCGCAAGTTTCTTTGCTAGTTCCTGCCTGCGCGCCACTACCATCACACTCATCACAAGTAATGTTGCGTGGTATTTTAAGGGGTATTTCATCACCTTTTGCAGCTTGCATAAAGCTTATTTTTAAGTCGTAACGAAGATCAGCACCGGCTTCTGGACGAGGTCCTCGGCGGGTGCCACCTGACATATTAAAACCAAACAAACCACTGAATATATCGCCAAAATGAGCAAAAATATCATCACTATTATCAAAGCCAAAACCATTACCATTTACGCCAGCATGACCAAATTTGTCATATTTAGCACGGCGACTGGTATCTCTTAAAACTTCGTATGCTTCAGCAGCTTCTTTAAAAGAGTGCTCAGCACTAGGGTCATCAGGGTTATGGTCAGGATGATATTTTAAAGCCATCTTGCGATAAGCTTTTTTGATTTGCTCTTCTGTTGCGCTTTTGTCAACACCTAAAATTTCATAATAATCACGTTGAGTCATGTTTTACTCATCTAAATCTGGTTTCACTTCACCTTCAACAGGGCAGTAGTGTCTTAAGTCTTCTGGCATAATTTTGCCAGCAGCAATTTCACGCAGTGCAGTAACGATTTCTTTGTTACGTGACGGCACAAGTGCGTCATATCCTTCACGGTACTGTTTGATGCGTTTAATCGCCATTTGTACTAATAAAAATCTATTATTAACTCGTTCCTGACAATCTTCGACGGTAATTCTTGCCATATTAACCTCCAAAAAAGTAATTAAAAAGAATATAATCTTGAGCTTTGCTTGTCAATATTTTTATTTTGCTATTTTCTGGTAAAAACAAGAAAACATATCAAAATAATTATAAATATTTCTTCAACATTAATTTTTTAGTATTTTGTGCATTAAACAAGATGCTTATTGTCGCAAAAACAGTACAAATCAGGCATATGTATAATATATCAAGCATTTGCACCGCAAGATTGTAGCTATCAAACATTGCAGTATAGCTAAAATCTAAAAAATAATGCAAAGCAAACAAAGAGTTTATAAACTCTAAGCTACTTGGACTATTAATATGGGTAAAACACATCATACACTTAAAAGGTACAATACAAAAATACAATATGTAAAAAGGTTTGCTAAAAAATATTGTTATAACAAGAGCAAATAAAGCATTTGCTAGGCAAAATATAAAAATGCCAAAGCTTAAAAAGATAAAAGTTACGTCTATCTCTAAATTAAATAAGATGTATTTTGTAAAAAACAAGAGTAAAAACTGAAAAAAATTAAAAAAGATATAAGGCGTGAGTTTTGCGTAAATAAATTCAAAATCATTTATTCCAAAACTTTTTAATATGGCGTAGTCAGACTCATAGCTTTTATTTATTGTACAAATTATATTGCTAAATAAAAATATACTTAAAATGATAATTGAAAAATTAAAAAAAGTATCGTGCATTATGGTGTCATAACTCATTAAAGTATCAGTAAAGTATAATGAAAATATATAAATTAATGGCATAAATAAAGCTAGTAAAAATAAGTTAGAGTTTAATATTTCTTTAAATTCGCTTATGATGATTAAATATGCGTTATTGTTTTTTATCATGTTTTTTATTTCGTAAATTTTCGAGCATTAAGCTTGTTTAACTTTGCTCAGTTTTATGTTGTTCAATTTTTGCAAGACTTAAGCTTAAATTTGGTCTTTGTTCGCTGAATCCAGGTAAGTTATTAAAAATATTATATATTTCATCTTTTGAATTTATATTGGCATGGATATATAAGTTTAAGCCAGATTGTCTAATATTTATTTCTTGAATATTTTCAAGCAATCTTTTGTATTTGGCTAAATCTCTACCATTGTAGGAAAAAGCTAATAATTTTGAATTTTTAATTATTGCTTCAATAGTGTCATGCACCATAAAATTGTCATTCATATAAATTAATTCATGGCTAAACTCGGCTTCTGCTAAATCCGAAACAGCACAAATAATTGTTTTTCCTTTAGTGGTAATTTCTTGCAAGTAATGCCAAAATTCAGATTTTTCAGAGTAACTTAGATTTTGTGAAATATCATTTATCAATATTAGCTCAAGCTCTTCGTTTAATAGGCAAAAAGCTAGCTTAAACTTTGTTAATTCATAATTAGTCAAAGCGCTTAATGTTTTAGATGATTTGTCGCTTAGATTCAAATAATCAAGGATTTCAGCTATGTTATCATTTTTTTCACTCTTGATGCATTGATAAAAAAAATTCAAATTATCAATAACGCTTAGCTTGTCATATCCAATTCTTGCATTGTCAATGTATAAAGTTTTTTTGATAAAACTATCAACATTTTCAATATTAAAATTTAAGATTTCTCCATTAATCTTGTCAGCTCGTATAAGTCCACTCAAAATAAGTAAAAATTCTTTTTTTTGCTTTGAATTTTTGCCACAAAGTGAAATTAATTTATGCTTACGTATTTTTAGCATATTGCTATTATCAATTATATTAGGCAAATAGCTAGATGATAATTCATTAATCTTAACTGCGTACATTATTCTTCCGATTCAAAGTAAATTTCTTGCCCTGCAGTTAACTTGTAATCACCCTTAATGAGTGCTTCGACTTCATATACATTTTTATGAAAATTTTGGTTGTACTTTGGCAATTGTGCAATATAGTTAATACTTGCACTTAAATCACTAGGACATGACTCACATTTAAGGCTTAAATTTTTACCAATATTGTATTTATTAAGTTCATTTTCGCTTGCATAAAAACGTAAAGTGAAATTTTCTGCTTGCTCGATACATACAACTTCATCACCCATTGCAACTTGTTCGCCTTCTTCAAATAAAATATTTGTAATAAAGCCCTCAATTGGTGCTGTCAAAGTTAGAGAATTTGCTTTTTGTTCTTCTTTTGTAAGTTTTGTTTTAGCAATATCAAGAGAGGCTTTAGCCATATTCAATTCTTGTTGAGAAATACTAACATTATCCATTGTTGTTTTGCGTTTACGCTCAGTTATTAATGATATGGATTTATTATTTTTCATCTCATTTTCATAGTCGGCTTGTGCTTCACGATACTTTGTCATATCTTTATTAAAACTAGCTTCAACCATTGCAAGGTGTGCTTCTTGATATTTGACATTTGCTCTTGCCATCTCAACATCAATACTCTCAAGCTCACTGTCTAAGCTAAAAACGTTATCGCCTTTTGTAACATTTTGACCTTTGGCAACAAAAATATATTCGATAACACCAGTTTTTGATGCAGATAAGCAGATATTTTTAGTTATTACAACACCGGTATTTTGTCTTGTTGCTTGCAAAAAATAAAAATTATAGCAAATAGCTAAAATTATAACTATAATCAAGATAAGAATACTAATGCGCTTTGACAAAATTGCCTCCAAAAGATATACTGAATATAATATTTTTCTGTTATGTTGCAAGTATTTTGCAAGTGTGTCAAGTTTTAAAATAAAATAAAAAATAAGGTAGGTGCTTATGAATATTTTAGCTTTAGATATTGGCGGAACAAATGCTCGTTTAGCTCATTTTTACCTTGATAACCATAAACTTGAGCTTAAAAATAAATTATGGCTAAAAAGCTCCGATCTTAAAAATAGTTATGAACTTTTTTCTGAAAAAAACTTTCAAGAATTAAAAATTGCGGCGAATGAAATTGATATTTGTGTTGGAGCGTTAGCGTGTCCAATCACTGATAAAGCTCGCCATGAATTAAGTAATAGTGATTTGGTGTTTGATACTGATATTGCAAAAGAATGTGGTTTGAAAAAAATAGTTTTAGTTAATGATTTCTTGGCTCATGCGTACGCTTGCTTGAGTGACATTGCAGATAAATCTGAGCTTATCTTAGGTCAAAAAAAGCACGAAAAAGCAGGTGTCATTGGAGTATTAGGGGCTGGTACTGGGTTTGGAGCTGCAAGTTTATTTAAGCATAATAACTCATACCTAGCTTTAGCATCAGAATTTGGGCATACAGATATAGCCTTTTATAACGATGAAGAAAAGGATTTTGGTGAATTTCTTTGTAAAAAGTTAAATGCACCGTTTGCAATTTATGATACGGTTGTTTCTGGTGTTGGATTAAGTTTATTGCACGAGTTTTTATATGATGAAGTTTTACTGCCGCATGAAATTTTGCTAGATAAAAACCAAAAAACTATTGAATTTTTTGCTAGATTTTATGCTCGAGCTTGCAAGAATTTTGTTCTGACAACACTTTGCGAGGAATTATATATTAGCGGTGGGATAGCAGCTAAAAATCCGCATATTGTACAACATGAAGAGTTTAAAAAAGAATTTTTTAATAGCGTAGTGCATCAGAATATTTTGCGCAACACAGCTATTTCACTTAATTCACAAGAGGATAGTGGGCTATATGGTGCTGCTTATTATGCGTACTTGTTAGTACAGTAGAATCAACTTTTTGCTTCAATTTATATTTTTATTTTGAAATAACGTTACTTATGCCGCCTTTATAGCACGGTATCTCCAAATAGAAATTATAAAGGCTGTCAAATTAAGTGCGCCAAATAATAAAAAGTTACTATGCAAAGCACCTAAAAACAGATGCGTATTGCCAGAGTGAACAGTTGCATTACCTAAAAATAAATACATAGTCATGGTAACAATAACAGTATTGGTAAGCATACCTAGGGTGCGAACCGTGCCGACTAAGCTTGAAGTTTGGCTTAAATGTGCTTCATCAACGCTACCCATAATAGCTGCAGTATTTGGAGCACCAAATAGACTCATACCAATAGCACCAATTATTAATATTGTAATTACCCACCAAAGCGGAGTATGAGCGTCTAAAAATGAGCATAAAAATAAGCTAACACCGCAAACACCAATTCCAATTGAAGAAATTAGTTCAGCTCCATATTTATCAGCAAGCTTACCAGCATAAGGCGCCATAATAACTTGTAAAATAGGCTGGATACTTAGGTACATACCAGCCTTATGAGTTGAGAAATTATAAATATATTGTAAGAATAAACTATAATAAAACATGCCACCAAAAACAGACCCATAATTAATAAAGCTTGTTAATAAACCTAATGACAGCCCAGCATTATGAAACATAAAGCGAAAGTCAATTAATGGTCTTGTTTTCTTGTTCATTTCAAAAATAACAAATAAAATTAAGCCAATAATTCCGAAAATTAGTAAGGCAATAGCCCAAGTTCCATGCACAATAAAGCTTGCACCAGTTGCAAACGCACAGATACTAACTGCAAAGCTTAAACAGCCTGTCCAGTCAAAGCCTTCATCTGGTGCATCATACCATTCTTTTTTTACACTTTTCATCATTAAAAGTAAGGCAAGTAGCGCAACTGGAGCTAGAATTAAAAACATTGCACGCCAACCTAAAGTTGCACTAACAACGCCAGCAATTGGTGGTCCACATGAAATTCCAAGCAAAAGTCCAAGCGAGGCAATAGACAAAACTCGTCCACGCATATTTGTCGGAGAAGAACTGACTAATATTGCAAGAGCCGTTGTATTCATCATGCCAGTACCAGCTGCTTGAATAAAACGAAGAGCTAAAAAAGATTCAATATTTGGAGCAAGAGCAAGCAAAATCATAGTTGCAATTAGCAAACTAAATCCAATTACGAAGGTGCGTTTTCTACCAATAATGTCGCCTATTCTTCCTGAAATTAAATGGAAAATAGTGAGTGATAAAGTATAAATAGCAATAACAAGACTAAGCTCAACAGCACTAGCATTCATTTCTTTGCCAATATTTGGCAAAACAGTAGTCACACCACTCATCATAAATGGTAAGAAAAATTGACCAGCCGCAACAGCAAAAATAATATTCCTTAGTCCGCCACGACGTTTTCTGCTAGGCATAAAGCACCTATCTTTTTTTATATGATTACAGTATTTCTAGGGATATTTAATGAAAATCAACTCTTCTAATAAGATAATACTTGTAAAATAATTAGCAAGTTTTAGTTTAATGAATTATGTATAAAAATTAAAAATAGCTGATACTTAAATATTGCAATATGTTATATTAACATAACAAAATACTTAAAAAGTATCAGCTATAATAGTTTAAACTCCTAAATATGCATCACGCACTTTAGGGTCAGATAACAACTTGTCAGCATCATCAGCCATAACAATGCGACCATTTTCCATTACATAGCCTCGGTCAGCAATACGTAATGCTTGGTTTGCATTTTGTTCAACTAAGAAAACCGTCATACCATCTTGATTTACTTTACTGATTATAGAGAAAATTTGCTGAATAATAATTGGTGCAAGCCCAAGTGATGGTTCGTCTAAAAGCAATAAACGAGGTCTTGCCATAAGTGCACGAGAAATAGCAAGCATTTGTTGCTCACCACCAGATAATGTACCACCAGCTTGTTTGCGTCTTTCAGCCAAAATCGGAAATAAGCTAAAAATATAACTTAAATCGCGGGCAATTTCCTCTTTATCATTTCGTAAATACGCACCAAGATCAAGATTTTCTTGAACGCTCATATCAGGAAAAATTAAGCGACCCTCTGGAACTTGATTAATACCAAGTTTAACAATTTCATTTGGGCGCATGGTGCTAATTTTTTTATCATCAAATAAAATTTCACCACTTCTAGCCTTAACTGCACCACAAATTGCCATAAGGGTGGTACTTTTTCCAGCACCATTTGCGCCAATTAAGCTAACAATTTCCCCTTGTTTAATTTCAAGTGATACGTCCCAAAGAGCTTGGATATTACCATAAAAAGCATTAACATTATTAAGTTTAAGCATTTTCTTCACCTAAATATGCTTTAATAACTAAAGGATTATTGCGAATTTGTTCAGCATTACCAGTTGCAATACGTACACCATACTCCATAACAAAAATATTGTCAGAAATAGACATAACCATATTCATATCATGCTCAATCAACAAAATTGAAAGCTTTAACTCATCACGCAAACGCCTAATTAAATGCTCAAGTTCAAGTGTTTCTTGCGGATTCATGCCAGCAGCTGGTTCATCAAGCAAAATTATTTGTGGCTGTGTTGCTAGAGCTCTAGCAATTTCAAGCCGACGTTGAGCGCCATATGGTAGGTTGCGAGCTTCTTCTTTATAGAATTCGTGCAAGTTCAAAAGTTCAAGAAGTTCATAGCTTTTTTCAATGCTTGCTTCTTCTTCCAATCTAGTTTTTTTATCACGTAAAATAGAGCCTAAAATGCCAGAATTTGTACGGCAATGGCGACCAATCATAACATTTTCTAAAACTGACATGCTTTGAAATAATCTAATGTTTTGGAAGGTGCGAGCCATGCCTAATCGTGTTATTTCATTTGGTTTTTTGCCATTTAATTTTATTTGTGAATCCTCTTTTTTAAGGAAAATTTCACCTTCAGTTGGATTATAAATTCCAGTAATGCAGTTAAAAAATGTTGTTTTGCCAGCACCATTAGGACCAATTAGAGCCACAATTTGCTGTTCTTTAATCTCTAAATCAACATCTGATAAAGCACGAAGTCCACCAAAATTTTGTGATAAATTGCGAACAGAAAGAATAGTATTACTCATTATTTCCCTCCATTTGCAAGTTTTTTGATTTTATAAGTTCTTTTTTCATCAGCAATTAAACCTTGCGGTCTGAATATCATCATTAAAACCATAACCATACCAAATATCAACATGCGATATTCTGAAAATGCTCTTAAATATTCAGGAGCTAAAATAAGTATAAATGCACCAAGTACAACACCTGCTGTGGAACCCATTCCGCCAAGCACAACAATAGATAAAACCATTGCTGATTCTAAGAAGGTAAAGCTAGCAGGGTTGATAAAGGTTGTCTTAGCAGCAAAAATAACACCAGCAAAACCAGCCCAACAAGAACCAAGCGCAAAGGCTGATAGTTTTGTACGAGTTAAGTCAATTCCCATTGACTCACAAGCAATTTCATCTTCACGCAAAGCTTGGAGTGCTAAGCCTACTCTTGAATTTTTTAAACGATTAACAACAATAATGGTAATGATTACCGCTACTAAAACTATGTAGTAAGCATAAATGGTAGCACCGCTAACGCTTAACTCAGCACCAAATAAGCCAGGACGATCAATTCCAGAAATACCACTAGGTCCTTTAGTTATTTCTCCAGCATTTTCTAGTACTAAGCGAATGATTTCACCAAAACCAAGTGTAACAATTGCTAAGTAGTCACCCTTTAAGCGTAAAACAGGAAAGCCCAATATAAGACCAAATATCATGGCAGCTAGTCCACCAAGTGGAAGAGCAATCCAAAAGCCAATGTCAAAGTACATGTTCAGTAAGCCGTAACAATAAGCACCAACAGCGTAAAATGCAACGTAGCCAAGCACTAACTGACCAGCATATCCAACAACAATATTAAGCCCTAGCCCTAACATTACATATAAAAGGGCAGAAATCATAATGTTTGTTTGGTAAATAGATGAAAC
The DNA here is from genome assembly GCA_964372035.1 of uncultured Desulfovibrionaceae bacterium. Taxonomy (GTDB): domain Bacteria; phylum Desulfobacterota; class Desulfovibrionia; order Desulfovibrionales; family Desulfovibrionaceae; genus CAYJPK01. The sequence continues at coordinate 3,887 of CAYJPK010000008.1, read as the reverse complement.
CATAGGCATTGCAACCATAAGCAAGCAGATTACAGCAAGGCTAACTTTATTGGTTCGAACAGTATAAAACATTTCGCCAAGTTTTTTAACAGCCGCTAAATCACTAATATTGATTTCATTGTGATTTTCTTTGCGTTTAGCTAAATAGCTAAAAAACAAAGAAATTATAAATACACCAACTCCAAGATAGGCGATATTTTCAAAACGCCAAGTCACGGTATCATTATAAGTATCAGCCTTTATGCCAACAAGCGGAAAGCATAAGAGCATAAACCAAAATGAAGTAAAAAGAGATTTTACAATTATACTCATGTCTTACACCTTTTGAACCTTTGCTTTACCAAGTAGTCCTGATGGGCGTAAAATCAATATTACGATTAAAAGTAAAAATGCCAGTGCATCTTCGTAATCACTTGAAATATAGCCGGTTGCATAGCTTTCACAAAGTCCAAGAACAAGCCCACCAGCCATAGCACCTGGAATAGAACCAATGCCACCAAGTACAGCAGCAGTAAAGGCTTTAATTCCAGCAATGAAGCCGATTGAGAAGTTAATTTGCCCAACATGTGAAGCAATTAAAATACCACCAATTGCGGCTAAGCTAGAGCCAATAATAAAGGTGGCAGAAATAATTCTATCTGCATCAATGCCAAGTAGCATTGCCATTTTTCTATTTTGAGCTGTTGCCCGCATTGCTTTACCAATACGAGTATATTTAATAAATAAATGTAAGGCTGTCATTGTCATAGCGCTTACAACGATAATAAGGAAACTGCTTGTTCCAAGAATATGCGAAATAGGATCTAAAAATGCAAATTCTGGAATTAAAGATGGAAAGCGAACAAAATCCGCAGTTTGTGCTAAGATAACATAGTTTTGTAAGAAAATTGACATACCAATTGCAGAAATAAGTGGTGATAATCTTTGTGCACCACGAAGAGGCTTATAAGCAACTTTTTCAATAGTAAAGCCATAAGCAGCGCACCATAAAATAGCACAAAGCGAAGCAATAATTAAAATTGCAGGTACAGGAAATCCGTACACACCAAGCACTCCAGCAATAGTTAAAGCAGTGAATGCGCCAATCATGTAGATTTCGCCATGCGCAAAGTTAATTAACTCAATTATTCCATAAACCATGGTATAGCCAAGCGCAATTAATGCATAAATGCTACCACGAGTTATCCCGCCTAAAAATAGTTCAAAAAAGTATTGTAAGTCCATTAGCTACACTTTTAAGTTGGGGCTACAAAAAGTAACCCCAAGCTTTTATTATTTTAAGAGTTCATATTTTCCATTAACAACTTTGTAAACACCAAAGCCAACACCCTCAGCATCACCCTTTGCATCAAAGCGGATTCTGCCAAGAGGAGTATTAACAAATTCACTACGTAACGCATTCATAACTTTAATTGAATCAGTGCTTCCTACAGCTTTGAAAGCATTAACTAAAGCTTGAGCAGCTGCATAAGCTTCCATATAGAAAAGCCCAACTTTTTCACCATATAATTCTTTATGTTGAGCTACAGCGTCGTTATATTCTTTTACATTAGATAAGTCTTTACCGCTAGTGGCATAAACTTCACTAATATTATTACCAGCTAGTTCAACAAATTCAGCACTCATGATACTGTCAGAGCCAATAAATGGAATTGCAATTTTCTTTTTACGCATTTGCTGTGAAAGTTTTGAAGCTTCTGGGTGGTAACCACCAAAAATTACAGCATCAGCTTTTGAAGCTCTAATTTTTTGAATGATAGCAGAATAATCAATCGCACCAACAGTTATACCCTCAAAAAGAACAACTTCAGCTTTTTTGCCTTCTTCAATGATTTGCTTAGCAAATGTTGCATAACCTTTGCCATAATCGCCTTTATCATGCACGATTGCAATTTTTTTAGCACCTAAAGTGTCAATTGCTAAATTAACACCAGTGAGAGCCTGTAAATCATCAGAAGCAATAGTTCTGAAAAATACAGGATATTCGCCAGACTGTGTTAACTCTGGGCTAGTTGTTGCAGAAGAAATAACAGGTAAGTTAATTTCTTTATAGATAGGTAGAGCAGCTCTTGTTGCGCCAGAGCAGATATGTCCTATTACAGCTTTTACGTTTTCGGAAATAGCTTTGTTAGCAACATTAACCGCAAGTTCAGGCTTGCACTGGTCATCAAGAGCAATGATTTCAAGCTCCATACCAAGTACGCCGCCATCTTTGTTAACATTGGCAGCAACAGCCTTAGCCGCATTAACGGTAGGTATACCATAAGCAGCGAAATCGCCAGTTGTTGGTACGTTTACCGCAATTGTTAGCTTTTCTTTTGCAAAAGCAGGGCTTGCAAGAAGTAAAGCAACTAGAATTGTGCTAGAAAGTTTTTTTAACATGTTTTTCCTATTAATATTAATTATTTAGCAACTACAAAGTTGCCATCTTTTACTACGTAGATATCAAAGCCAATACCCTCAGCATCACCAAGTTTATCAAATTTAATTGAGCCAAGTGGAGTATCTACATTATTAGAACGAAGTGCTGCAGCGATTTTGTCAGGGTCAGTTGAACCTGCTTTTTCAATAGCATTAACTAATGCTAATGTTGCAGCATAGCCATTATCAAAAAATGCGCCAGCTTCTGAACCAAATTTTGCCTTATGTTCATCACGAGCAGTTTTGTTTAAAGCGATTGTGCTAACGTCTTTAGGTCCTGATGCATAAACACCTTCAGCGTCTTTACCTGCAACTTTGATGAATTGAGCATCTTTCACACCGTCATCAGATAAAAATTTTGTCATAATTTTACGTTTACGCATTTGTTGTACTAATTTTGAAGCTTCAGGGTGGTAGCCACCAAAGATAACTAAATCAGCACCTGATCTGCGGATTTTTTGAACAATCGCAGAATAATCAACAGCGCCAACTGTAATTCCTTCATAAAGAACTACATCAGCTTTTTTACCATCATCAAGGTATGCTTTTACAAAGTCAACATAACCTTTACCATAATCACCTTTATCGTGAATTAATGCTATTTTTTTAGCACCAAGTTTTTCTACCGCAAATTTTGCGCCTAAAGTACCTTGTTGGTCATCTCTAGCAATTGTGCGGAAAAAATAAGGAGCATTATCAGCAGTTGTAAGTTCAGGGCTTGTTGCTGATGGAGAAATTGCAACCATTTTTGCTTCTGTATATAATGGTAATGATGCTTTAGCAGCACCAGAACAAATATGACCAACTACGCCAGCAACTTCATCAGAAATTAATTTACTTGCTGCTAAAGTACCCATTTCAGGTTTACATTGGTCGTCTTGTGCAACGATTTCAATTTGTTTGCCTAAAATACCACCAGCTGCATTTACTTTTTCAGCAACTAATTTAGCTGCATTTAAAGTAGGCATGCCGTATGAGGTTAAGTCGCCAGTATGAGCACCAGCAACACCAATTTTAATTGTGTCGGCAAATGAAATATTTGCGCTTAAAGTTAAAACCATAGCTGTTAATAATAATCTTTTTAACATTCTCGCCTCCTATAAAATTACTTGGCTAAGTATGTATTTAGAATTAAAAATTGTCAAATAGAATTTTTTCTGTATAACAGACTTGTTTTATTGGTTTTTATAAGTCTTATTGCTAAAAATTATTAAAAATATGTTACAAAAATGTGTTATAATTTAAAAATAAACACAAAATTTATGCGAGAAAACTACATCTTAACATGATTTTTAGGAGTTATTTTTATCGTTAAAAATAAAAAAACAAAAAAAAGAAAAAAAAACTTGACTATAAAAATATTTTTTAGTAATTTCTTTTCTCGTTAGTGCGCTCGTAGCTCAGTTGGATAGAGCAGGTGCCTTCTAAGCATCTGGCCGGGAGTTCGAATCTCTCCGAGCGCGCCA
>CAYJPK010000007.1:35405-46840 GCA_964372035.1 uncultured Desulfovibrionaceae bacterium | reverse complement strand
GGCTAAGCCACTTGAAAAAGGCATTAAAAATGACTTTTTCAGTACCGACTAGTTAAGTGTGTACCCATAAAAAACTTTAAAATGGCTTTTTCAATTAGAAATGAAGATTTAAAAATTAGTACAGCTTGTTTTAAAAGGTCAAAGTCTGCATAATTTGCGCTTCTAAGTCAGCATCAGAACTTGTATCTGAGCTTGTATCTGAACTTGTAGCAACTTGAATAGTTTTAAGAGTTATTGAGCCATCTTCAGAAAAAATTTCAAGAGTTTGGTTCTCAGTATATGAGTTTTGAGCTTTAGCACTATCGAGTTGCTCTTGGCTAAGACCTAAAAGACCAATTTTATTGCTTGTTATATCAAAATCACTCATAGCATCAGAACTAATATCTTTAGAGCTATGCCAATTAAAGCTTGGATTTTGTTCTTCAATTATAACATTATCTTCCGTTTTACTTGAGTTTTCACTATACAAGCCCTCAAGTATTGAGGCATATTTTGTATCAATAAAGGCATAATTATTGGTACTGCCAAACAATAAATCACTTGACTCTATTTGTTGCTCTTCTAACAGACCAAAAGCAAACTCATCTTGATTTATGGTTAGAAACTTATCAATACTAACATATGATGAATAATCTTCACTCTGTGATAATTCAATAGACGTATCTAAAACAGCTTCATCAAAGCCACTAGCAATACTTCCATTAGGATTTACTAGAAAAGCATCTACTGAAATTTCACCATTTTTAAGAGGTTCTATATTTAGATTTATACCGCTTGTTAGCATGCTGTCGTTAATAGTACCATCAAAAAGAGTTCTACCACTTTGATCAGTAACTATAAGAGTTGCGCCTTGCTCAATTGCACCATCGAAACTAATTTCAACATTGATTTTACCATTATTAGCAAGAAGTTCAGCATCACTTATATAGCTACCAGAACTTGTTATATCAACATTGACAGTTGGAACTTTAACGCTCATAAAAACCTCATATAGTTAAAACATATGAAAGATTAAATAAAGCTATCTTAAAAACATTAAAAGATACTTTTATTTATTAAAATACCACATGAGCTTTCACAAGGTCAAGCATATTTAACAATTTTTAGCAACAAAAAAAAGCTACTTCATTATAAGTAGCCTTTAATATTTATAATTTCAATCATAAGTTATGAACTTATAATTGAGTTTCTAATTTCAGATTCTAAATTAGAATCTGAACTGCTTTCAGTATTCGTAAAATTTAATTGCATAGTTTGAAGAGTTGTTACTCCATCAAGTGAAAAAATTTCAATTGTTGCAGACTCACTTGCAGCAGAAGCCTGAACCTTCACACTTTGCAGTTGAGCTTCAGTAAGACCAAGAAGTTCAATTTTATCATGTGTTAATTCAAAATCTGAAATAGTGTCAGCTCCGCCTAAATCGTCTTTGTTCCATCTAAAAGTATCACTGCCAAAACCACCAGTGAGCTCATCATCGCCAAGACCACCAATTAACACATCATCACCAGCGTCACCATATAAAATATCGCCACCAGCAGTTCCAATGATAAGCTCATCACTAGAAATTGTTAACATTGTCATTGGAGCTGTCTCTATAGAAGCATGTGTTACAGTATCAAAACCGATAACAAGTTCGTCTTGAGTTTCGGACAGTAAATCAAAGTTTTTAGCGTTTGAATCATCAGAATTAAGAGCATTACTAATGGCAACTAAGTTATTAAGACTAGTATTGCTATTAGCACCAAATAAGGTTTCAAGCCCACTCATTGCTGAATTTGTCTCAAGCGCCTCATTTGAATCACTAATTCCCTCTAAAATCTCAGAACTTTCATACTCATTAAAACTACCGTTATCTAAAGTGCCTTGAAAAGAAATAGTATCAAGAAGTGGACCAGCTGCAGGCATCAATTCTACATTAAACACCGTAAAAAAAGCACCACTAGAAATAATATTTTCATCAATAATAAATTCTGGCATATTATCGCTATTATAAACAACATAAAAATCAGTTAAGATTATTTTTCCACCATCATCAAAAGTGAATAATAAATCATCACCAGCCTTTTTAAGTAAAATATCACTAATCGCAAAATCAAAAACTAGACGATCATCATTTGCAGGTTTAACAATTAAATCTTGCCCTGCATAAGGTTTTTGCAATAATAAATCAGCCATAACAACTCCATAGTAGCTTTTTGCTACACGCAATAAATAAGCAATAAAAAAATAAAGCACAACAAATTTTGTTGTGAATAACTTTTTATATCATTATAAATAAACGGAATAATAGAATAAAAAGAGGAACATCATATTTTATTGCAATAAAAATATATGCTGTACTTAAATAAGGAATGAAAAAAACGGTCATTCGATTATGTGAAGTAGCACCTAAAACTTGATACAGCCTAACTAAAAGAATAAGCTGATAAACAATTGAAGGCATCAGACAACGTCATATTGTCTTTGTTTTTTCTCAATAACACAACAAAACCTGTCTTGTCAATAATATTCACAGAAAAACAAAGATTTTATTTTCTCTACAAACAGTTATTGAGATATCAGTTACAAGTTTAGTTCTCATTCAGGTAAACTTTAACTAAAGCTGTTGTGATAATTTGTCGACAATTATCATAGCTGTTTTTATGTGGTTTTCACTAAGCAAATATATTAAAACAGACATAATCTCTGCCTAGTTAAGGTCGCAATAATAATTTTTATTCGTTCACAAATTAAAAAGTATTCTCCAGATACTACAAAAAAACACGGGTTTTTTTTTCTTTACTTTAGGCTTATTTTAATTTATAACTAACTAGAAAACAATGGCAAAAAAGTTCTTGCAATTTTTAAATCTGTGTAAACAAAAAAACATCTAACTATAGTTTTTTCTTATGACTCCTAGATTTTAGACCATTTCGCAAATAAGCTTTTTTTATTTTAAAATATTATCAATATCAAAACAAGATTGACATATCATTTTTGTGATATATTTATATAATAGATTTGTTTTAAAGTAGCTGTTGTGGCAAAAAATTGTGCTTTTTTATTATTGAAGCCACTTTTTTATTTTTAAATGCTTTTAAAATAGGTATTAATTTAATTATGAGTTCTCAAAATTCCTTCTCTACACGGCTTGGTGGTCTGCTTACACGACTTGGCTTAAATATGAAAGCCAAGCTTATCTTGCTTTTCGTTGTCATCAAAGTTCTTCCTTTAGTTCTTCTTGCACTCGTTGCATGGTATCAAGCTGTCACACTTGGTGATGAGATGACCAGAAGAACAAGAGATATTGCTGATAAAGCAATTTATGCTCTTACATCGCAAGGTGAAATTGCTATTGACGACGCAGTTGAGGCGCTTGATAAGCGTGGAACTGAAGAAATTGAGCGATTAACAACAGATATTGCTTCTCAAATTGCTAGATTTTTATATGGTCGTGATGACGACATTCGTTTGGTATCTAGTTTTGGAACTAACAAAAAATTCTATGAAGACTTTATTAAAAATCGGACGCTTAAAGTCATTAAAAAAGGTGAATGGGTTCTTTCAGATGATCAAAAATCTTGGGTGCCTAAACACCAAGCAGTTTCTAAGCCTAAAATTGAATCATCAAACAAAGAAAATGATGTTAGCTACCATTATCGTGCAAAAGATAGTTTTAATTATGTTGATAATCCTCTATATCACGAAATTACCTTTGTTGATTTAGATGGTAATGAAACAATTAAAGTAACTAACGGTGATTTATTAAGCCCAGAACTAAAAAATGTTTCTGATAAGAAAAATACTTTTATTAAGGCTGAAGATTACTTTCAGCACTTAAAAGATTTAGAGCCTGGTGAAATTTACGTTTCTGATGTAATTGGTGCTTATGTTGGAACTCCATTTATTGGTACTTTTACACCTGAAATGGCAAAGAAAAAAGGCGTTCCTTTCGAGCCTGAAAAAGCTGCATATGCTGGACCAGAAAACCCTGTTGGGAAAAAATTTAGAGGAATTATAAGATGGGCAACACCTGTCGTTGAAAATGACGAAATAATTGGTTATGTTACCTTAGCTTTAGATCATGAAAATCTTGCAAGCTTTGTTGAACATGTTGTGCCAAATGATAAACGTTATTCCGAATTATCTGACCCAATTGAAGGTAACTATGCGTTTATTTGGGATCACAAAGGACGAAACATCGTACACCCTCGTCACCATTCTATTGCTGCGCACGATCCTGAAACAGGTGAATTACAAGCTCCTTGGCTTCCTGATAATATATATCAAGCTTGGCAAGCTAGTGGCAAAAGCTACGAAACTTATATCAAAGACGTGCCAACTATTCCTTGGCTTGATGATGATATATTTTATGAGTGGCAAGAAAGTGGGTTAGAATATGAAGAATTTGTTAAAACTAATCCAGATTATGTTTTCCAAAGCAAAAAAATTAAGCCTTCCCTTGATATGTTAAAGCAAGGTAATGTTGGTCTTGACTGTAAATATTTACACTTTGCGCCACAATGTACTGGTTGGTATGAAGTAACAAGATCCGGTGGGTCTGGTTCCTTCTTGATTTTATGGAGTGGACTCTGGAAATTAACTACAGCTGCAGCTATTCCTTACTATACCGGTCAATTTGGTGAAAATGAACGTGGTTTTGCTATTGTTACCATCACGGCTGGTGTTGATGATTTCCATAAAGCAACGATTAAAACTCAACAAGATATTCTAGGCTTAGTTGAAAAAACACAAGCTGAACTTACAGAAGCATCTGATGCTACTTTTGCTACTATTACAAAGAACTTGCTTGAAACAGCTATAAGCCTTTCTTCTTCAACAATTTTAATGACTGTTTTAGTTGTTATTATTGCTATTTGGATGGCTTCAAGCATTACTCAACAAATTACACATATGATTGATGGTATATCTAAGTTCATGCGTGGTGAGCGTCTATTTAGATTTAATGCACAAATTAAAGATGAAATGGGTCTTTTAGCTGACTCTTTCGATGATCTTGCTGATAACATTGTAAACTCTGTTAACGGTCCTCTTATTATTACTGATCTTGACAGAAAAATTATCTACTTGAACGAGCCATGTGCAGAAATTATTGGTAAACCTCAAGAAGAATTAATTGGACAATCTTATGATGATGTTTCTGTTTTCTATCCACCTGAAAAATACTCACCGATTACAGCATTTTTAGAAGGCAGAGAACATGAGCCTATGTATAATATGGCTGACAATAGATTCTATAGAGCACCAACTTCATTCTTTACAGATAGAGATGATAACAATGTAGGTTTCTTGATTACACCTATTGATGTTACTGAACTTATCTTAGAACAAGAACGTATTGAGTATCAACGCACACTATTAAACACTGTAATTTCATCTTCACCTGACCTTATTTGGTATCAAGATGAAAAAGATACTTATCTTTCTGTTAACCCGCGTTTTGCTGCTTTAGTTGGTTGTGCTCCTAGTGAAATTCAAGGTAAAAATAGAGATGAGATTTTACCTGAAGAAATAGCTAAGGTAATGAAAGAAAATGATGCAAAAGCTATCTCAAAAGAAAAAGCTATTCATAGTGAAGAACACTTTGTCTTTGCCGATGGACATGAAGAAACGCTTGATGCTGTTCATACTCCTCTCTTTAATGCTGATGGCAATTTCATTGGCTTACTTGGTGTTGCACGTGATGTTACAAAACGTGTTACCATGGAAAATAAATTACTAGAAACTCAAAAAGATCTTGTTAAAGCTGTTGAAGACGCTACAAAAGCAAGTAATTCTAAGAGCGAATTCTTAGCTCGTATGAGCCATGAAATTAGAACACCAATGAACGCAATTATTGGTATGACTAACATTACTAAGCGTAAAATTAATAAAAATGAAACATCTAAAGAAACTTTAATGCCACATGTGCAACAAATTGAGTCTTCATCAATGCACTTACTTGGTCTTTTAAACGATATCTTAGATATTTCAAAGATTGAAGCTGGTAAAATTGAACTTAGCAACGAAGCATTCAATATTAATGATTTAGTTGAAGAAGTTGCAACCATTATTCGTCCACGTTGTTTAAGTAAAAATATTAACTTTATTGTAAAGCATGATGGTTTTGAATGTTCTAACTTTAGTACTGATGTTTTACGCTTAAAACAAATTCTTATTAACTTGCTTGGTAATGCTGCTAAATTTACTTCCGAACTTGGTAATATTACATTTGAAGTTAAACAGCTTGAACGCAAAGATGGTAAATCTAAAATTAAGTTCTCTGTTAAAGACGATGGTATTGGTATTAAAGCTGATAAAATCGCTACCCTCTTTGTTCCATTTGAACAAGGTGGTAGCCATATCACCAGAAACTATGGTGGTACAGGTCTTGGGCTTTCTATTAGCCGTAATATTGCAGTATTACTTGGTAGTGACATCAAGGTTGCTAGTGAAGAAGGTAAAGGCAGTGAATTCTACTTTAGCTTATGGTTAACTGAAAATGATGTTGCAATTAGTCAAACTGAAGAACAAAGTGATGCTTCAATTGTTGAAGGACAGCGCATTTTGTTAGTCGATGATGTTGATATTAACCGTATCATTGCTATTGAATTGCTCTCACCATTTAAGCTTGAAATTGAAGAGGCCTGTGATGGTTCTGAGGCTTTAGAGAAATTTAAAAACTCTCCTGAAGGTTTCTATGATATGATTTTCATGGATATTCAGATGCCAACTATGAACGGCTATGAAACTTCAAAAGCTATCAGGCAATTAGAACGTAGTGATTCAAGTGTTCCTATTGTTGCAATGACTGCAAATGCGTTTAAAGATGATATTGATATGGCATTTTTAAGTGGTATGAATGGTCACATTGCAAAACCGATTGAAATGAGTAAGGTTACTGATGCTCTTAAGAAATTCCTTAAGACTGAATAATAAACCGTTAGATTAATCTGCTTGAGATAAAAAGCTTATAAAAAAATCCACTGGTATTGTTGCTAAACAACCAGTGGATTTTTTATTTTGTTTTATTTAATTATGCCAGTCAATAACAGTAATTTGATTTTAAATTACTATTATTTACCAATATTTACTTTTCAATTAAATGCAAACTTGCCTCAAAAATCCCTTCTGATAAGGTTGGGTGTGCATGAATTGTATTAGCAATATCATTAACACTAGCGCCAAGCTCAAGAGCTAGCCCAAGCTCTGCAATCATATCAGTTGCATGAGCACATGCTATATGAGCACCAAGCAATTTTCCTTCAGAGGTGCTGATTAATTTAATAATTCCAGCTAGTTCACTCATAGCTTGAGCCTTACCAAGTTCGCGAACCTGCAAGCTAGATGTTTTAATATCATCATATATAGCTCTTGCCTGTTCCTCACTTAGACCTACACTTGCAATTTCAGGGCTAGTGAAAATGGCAGAAGGTACAAAGTCATAATTCATCTTTGCATCATTGCCTAAAATATGCTCAACTGCTACATGCCCTTCAGCAGTTGCAACGTGGGCAAGCATTATTTTAGCTGGTCCAAGCACATCACCAATTGCATAAATATTTGGTACACTTGTTTGCATAAATTCATTAACTGCTAAAAATCTACCGTCAATAGCTAAATTTAGCTTTTCAAGACCAATACCATCAGTATTAGCCTTGCGACCAATCGTAATTAAAACCATATCAGCACTTATTTCTTGCTCTTCAAAAGTTGAAATTTCAGTGTTAAATGGTGCTAATTTAGCGTAAACCTTATTATCTTTAATAGTTAAGTCTTTAAGTGTGCTGTTAAATTCACATGTTATACGACGTTTTTTCATTTCACGAGCTAAGAGAGTGCTAATATCTTTATCAATGCTAGGCATAGGTAGTAATCTATCTTGCCCTTCGATAATAGTTACTTTTGAGCCTAATGTATGAAAAATATTAGCCATTTCACAGCCAATCACACCACCACCAACAATTAATAAAGATTGTGGAATTTCATCAAGCTCAAGTGCATCATCACTATTAATTATATATTTGTGATCATACTCCATGCCTGGCAATTCTAAAATACTTGAACCAGTAGCAATAATGATATAATCACAATCAATTTCAATGCATTCTGTATCATTTTGAACGTGAATTTTATTAGGATTTAAAATACTGGCGTAGCCTTTAATATATTCAACTTTTAAGCTCTTAGCTGTTTTTTCAAGACCAGTTCTTAAAATACCACAAACTTTATCTTTGCGAGAAATTATGGCTTGAATATTTGGCTTTACACTACCCTCAAACTCTATCCCAAATTCAGGTAAACGCTTTGCTGTTTCAAGTGCATCAGCTGAGCTTTTCAAAGTTTTTGTTGGAATACAACCATAATTTAAACATGTACCACCAATCTTATCGCTTTCAACCAGGCAAACTTCAAAACCTTGTCGAGCCGCCTTAAAAGCCGCACTATATCCACCAGGTCCACTACCTAGTACAACTATTTTTTTCATATATAATCCTTAGAAAAGTATTTAATTTCATTTATTTTTACGACATGAAAAAACATAAGTCAAGAAAGCTGTTTCCTAAGGTATTATTATTTTGATAGCTCTTCTTCAATGGCACTCGTTGCCAGGGCAAGCATTTTATTTACATTTAATTGCGTATCTAAAAAACGTTCTAAAGCAATAATCCCTTGATGAACTAACATTGCCAGCCCTGACATAGTTTTAAAACCATTTAGTTTAGATTTTTTAAGCAATTGTGTTTCAAGTGGTTTATAAATTAAATCACAAACTAGGGCATCACTATTTAAACTCTCTAAAAAATTTAAACTGTCAAAGTCTTTGTGATTTTTCATTCCAAGTGGTGTCGCATTTATTAAAATATTTACGCTTGTAAGTTCACTTTTCTTTTCACTGGTATTTGAAAATAAATTTTCCCATGGAAGAATCTTAATTTTTGCATCAAAATTTTGTGTGTGTTTCCTTGCATAAATGCTAATATTTGCACCTGCTTCAAGCAAAGCATCTGCACAAGCAATTGCCGCTCCACCAGCACCTAAAATCGCTATATTTGCCTTAGTATCAATATTCTCAGCTTCAAGAGATCGCACAAAGCCAATTCCATCAGTATTATGCCCACATAATTTATTACCTCGACGTACAACTGTGTTTACAGCACCAATTCGCTCTGCTCTTTTTGATAAGCTATACATATATTTTAATATTTCATTTTTATGTGGCATAGTTACATTAAAGCCTTGCAATTGACTACACTCATTGCTTAAAATCCAACTTTGCAAATTATTTTTTTCAACTAAAATTTTGCTATACTCAGCTTTAATTCCAAGCTCATTTAACATGGCTTTTTGTAATATTGGTGATAAACTATGGTTTACAGGATCGCCAATTATTGCTAATTGACTAATATTATTATACATACTAAGCACCTTTTTTATTCAGAAAATACATAATTGCAGCTTCATAGCCATATAAACCAAGCCCACAAATTTGACCAACACAAGCTGGAGCAGTAACTGAAACATGGCGAAATTCTTCACGTTTATGCACATTTGAAATATGCACCTCTATAGCCGGTACAGTTACAGCTTTTAATGCATCTAAGATAGCAATTGAATAATGAGTAAATGCTGCTGGATTAATAATAATTGCGTCATAGTTATCTTGCGCACTATGGATATATTCTATAATTTTTCCTTCATAATTTGACTGTACACAAGCGATTTCAATATGCATTGCACTTGCAAAATTTTCTAGTTTTTTACATAAAAAGTCATAATCTTCATTGCCGTAAACACTTGGTTCACGCTTACCAAGCATATTAATATTAGGTCCATTTATCACTAAAAAACGCATACTTACCTCATTTTTATATATTCTTTAATTTGCATAACAGCATCTTTAACAGAACTAAAATCAGATACTATAAAATCAGCATATTTTATGTATAGTTCATGTCTTTCTTCATATAATCGTTGCAATTTAACAATATCATTTTGCACAAGAGGTCTATTTTTTAAGTTGCTAGTTAACATAATTTGCTCTGGTGTACGATCAAGAAAAACTACTTTTGCATTATAACTAAGTGCCTGCATATTTTCATCTTTCAAAATAATTCCGCCACCGGTCGATATAACACTATTTGTGTGCTGCGAACTAAAAATTGCACATTCTGTTTCATAACGGCGAAAAACAGTTTCACCGAATTTTTCAAATATTTCAGCAACACTCATTTTTGCTCTTGCTTCAATCATCTCATCTGTATCAATAAGGTTTTTAGCTAATTTTTTAGCTAATACGTTACCAACACTAGTTTTTCCACTTCCAGGCATTCCAATTAATACTATATTATGCATGATAATCCTCAAAAAAAGTGCTTATCGCTAGTGCACAAACTGCCTCAATCACAGGCACAGCACGTGGCACAATGCAAGGATCATGTCTACCCTTAATTTCTAACTCAGCTTGTTCATTTGTTCGCATATCAATTGTTTTTTGCATTTTGCCAATTGATGGAGTTGGCTTAATTACAACAGAAAAATTCAGCACCATACCATTTGTAATTCCACCATTGATTCCACCATTGTGATTAGTTAATGAGTACGGATTGTTTAAATTATTTTGACAACTTAGCCATTCATCATTTGCTGTACTTCCTCGCATTTTTGCAAGCTCAAACCCACTACCAAATTCAATCCCTTTTACGGCAGGTACTGCAAAAACATGACGTGAAATTAAACCTTCAATATTATCATTTATCGAAGGACTACCAATTCCAGCCTTTATCCCACACGCAAAACATTCAATAATTCCACCGACTGAATCATGTTCACTTTTGGCTTTTAAGATTTGTTCTTGCATAAGCTTTGCTTTTTCAATGCTAATTGTTGGAAATTCACTATCTGCAACGGCTCTAAGTCTAACAATATCAAGCTTCGCTTTATCTAACAAATCATCACAAACACCCGCAATTTCACGAACTCTTGCAAATACTTCAATGCCTTTTTGTTTTAAAATTTGCTTTGCCAAACTACCGGCAAATACAAGAGGTGCTGTCAAACGACCAGAAAAATGACCGCCTCCACGAAAATCATTACAAGCATTATAGCGAATATGTGCAGCGTAATCAGAATGACTTGGACGAGCTAAAAATCTTGTATTATCATAATCCTTAGATCGCGTATTAGTATTTGCTATTTGTGCACAAAGCGGAGCACCAGTTGTTAGCCCATTGAATAATCCGCTTATAATTTCGACTTCGTCTGGTTCATGGCGAGTTGTACTTAAACTTGGCAAGCTTTTAGCTGAACGTCGCATCATATCCTTTTTGATACTTTCAATATCAACGTTTAAACCTGCTGGAATATTTTCTAGAACTATCCCTATTTTAGAACCATGACTTTCGCCAAACAATGTATATTTCATAGTAAAAACTCTTTTTTAATCTTGTAGTATG
>CAYJPK010000007.1:0-35305 GCA_964372035.1 uncultured Desulfovibrionaceae bacterium | reverse complement strand
TTCGCCAAACAATGTATATTTCATAGTAAAAACTCTTTTTTAATCTTGTAGTATGAACGCAGTGAATAAATACTTTAGCGAAATAAAACGGCAACTTGTTGACTTTTATTTCGGCTTTGCGTATCGCAACGATGCCAAAGCTAATTAGTTAAAATCAATTCGCCAAACAATGTATATTTCATAGTAAAAACTCTTTTTTAAAACAAAACAAATGATGTAATACTGTAAGCTTAAATATTGTCATTTTTTTTACAGATTTCTTCTTTTTTAGATATTTCTTCCCAAACACTCCAGTACTTCGGGAATGATTTTCGCACAACCTCTTTATCATCAAAACTGATTTTTGCACCATTTAAACCAAAAAGTGACATCGACATAGCTATTCGATGGTCATTATGCGTGCAAAAAAGTATTTCGTTTTCAATACTTGGCATAAAGCCAACACCATGAATTATTAAACCATCATCAAGCTCTTGAACCTTAATATTTAGCTTTGAAAGCTCAGTTGCAACACTAGCAATACGATCACTTTCCTTTACCCGTAAGTGTGGAACATTCTTAATTTTTGTTATACCTTCTGCGCAAGCCGCCAAAACTGCAACTGTCGGAACAATATCAGGGCAAAAATTCATATCTACCTCAATGCCATTTAGCAAAGATGGTTTAACAATAATAGCACCGTCTTCAATTTCAATTTTTGCACCCATTGCTTTTAATATTTCAAGCAGTGCCTTATCACCTTGGGCGGAGTTAACATTTAACCCTTCAATTTTAATTGCTTTATGTCCAAGAACTCCTGCGGCTAAAAGGTATGATGCACCTGACCAATCACCCTCTACAGTGTATGAACCAGCTTTATACGTACCGTTTTTAACTTCAATTTCAATTGTGTTTGGGCAAATTTCATAGCGATCTTTCCAGTCGTTCATAATTGTACCATCTAAATATTTTACTGTAAATTCAATGCCATGAGCCTCTAGAGTTTGTAAGCTTAATGCTACATATGGCCAAGAAACAGCTTTATCACCAGTTGGAATTATAGTTAAACCATCTTTACATAGTGGCGCGGCAAGTAATAAGCCAGAGAGATATTGGCTCGACTCATCTAGTGAAATTTCACATTTTCCGCCCTGTAAGCCGTTCGCACTAATAAGTAAGGGTGCAAAACCTTCTTTTTGAGTTTTTATATTTGCGCCAATATTTTGCAAAGCAGAAACAAGAGCTCCCATTGGACGCTCATGCATTCTTTTTGCGCCGCATAGGGTAAAATACCCTCTACCAGTTGACAAAATAGCTGCGAGCAAACGACAACTTGTTCCTGATTCACCTATGTAACATTCAAGGCTTTTATCTATATCTTCGCTACCTTGTGGCATATTATTCATACCAATAATATTAAAATCTTTAAATTCATCACCACTAAGAGATTCAAATTTTGCACCTGCACTTTCAAGCACGCTTAAAGTGCGTCTTGTATCATCACAATCAAGAACACTGCGTACAGTTGATTTGCCTGGAGCTAATGCCGCAGCAATTAACATACGGTGTGAGACAGATTTTGAGCTTGGAGCTTGCAAAACTAACATATTAATTCCTTTAATATAATTTAAATTTTTGATAGCAGATTAACGGTCTAGCATTTTAATATACTATCATTGACTGCGCTAGCAAGCAATCACTGCGAAAGCATAAGTGCTAGAGCAAGTGTGACTTTGCTTACCTTGATGGTAGTGATGTCAACTTAAAATACTATAAGTGTCATATTTTTTACAGCACGCATTATAACTCTTTAATGTCTTCAACAATGCGCATTCCAAAGTGCCTGCCTGCTTCATCACGATTACATAAAATCTTATCGCCAATCTTTAAACTAACGACACTAACTGGAATTCCACCAGCCATTGTTAAGCGAATGGTTTCAGCATTTTGTAAAAAAATTGCACCGACAGCATCACCGATTTTTGCAACAATTTTTAGCATAGGACGAAGTTCAATTTTTACTCTGCCAACAGTTACTATACTTGTACTTCCATCTGCATTTACAGTTAGAACTTCATCACCAGCCCTAAGCTCTTCAAGATAACAAGTTCTATCATCTGCTAGTTTCACATACGCATGAACAGCACCAGCATTTACCCTAAATGGTCGAGCAGCAACATATTCATTTGATTCTGTTTCACCATGAACTAAATAAGTAAATGCACTTGAGTTACCAATTAACATGCCTTGCCCACGCTTTAAAATACTCAAAGTATCAACACAAACACGATGCCCAAGTCCGATCGTAGCAATTTCAATAATTTCAGCTTCTTCAAGTTCTTCTTGACCTTGACTTTGTTTGCATTGCTCTACAATATTTTTCAAGTTATTTATACCTGCATGTCCAATTACTATACCATAAACTCCACATTCCAAAATTCCGCAAGCAAGCTTTGCATCAGCAACATTTGAAACTTCAGCTAATACATTTGAGCTGCGTGCCAAGAGATTTTCAACAGGAATAATTTCATAACCCTCAGCTAATATAACACTTTCACCATTCAACAATTTGTCGCAAATGGCTTCTTCATCTTCTTTGTTTTTCATCTCAATTAATGGATAATCGTTTGCACTAAAAACATCAATTCTAGCTAAACTAGTTGTAATTTCAACATGTTGTTCATCAACAATAATTGCATCAACTCCAGATTCTAACGCTAAAGTTACATCTTCTTTTATAAACGGAACACTTCTATAATAAATTTTTGGCATTTTATTTTCCACTTTGTGGTTTAATTATTTAAAACTATACTGCAACATCATTATGCTGCAACAGCAGATTTCACATGATTTAACTTAATTGCATTTAAAACTTCTTCAACGCTAAGCCCTTGATGTACAATACCATTTAAAGCATGCATTAAAGAAATTCTATCTGGGCTTTGGAATACATTACGCCCTATTGAAAGACCACTTCCACCAGCTAAGATACTATCAGAAGCCATCTGCAAAATATCCTCTACGCAATCCATTTTATCACCACCAGCAATAACTACTGGTACATGACAACCCTCAACAACTCGTGAAAAGCTCTCGATATCTCCTGTGTAAGGAACTTTAACAATATCAGCTCCAAGTTCAGCTCCAAGTCGAGCGCAATGACCTACAATTTCTGGTGCAAACTGGCTTTCAATCTTAGGACCTCTACCGTATAGCATCATAATAAGTGGCATTCCCCATTTATCACACTCATCAGCAACTAAACCTGCATCACTTAACATTTGTGCTTCATTTTCATCGCCTAAATTCACATGAATTGATACTGCATCTGCGCCAACTCTAAGCGCCTCTTCCACTGTTGCAACTAAAACCTTTCTATTTGCATGGACTGCTAAGCTTGTCGAAGCAGATAAGTGCATTATTAAACCAGTGTTTTGGTATGTCTGACAACAGCCAGAGTTGCGCACTAAGCCCTTATGCATAAGAACTGCATCAGCATTACCACTAACCATATCGCTAACAGTATTGTTAATGTGTTCGATGCCTTTTGCCGCACCAATAGTAACACCATGATCAAGCGGTATAATGATACTACGTGAAGTTTCAGGTCTGATAATACGAGTAAGACGTTTTTGCTTGCCAAGATTCATTTTGTTTGCTCCTAAAGTTTATTAACTTTATGACCGAGCCTCTTGCTGGCAAAAAACTAAAAAAAAGACCGCCAGCAAAAAAGCCTGCGGTCTTAAAGTGAAGTTTTTGATAATATTTATCAGCAACACTCCATACCACAGGACTGCTTAAAATAGCTAAAGTAAAAGAAGCCAAAGTAAGTTGCTTTAGCTTTTTTGCTGTTTAAGTCTGTGTATGAATGTGTAAGCTGCATTTTTAAAATACCTTAAGTACCTTGTTTAATAAATTTGTTAAAGTTAAAATAACTATAAATATAAAAAGATGTCAAGTCTTTTTTTTATGTTTATTTGAAAAATATTTACACGATATTCTGTCATATTATAAATTTTTCTTATCATAGCCAAGCCAAATATCAAGCATATTAAAAAGAATATCAGGAGAAATAGGCTTTGCAACATGCTCATTCATGCCATGCTCAAAGCTTTTCTCTCTATCTTCTAACATTGCATTAGCAGAAAGAGCTATAATTGGTAAATCTTTAAAGCTTTCATCAGCTCTAATTGTTTTTGTTGCTAATAAACCGTCCATTACAGGCATTTGTATATCCATAAGCACAAGGTCGTAGTTGTTTTTATAAAGCATATCAATAGCTTCTTGTCCATTATTTGCAATATCAACCACGTAACCTTTTTGCTTTAATAATTCTGTGGCAACGATTTGATTAATTTCATTATCTTCAGCAAGTAAAATATATCCTTCTCTTTGAGTTTCATCTACTGTATTTTCAATATCGTAAGCAGTACAGTCCTCGCTTGCATCAAGACATGCAATCGTAAATATAAAGGTAGAACCTTTACCAAGCTCACTTTCTATCCAAATTTTACCGTCCATAAGCTCTACTAACTGCTTACTAATAGTAAGTCCTAGCCCTGTACCACCATATTTTCTAGTTACAGAGCTGTCGACTTGTGTAAATGCTGAAAAAAGTTTTTGTTGTTGATTTTCGTCCAGTCCGATACCTGTATCTTTTACAGAAAAACGCAAGTAAGCTTTAGAATCTTCTTCTATTTTTTCAATAATTAATCCAACACTACCTTTTTCTGTAAATTTTATTGCATTATTAACAAGGTTAAGCAATACCTGTTTAAGACGAAGTGGATCTCCTACAAGCTTTGAAGTAGCTAAATTATTGTGCTTAACATAAAGTGATAAACCCTTTTCTTCAGCTTTGAGCATGGTAAGGACTTCTACTTTTTCGATGACATCATTTAATGTAAAATTAATATTTTCAATTTCAAGTTTTTCTGTTTCAATTTTTGAAAAATCTAAAATATCATTTATAATTTGAATAAGATCTTCTGATGCCTTTAGGGATTTTTCAATATAGTCTTTTTGCAAAGTCTCTAACTGTGTTTTCAATACTAAACGCAATAAGCCTGATATGCCATTTAATGGTGTACGTATTTCATGGCTCATATTAGCTAAGAATTGACTTTTTACTATATTCGCATTTTCAGCTTCTTCTTTTGCCTGTATTATATCAGTATTATCATAAAAATATACAGCATAACCTTCAAAAACAGTATCTTTGTTTAATATAGGGTTAATAACTATTTCATAAATGCGTTCACTAGTATATGAAGGAAAAGTTATGCGTTCTACTAAACTAGTAGTTTCACCCGTTTGCGCTACCGATTCAATTTTATCTTCTATTTTTTGAATGGCTTCTGGCAAAAGAAAATTTGCAAAAAGTTCCTCAATCAATTTTCCCTTTATAAGGGGTAACTCCATAGCACCAGAAACAAATAGATATTTTCTGGTACAATAAACTAGACGATTAGATTTATCAAAAATTAAAATACTTGAAGGACTATTATCCAGTAATAGGTTAAGATATTTTTCTAGTTCACGCTGTTGATTAGCAAGCATTCTATTAACATTTTCTGTACTATCAATAGTTAATTTAACACGCTGTAAAAGCTTTTCGGCCTCACGTGTTTTTCGTTTTAATGTTTTATTTTCTTTCAGCAATTTTTCATTTTCTTCCAAAATAGCTGAATAATCTTCTTTTTCTTGATTTGTCATAATAGAACCAACTCGAAGTTCTTAAAATATTATAAAAATATTAAAAAATGTTAAACTTTATAAATTTATAGTACACATATTATAAAGGTAAAGTTATGAAAACGATTTATAGCGTTTTTTTCTTTATCTTGTACAGGGCAAATCTCTCCGCCTGAATATGCACCATGAAATGGAACTCTATCACCAAACTTATCTTGCATTACATTACTTTCTGTTAAATAGTCTAATCCAAGTATAGCTAGGCGTCCAAAACAAGAAAATATAATTACTCCGTTTACATCATCAAGTTGATTAACTTTATCTATGGCTTGCTCTGCTACAAGGCGAACATCATCTTTATTCAAGCTACCCATCATAATCTTACAGCCTTGAGGAATACTCCCACCACAAACAATATTGCGATTTTCATCTGCCATTAAAGCCGCACGACTAATAAGTGGAGTGCCATCATTATAATCCGTCATAAAGGGGATAGTAAAAAAACCTTCAAAGGTATTATTATTTAGCACATTAATAGATGATAAGTAATCAAGCGCAGGCATACCATTAATTTCTTTTATTACATTTTCTTCTGATGCGGTGACAACAAAATCATGCGAAGAAACATTGTCATCTATCAATGAAGAAAAAATAAAACGAGGGTTAATATTACCACTAACGAGCAACATAGAAAACTGCTTAGTTAAGAAATCCCCATTGTGTATAGCAAAAGAATTTCCATATGTTACAACATCTTCAGGGCAAGCATTAGAACCAAAAACAGGAATATTCTTAAATACAGTTGATAGTTCAGAGATAATACCTTCGCTATTATTGGCTATATGCATTGGGGCAAAAAATAAAATAAGTTTTGGGTCCGTGCCAAGCTTTGACAGTGCCTCATCACATGCTTTTACAGTAATCTCTTGTGTATTATGTTCGTTCCAAATATCACTACAAACAGTCGTAAATTGGCAGTCATCAGCTGTTAACACAGATATGCATAAAAGCGTACTGCCAGACTCTTCATTTATAACATTGTTAAGCGTTGTCATTCCAACCACAGGAAAAGGCAAAGCCTTGCATATTTCTTTAGCTGTATCAGTTTCAATAAAGTCGTACGAACAAGTAATAAATGCCGCAGAATTTGCTAAAAGTTGATTGTCAAGGTCTAACTGTGTAAGAATTTCTTGAATTGCTGCTGAAGCATCATCGACTTCATAAGTACTAGCATTAAGCATTTTCATATTATTATTCCTTCTATTACCGTGAGCTATAGTAATTTATTCTTATAGCACCACTTTTAAAAATAATTTTTAGAGTATCAAAAGGTGTGAAATATTAGAAAATAGAAAGAAGTAAAATACTACATATAGCTACACGAACTATTTGCTTATTATCATATATTTTAAATTATAAGATTATTATGATGTGAAGTCAAGAGAACTGACAACTATTTCAGTATCAAATATTTTGTTTTTTCGAATAAAATTTGACTAATCTAATTTTTATCTGTATAAAAGAAAAAAATTTTAATACAATCTTAATTGAGAAAATTAAACACAAGAGGGAAACTTAAATGAGTACATATGGATTTACACTTATTAAAGAAGAAATTGTGCCAGAAGTAGATGGTACAGCTAGATTTTATAGACATGACAAGACAGGAGCACAATTTTTATCTATCAGCAATAATGATATTAATAAGTGCTTTGGCGTAAATTTTAGAACACCACCAAAAGACTCAACTGGTGTTGCACATATTTTAGAGCACAGTGTTTTATGTGGTTCGCAAAAATACACTACAAAAGAACCATTTGTACATCTTTTAAAGACTTCACTTCAAACCTTTTTAAATGCCATGACATATCCTGACAAAACTTGCTACCCTGTTGCAAGCACTAACACACAAGATTTGTATAATCTTTCAGATGTTTATATGGACGCTGTCTTTTTTCCTCGAGCAATGACAGCAAAAGGTGAAGATGTTTTTAAACAAGAGGGCTGGCACATTGATACTTCAAATGGGAAGTGGCAATTTAAAGGTGTTGTTTATAATGAGATGAAAGGCTCATACTCCTCACCTGATACAATTTTAGGTGAAAAAGTACAACAAGCTATTTATCCTGATACTCCATATAGTTACAGCTCTGGTGGTGACCCAAAACATATACTTGATTTAAGCTATGAAGAATTTGAAGAATTCCACCAGCTCTATTATCACCCTACTAATGCATATTTTTATTGCTGGGGTGATGATGATGAGCAAATGCGTTTAAAAAGAATTAATGATGTCATTTCACAATTCGATAAGATTGAAGTAAATTCAAGCATTAACCTACAGAAAAAGTTTGATGCTCCAAAAAAAGTAGAAGCTTATTTTGATGCTCCAAAAGTTGATGACCCTGAAAAACAACGTGGTCATGCCATGTTAAGCTTTTTGTTAACTCCTGTTTATGAAGGTGAAAACAATTTATTATTTAAAGTGCTTGACCATATTTTAATGGGCTTATCTGGATCTGTTTTGCGTAAAGCTTTAATTGATTCAGGGCTTGGTGAAGATGTGCGTGGTGGACTTGGAGATAGTCTTATCCAAATGTCATATTCTTTTGGTCTTCGCTCAATTAAGCTTGGTAAAGCTGAAGAAATGAAAGAACTTATAATGAGCACCTTACAAAAACTTGTTAATGATGGAATTGAGCAAAAAGCCATTGATGCAGCAATCAATTCTATCGAATTTCGCTTACGTGAAGGTGCTATGCACATGTTTTCAAAAGGTCTTATGACCATGACTCAGTGCCTTACACACTGGTTGCATGATAAAGATCCGATTGAGGCGTTAAAGTGGGAAGATAGTTTAAAAAATATTAAACAACGCTTAGCTAATGGTGAAAAAATATTTGAAGATTTGATTAAAACATATTTCCTTGAAAACAAGCATCATGTCTTAGTAGATCTTTTGCCTAGTGCTGATTTTTCAAAGAAAAACATTGCCGAAGAAGAAGCTAGAATTAAAGCTATTTACGACTCTTTAAGTGATATTCAAAAAAAAGATGTTGAAAATGAAAGCCAAAGACTTATCAAGGCACAAGCAAAAGAAGATAGCGAAAGTGATATTGCAACAATTCCTGTTTTAGATTTAAAAGACGTAGAAAAACAAGAGAAAGGTCTGCCGATAGATATAAAAAAAGATAAGGATAATAAGGTAAAAATATTTACTCATGAGCTTGAAACTAATGATATTATGTATAGTAAACTCATTTGTAATCTTGATGAAATACCATATAATCTACTGCCATTATTACCACTTTACGGTCGTGCCATAACAGAACTTGGTACACAAAAATCAAACTTCGCCGAACTTGGTTTAAATATTAGCGCTTATACAGGTGGAATAAGAAACCAAACTCTTTTTCAAGCAAAATATGATAGTGATGATAGCTTAAACTCTTTTGTTATTTCAGCCAAATCTACAAAAGACAAATTAAATAAGCTTGTTGACTTATTAGATGAGATTATTTTTGATAATAATTTTGATAATAAAGAACGCTTCAAGCAAATTCTTATCGAAGAAAAATCTCGAGTTGAGAAAATGCTAATTCCCGGTGGTAGAACCCTAGCGCAAGTACGCCTAAACGCTAGATCTTCAAAAGCTGGTCTTGCAAGTGAATTAACACAAGGTGTTAGCTATGTTAAGTATATTAGGGAGATTGCAAATGATTTTGATGCAAAATACGATGAAGTAGTTAAAAACTTTCAAATCATTCACAATATAATCTTTAGAGCTAATAATGTAATCTTAGATATTACGGCTAATTCTGATCTTATAAGCCAAGCTGAAAAAACCTATAGCACTCTGCTTGGAAAAATTCAAAGCACAAAATTTGATGTCAATTCAGCACCTTGGCAGCATGAATTTTTATCAAACAATGAAGCTTTTATAGTTCCATCACGTGTAAATTATATTGGTCTTGGAGCTAATTTATTTGAGCATGGTTATAAGTTCCACGGCTCTGCTCTTGTAATCAATAGGTTTATACGTACAAGCTATTTATGGGATAGAGTGCGTGTAATTGGTGGTGCTTATGGCTGTGGTTTACAGTTTTCTAAAACTTCTGGCACAATTACCTTCGCTTCTTACCGTGATCCGCAAAGTTCAAAAAGCATTGAAGCCTACAAAGACAGTGCTAATTTCCTAGCTAACGTAAAAATGACTGAACGTGATTTAAGTTGTGCTATTATTGGCACAATTGGTGAAATTGACCCATATTTATTACCAGAAGCAAAGGGAACAACAGCTCTTTGGCGAGAATTAACTAATGAAACTCATGAATTAAGACAAAAAATGCGTGATGAAGTATTTAGCACTAAACTTTCAGATTTTCACGATTATGCTGAATATCTTCAAAAAGCTCTTAATAATGCTAATTGTGTGTCATTTGGTGGTGCTAGCTTAGAAGAATACGCTAAATTAAATAACTGGATTGTAGAGCAACTTTTATAAGACTAATATAAAAAAGTTCTTAGTTTTATGCTAAGAACTTTTTTGACCAAGTCTTCCTTGATTTTTCAGCTTATATATAGTATACTTTGTATCATTTATTATTTGTGAGGCTTTGTGCGTAAAAAAGACATATCAACTGAAGACAAGCTCTCTTCTACTTTAGAAGATTATCTTGAGATTATTTTTAAGGAAGAATACCGTGAGGGAGCTGCCAGAACTGGTGCAATTGCTGAAAAAGCTAATGTATCAGCTTCAACTGTTACGAGTGCACTCAAAACCTTAGAAAAACTTGGATATATTACTTATTTACCTTATAAATTTATTCATTTAACTGAAAAAGGTAGAGAGCATGGTAGTAGAATCGTGCATAAGCATAATGTACTAGTTGAACTTTTTGGCAATATTTTAGATTTAGAGCCTGAAAAAGCCGATAAGGTTGCTTGTGAAGTTGAGCATGTGCTAGATAATGATACTTTTGACCAATTAAGAAAATTCATTTTCTATGCAACTCAAGAAGTTCAATTCTTAGAAAAATGGAAAAATTCAGATATAAAACTAAAAGCCCTTAAAAGCCCGCATAAGAAATAATATTTCAGATGTAAAAAAAGCATGATTTTCACAAATTTTCATGCTTTTTTTATTTGTATCTTTTACATATTATTTGCACTTTAGTATATTTACAAACTGTCATAATATTAGACCAAAAAAATGGGCTCCTAAGAACCCATAAAAAAAGCTAAGCAAATAAAAAATGCTACAAACTAGCTTCAATAAGTTTTTTCATATAGCTAGACTTAGGATTATCAAAAACCTCATCAACTCTACCACTTTCCTGGCACTTACCATTATACATAACCAGTACACTATGGCAAAACATCTTAACTAAATGCAAATCATGACTAATATAAACATAAGCAATATTATGTTTAGCCTGTAATTCTTTCAATAAATCAATAACTTGAAATTGTAAGTTTCTATCAAGTGATGATGTCGGCTCATCTAAAAATATAAGCTTAGGCTTTAAAACTAAAGCTCTGGCAATTGCAACCCTCTGACGCTCCCCTCCTGACAATTCATGAGGATACCTATTTTTATATTCTTTAGGAAGAGAAACATCAATAAGCGCGTTTTCAGCAATTTTATCAACATCTACATTTTCTGATTTATTATGAATTAAATAGCCCTCACAAATAGTATCCTTAATTGTCATTTTAGGATTAAGTGAGGTAAATGGATCTTGAAAAACAACTTGAAGATCACTTCTAAGTGATGCCATTTCTTTATAACTTTTGCCTTGAATATTATGTCCTAAAAACACAATATTACCATTGCTTTGAATTAACCTAAGTGTAGCAAAAGCAAGGCTAGTTTTGCCAGAACCACTTTCGCCAACTATGCCAAGGCATTCACCATTATGAACTTTGTAACTGACATTATCTACGGCAACAAAGGGAGGTCTTTTTTTAAACAAATTCACTCTTGGACGAGTATATTCTACACTTAAATCTTTAACATCAATAACTGTATCACGATCTTTTGAGTAAAATTCTTTTAAATCAGCTTGCCCCTGTTCTGAATCACGACTAATAAGCCTTTGAGTATACGCATGTTTTGGATTTTCAAGTGAATTCAAAGATTCAACAATCTTTCCCTTTTGCATAACATGAATATTATCAGAAAAATGGTTAACTAATCGCAAATCATGGCTGATGAGTAAGAGTGACATATTAAATTGTTCTCTAAGCTCTTTTAATAACATTAGAATTGAATATTGAACACTTACATCAAGTGAAGTCGTTGGTTCATCAGCAATAAGTAGTTTTGGTGTATTAGCAAGAGCCATTGCAATCATGACACGTTGACGCTGACCACCAGAAAGTTGGTGAGGATAAGCCTTTAAACGCTCTGAAACATTATCAATCTTAACTAGTTCAAATAAGCGTTCAACCTCCATAATTCTTTCTTTTTTTGTAAGTGTCGTATGGAGTTCTAAAACTTCCTCGACTTGTCTACCAACATGGTGTAGCGGATTTAAGCCAGCAAGTGGATCTTGAAAAACCATGCTAATATCTTTACCACGGATTTTAATCCATTCTTTTTCAGTTAAATTAGTTGTTTCACGACCATTAAGATAAAGATTACCACCAGTTATTGAACAGCCAAAAGGAAGCAGTCCCATAAGTGAGCGTGCAGTTAAGGATTTACCAGAACCACTCTCACCAACCAAAGCAAGGCATTCACCTTCATTAATTGATAAAGAAACACCGTCTACAACAGGCTTTTGTTTACTAATTGTCCCGTCTTTATTTACTTTATCAAAGGCTAAGGAAAGATTTTTAATTTCAAGTAAAGACATTATTCCTCCTCCTCAGAACTTTGTTGGAAAAATACACGAGGATCAAGAGCATCTCTTAAGCCTTCTCCAATAAACACTAGGGAGGTCAACATGCCAGCTAAAGTTGCAAAGCCAGAAAAACCAATCCAAGGTGCAAACAAGTTATTTTTACCTTGAGATACGATTTCACCAAGCGATGGATAGCTTGATGGCAAGCCAAAACCTAAAAAGTCAAGTGAACTTAAGGCTGTGATTGAACCATTAATAGAAAATGGTAAAATCGCAATAACGGCAACCAAAGCATTTGGTAAAATATGTTTTGTTATTATATGCCAATCGCTTGCACCAAGCGCACGAGCCGAACGCACAAAATCCATATTCCTAGCCCGCAAGGTTTCCATGCGTACAACTCCAACCATGCCCATCCAACTAAATAAAAGCATAATGCCTAGAAGTAGCCAGAAATTCATGGTAATAATACCTGAAATTATTATGATTAGATATAAGGTAGGAACACTGCCCCAAATTTCCATTAGGCGTTGCCCAAAAAGGTCGAGTTTTCCGCCATAATAACCCTGATAAAGACCAACTAAAATACCAATAATACTATTAAAGAAAAAGAGTATTAAGCCAAATAAAACTGAAATTCTAAAACCATAAAGCACACGAGATAAAATATCTCTGCCTTGGTCATCTGTTCCAAGCCAATGCTTAGCACTTGGAGCAGCTGGATATTTTGTTTCAAAGGGGCTAATTGTTGTATAGTAAAACGGAATTAAAGGCCACAGAACAAGGCTATCCTTTGATAGTAACTCTTCTTTAAAATAAGGGTCATAGTAATTTACAGGAAATTCTAAGTCGGCTCCAAAATCTGCTTCAGTATAATTTATAACAGCTGGAAAATACAGCTCGCCTTTATCATAGATAAGTATAGGTTTATCATTTGCGATACACTCTGCAAACATGCTTAAAACAAAAACTATCCCAAGAATTATAAGCGAATAATAAGCTCTTTTGGTTTGCTTAAAGATCGCCCAACGTCGTTTATTAATTTGATTCATGCTTTTTTCCTATCCTTAAAGTCAATTCTTGGGTCAACAAACATCATAACAATATCAGAGATAAGCGACATAACAAGACCAATAAGTGTGAACACATAAAGTGTTGAAAACATAACAGGATAATCTCTTTGCATAGTTGCTTCAAAGCCTAAAAGTCCAATTCCTTGAAGTGAAAATATTGTTTCAATCAAGAGCGAACCCGCAAAGAAAATACCAATAAAGGCTGATGGGAAACCTGAAATAACAATCAGCATTGCATTTCTAAATACGTGTTTATAAAGTACTGCTTGTTGTCCTAAGCCCTTTGCCTTTGCAGTTTCAACATATTGTTTTGAAAGTTCATCTAAAAAAGAGTTTCTTGTTAAAAGCGTTAAGCCTGCAAAACCTGTTATTGTTAAGGAAATAACAGGTAAGGTGATATGATGAAAATAATCAATAACTTGATCTATAAAGCTCATATCCTGAAAACCAATTGAGTGTAGCCCACGAAGCGGGAACCATTGTAAGTATGAACCACCCGCAAATAATATTAGTAGCAAAATAGCTAATAAAAATGCGGGGATAGTACTTGCTACAACAACTGTAATACCAGAATAAACATCGAATTTTGTACCACGGTTAAGAGCTCTTTTAATTCCAAGAGGTACACAGACTAAGTACGTTATTAAGGTACTCCACAGCCCTATTGTTATTGAAACGGGCAAGGCATTTTTGACTAAATCTAGAACAGAACCAGCCTTAAAGAAGCTATCACCAAAATCAAACATGATGAATTTTTTTAGCATATCGATAAAGCGTACATGAACTGGTTTATCAAAACCATACATTTTTTCAATTTCTGCTAAAAGCTCTGGTGACAAACCGTATTTTTTTCTGTCAAATTCATCATCTGCGACTTGCCCCATGTCAGAACTACCAGCTGAAATTCTTTCCTTAAAAACGTCACCTGCTTGCTCATAATTAGCAATAAACTGCTCAACTGGTCCGCCTGGCGCAATTTGAATTAAGAAGAAGTTAATTGCAACGATACCCAAAAAAGTAGGAATAATGAGCAAAAGTCGTCTAAAAATATAATATAACATTTATTTGCCTACTTGTTTAAAAGTCTTGGGTCATACCAATAGTATGTTGCAGTTGCACGTGCTCCCATATCACTATCGGTTCCTGGTCTAATATTATCATTCCACCAAGAAATACGTGATCTTTTTGAGTACCATGTTGGTAAAACATAAATTCCATGTAACATAATTCTATCTAAAACCTTTGTGTAAAGGTTTAATTCTTTTAAACTTGTTGCTCTAACCATTCTTTCAATCAAGTCATCAACAACTGGGTCTTTAATACCACTAAAGTTCTTTGAACCCTTAATATCGGCAATGTCACTTTTCCAATAATAGCGAAGCTCATTTCCAGGATTATAGTTAATAGGCGTGTAAGCATAAACCATATCATAATTAAAGTTCTTAAGCTCTTCATTATATTGGTTTTGATCCAAAAGTTGTAAATTTAATTTCACACCAACACGTGAAAGACTATCTGCAAAGGAACTAAAGTTCCTTAAAATTGTTTGAGAACTAGCAATTAATTTTAATTCTAATTGCTCACCTTTATCATTAAGCATTTTGCCGTCTTTTAAGTTCCAACCAGCTTTTTTAAAGTAAGTTAAAGATTCACGCATTTGCTTTCTATTATTACCTGTTCCATCAGTCACAGGAAGTTTCGGTAATTCACCAAAAACTGCAGGATCCAATTTGTCTTTATATTGATTAAGAATTTCTAATTCTTCTTTTGTTGGCATTGATTCAGGATTTAAATTGTGACCTGTAAAATAGCTATCTATACGAGTATAACTATCATGATACATGGTTTTATTTACTCTTTCAAAGTCTAAAAGAAGCAATAATGCTTGACGAATATTTTTATCTTTTAGAGTATCACGTCTTAAGTTAAGCTGTAAGCCCATGATACCAATTGGGCGTGTCATTTCAATTTCTTTACGCAAAATTTTACCAGTTTTTACAGGTTCAATCTCATAGGCATTGTGCCAACTATTTAAATTGCCTTCACTGTAAAAATCAGCTTCACCAGCAAAAAAAGCTTCACGAGCAACAGTTGCATCTTGGTAATAATCAATTATAACTTCATCAAAGTTGAATTTACCTTTGTTTCTAGGTAAATCCTTAGCCCAATAATTTGGATTTCTCTTTAAGCTAAAACGAACCCCAAATTCAGCATCTTTAACAACAAAAGGACCACTTGCTAAAATTGGCTCATGCTGAGGCTCAGCAAAATCTCTGCCTTCCCACCATTTTTCAGCAAAAATTGGTAAGGTACAAACATCGAGTGGTAACTCACGACTAGCACCCTCTTTAAATTTGAAAACAACAGTCGAATCAGACTCTGCAACAACACTTTCAACGTCTTGATAACCAATTTTAAATAATGGATTACCATCATTTTGCAACGAATTATATGTAAAAACAACATCTTGTGCACGAACTGGGCTACCATCAGCAAATTTAGCCAAAGGATTAATTTTAACCTTTAAAACTTGTCTATCATCAGACAAATCAAAACTTTCAGCTAAAACACCTCGCATAGCATGTGGTACATCTGGCAAGGCTTCGCCTAAGGTTTCGTAAGTGTGAAAAAAATAGTGAGTTGATCTTCCACGTTGCGCAAATATGTGAAAGTTGTCATATGAACCAATTGTTGTTAAACGCAATACTCCGCCCTTAGGCGCATTAGGGTTAGCACTTTTATAAGTACTATCAAGATCATATATTTCAACGTCTTCCCATGAGGTTAAAATTGGTCTAGGTTCAGCTTGCACATTTTGAGGCAACATCATGCCACATAAACAAAAACCAAGTACAAACTTCCCAAAATGCTTGCTACATAGCGATTTTATATTCATAACTGTGTCCTTATAAAGTTGTTTAAATTCATGTCGGACTTCAAGATATTCAATATTGTTATATTAGTCAAACTTTTTTTTAATATTTTAAAAAAAATAAAATATTATTTTTAAATGCCTGTCAAAATTAAAAAAAAGCAAGCATATTGTTTTTGTATTTAACTTTTACAATAGAAAAAATTAATTAAATAATTTCAATATATTATACAATTATTAAACTTTATCATTATTATAGTATATAAAATAAAAAAAGCTTATTGACAAAAAACTGTGAAATCTTTAACATTCGAAAAATTATTTTTTAAACTAAAAATTTATTGTGAAATTAAATTATGAATAAGAAAAAAAACGAAATTTTAGACATTGTTAAGCCATATATTAAATTTTTCTTACTGGCTCAAGTTGGTATTTTAATTGAAACAGCTATTGAGTTGCAACTTCCGCTTATTCTAGCAAGGATAATGGATAATGGCGTTTTAGCAAAAAATGTTGACGTGATTTATAGCGAAGGAATACTTTATATTTCCTTACTTTTGCTCAGTGCTTTTTTTACTATATTTTTTGGATATTTTTCAGCAAAAGCCACAAACAAATTTTCAGCTGATTTACGCAAAAAAAGTTTTGAACTTATTTATTCACTTAAAATGTCAGAAGTAAATAAAGTTAGTTCTGCAAGTTTAATTACAAGATTAACTAGTGATATTAGTATTTTGCAAGAAGCACTATCACTTATTACACGTCTTACCTTTAGGGCACCAATTTTATTTATTGGTGCAACAATTATGCTTTTATTTTTAGATGCTAACTTTGCACTAACACTATGCCTTGCCTTGGTAGCCTTATCACTAACAGTTTGGTTTGTACTAAGTCGAGTTCAGCCTTTATATGAAAAGGTGCAAAAAAGTGTTGATAGCTTAAATGCAATTTCACAAGAAAGTATTTCTGGCATAAAAACCATCAAATCTTTTGCAACTGCTAATACGGAAAAAGTTAAATTTGCTGATATAAGTTTCGATGTATCAAACAATTTATTTAAAGTTCAAAGAATAATAAGCTTACTGTTACCAGTTTTCATGGTTGTAATGAATGTTACCTTAGCATTTTTGCTTTATATTGGTGCGATAAATGTTGAGGCAAACACTCTGAAAATCGGACAAGTGATGGCTGCGGTAACATATCTTAACCAAATATTATTTGCACTTATGATGCTTGCAATGATTTTTCCTAATATGTCAAAGGCTAGAATTAGCTATAAGCGCATTAAAGAAATTTTTGAACTTCAAATTGAAGAAGACCATGAACATAACAAAGAAATACTTGAAGATATACATGAAGTTGAATTCCAAAATATTAGTTTTACCTATCCAGATGATAAAAGTGAAAATTCAACACCAATTCTTGATAATATTAATTTCAAGATAAAAAAAGGTGAACGAGTTGCTATCTTAGGCGCAACTGGTTCTGGTAAATCAAGCTTTGCAAAGCTTCTTTTTGGAATTTATGAAGCAGATGCGGGCAAGCTTTTAATAAATGGTAAAAGCATTTCTAATTTTAAAATAAACCAGTTACGAAAACAAATCACCTATGTGTTGCAAAAAAGCAATTTATTTTCAACCACAATTTTTGAAAATATAACCTTTGGTGATAAATCAGTAGGATTAGAAAAAGTTCAAACAGCAACAAAAATTGCAAATGCCCATGATTTTATTTCAAAACTGGAAAATGTATATGAAGAACAACTAGGTTCAAAGGGAGTTGGTTTATCTGGCGGTCAAAAGCAGCGTATCAATCTTGCCAGAGCTTTTTTAAATAAATCTAGCTTGTTAATACTTGATGACTGTACATCTGCTCTTGATATGCGTACAGAACAAGATGTTTATGCTTCCATTTTTGAAAACAATATGCACTCAATGTTAATTTTGATTTCTCAAAAAGTTTCAAGCGTAAGATGCATGGATAAAATTTATATTATGGATAAGGGTAAAATAATTGCTTGTGCAACTCACGATGAATTAATTAAAAGCTCTATGCTTTATAAAAAAATCTGCCTTTCTCAAGGTGTTACAGAATAAAATTTGCTTAAGTTTATAAGGAAAATATAATGTCAAAGAATGAACAAAAAAACTTTAATGCTAAAACGATTGATAGCAAAAACTATAGCAATAATTTTGCACCTAGAGGCTTTGGGTCAAGACGCAATAAAGAGCAATTTGGGCAAAATAATTTTAGACGTAAAAACTTAACAACTGCCGAGAAAAAAAATATTTTATTTAGATTACTCAAATATATTGGTAGACGAAAATTCATACTTTACGGCATTTTTACTATGGTTATTTGCGCTGCCCTTTTAAATGCGCTAAGACCTACAATTCTAGGAAAGATTATTGATAATCTAACTGTTGCTTATCAAACAAAATCCCTAGAAATGAATATTTTTACTGATTTAATAATAATGCTAGTTTTTGTTTCAATAGTTGCAGGTAGTTTGCAATATATTCAAGGTTATTTTTCAGCACGCCTAGTTAAACAAATGCTTTTTGATTTGCGCGAAGATGTTTATGAGGCTGTTACTACTTTGCCTGTAAAGTATTTTGATACTAATAGCCATGGTGACACTATGAGCAGATTAGTCAATGATACTGATAACATGGCACAAGTTTTATCTCAAACTATTGCTTCTTTTTTCTCTCACATTGTAAGTATTGTAACGATCACTTCAATAATGCTATATTTTTCGCCTTTTCTAACTTTAGTTATGTTTATGTTTGTGCCACTTACAATTTTTTCTACAAAAATGCTCTCAAAAAGAATGCGTTTTTATTTTAAGCGTAAGCATGAAGCCCTTGGGAAACTTGAAGGCAATATTGAGGAAAGCATTAGCGGTTATGAAACCTTACTCGCTTATAATCAAAGAGAAAATATTATTACAAAGTTTAATGTGATTAATGAAGAATTTAGAGATTACTCCACAAAAGCTGGTATTTTAAATATTTTGATGAATCCAATTTTATCAATTTTATCTGGCTTTACCTATATTGCAATTGCACTTTTTGGGGCATACCTAGCAATTAATGGTAAGATTTCAATTGGCGTAATTCAAACTTTCTTATTATATATAAGGCAATTAACAATGCCTTTAAATGGTATTGCAAACCAATACGGACAAATCCAAACAGCATTAGCTGGAGCAGAACGTGTTTTTGAAGTTTTAGACGCTCACAAAGAAAGGTCTAAGGGCATCATTCCTGATTCAAAGCTTGCAGGTGACATTATTATTTCAGATTTAAATTTTGGATATTCTGAAGATAAAAATGTTCTTGAAAATTTTAACTTGCACATTAAGGCACAGGAAAAAATTGCAATTGTTGGAAAAACAGGCTCTGGAAAAACAAGTATTATCAATGTGCTTTTAAATTTTTACCCTTATAAATCTGGAAGTGTAAAGATAAATAATTATGAAAGCAATGAGCTTGATTTAGCTTATTTACGCAAAAATATTGCGCTAGTTCAACAAGAACCATTCGTTTTTTCTGGTTCTTTCAAAGATAATATTTGCTATGGAAAGCAAGGTGCAAGCTATGATGAAATGGTACGAGCTGCAAAGTCTGCAAATGTTCACGACTTTATTATGCAACTTCCGCAAAAATATGACACAATAATAAAAGCTGACGGGGCAGGTCTTAGCGTTGGGCAAAAACAGTTAGTCTGTCTTGCAAGAACATTTTTAATGGACGCACCATTTTTAATTCTAGATGAAGCAACCGCAAACGTTGACACTTTAACTGAAATGCACATTCAAGATGCGATTTTAAAGCTTATGCAAAACAAAACCTGTATCGTTATTGCACATAGGCTTTCAACCATTATTCGTATGAATAGAATCATTGTTTTAGATGATGGAAAAATTGTAGAAAGCGGCACGCATGAGGAATTATTAGCAAAGGGAGAAAAGTATTTCAACTTGTATAATAGTTCAATAGAATCAGGAAGTTTTGAAGATTAGTGGTTTAAAATTTAACAATAAAAGCATAAATAATTTATAAAAAAATTAAGGCATTCTAGAAAAATATTTTAAGTTGACATAGTCTAAATTTTAGATTAATAAAACTTTTTTAAATGAATATAAAAAAATTATAAATTTCAAAAATAGGTACTTATATGAGAAAAATTGCAATTTATGGCAAAGGTGGAATCGGCAAATCAACTACAACTTCACATTTATCAGCCGCACTTAGCCTTGCAGGTTATAAGGTTATGCAAATTGGTTGTGACCCAAAAGCAGACTCAACAAAACCAATTATGGGCAAAAGCATACCAACTGTTTTAGATCAGTTAAAAGAAAAAGGTGACGATTTAGAATTAAAAGATATTGTTTTTGAGGGATTTAATGGTGTTTTATGCGTTGAATCAGGCGGTCCTACTCCTGGAATTGGCTGTGCTGGGCGTGGTATTATTTCAGCTTTTGAAAAGTTAGAAGACTTAGATGCTTTTGAAGAATATAAACCAGACATTGTTATTTATGATGTTTTAGGTGACGTTGTGTGTGGTGGTTTTGCAATGCCAATTCGTGGGGGCTATGCTCGTGAAGTCTTTATCGTTTCTTCTGGTGAAATGATGGCACTTTATGCTGCTTCAAATATTGCACAGGCAATTAAAAACTTTGGTTCACGTGGCTACGCAAAACTCCAAGGCATCATTTTAAACGCTAAGAATATTGTTGATGAAGTTGAAATCGTGCAAAAAGCAGCTGACGAAATTGAAACTAAGATTGTTTCATATATTCCACGCCATGGTGATATCCAAAAAGGCGAAGCGTTAAATGGTACTGTTTTTGAATGTTTAGAGCAATCAGAAATGCACGCTGTGTACCATTCCCTTGCGCAACAAGTTTTGGAATTATCGCAAGATATTGAAGAAGAAGATTAATTTTTGCTGATATAAAAAATGAAGGAAATATAGATAAAATGTCTAAATTAGAAATAAAATATGATGGAGATGCCCTGCTAAAGGATTTAAAAACCTTGAAGCAAGTTAAAACAATGCGTGATGTTACAAATATTACGCATACTCAATTCCCTGGAACACACTGCCCTCTTATGGGTGCGTTATTAGTAGTACGTGGTATAAAAGATGCACAAGCTTTAGTTGTTGGTACAGATGAATGTGTTTATTATTCAAAAAGTATGAGCATGGGATTTGATGGTTTTGGTGGCTTACGTGGTCGTGTTGCATCAGTTCGACTTGATACAAATGACGTAACTTTTGGTAGCGTTGAAAAAGTTGAAGCAGCTTTTAAAGAATTAATTGAAGAATCAAATCCTAGCTGTATTTTTCTTATCTCAACCTGTTTAATAGAAATTATTGGCGATGATTTTGACGCTTTAGCTGAAAAAATCAAAAAACAATATAATATACCTGTTCTTTCAATTCACACTGAACACTTTAAAAGTGAAGATCACTTGCCTGGTATTGAACGTGCACTTTGTGCTTGTACTCAAATCATGGAAAAACAAGAACAAAATTCTTCAGTCAACCTCTTAGGTCAACGCTTTGGAGAATTTAATAAAAGTGAACTATCTGATGCTTTATTAAAAGAAAACATTGAAATTAATTTACAATTGCCAAAAGAATGTAGCCTAGATGATATTAGAACTGCGACAAAAGCAAAATTAAATATTGTTTTAAATGCAACTGCACTTGATTTAGCCAAAACAATGCAAGAAAAATTTGACATACCTTATGTTGAATTTGATAAATATAGCTCACCGGAAACAAATTATAATGCTTACAAAGAGCTATTTGCAAAGCTTGAAAAAGAAGTCCCAAGCTATGTTACTGAAAAATATAACAAAGTTAAAACTGATTTTGAAAACGCAAAAGATAAGTATAAAGGACTTCGCTACATCTATGGTGGTGCGCCATTTGCTTCTTTTGAAACTATTAAAATTATGTGTGAATTTGGTCTTGAACCATTATTATTACAAATTTCAAAAATTGAGCCAGAGCACGCAAATGATATTGAAGAAATCACAAAATACTTTGACCCATATGTAACACGTTCTGCAAATGTTACTGGTATTGCTCATGTTTATGACACTTTAAAGCCAGATTTAAATTTTGGTCCTGCTTATATGCAAACACTTATGGAAAAGAAAATCGTTCCTGTGCGTTTTGATAATTCTTCCGATATGATTGGCTTTGAATTATGTGAATTATTACTTACCGGTATTGAAAACGCTAAAATCGCAGCAGATAAATATAAGGGAGCAAAATAATGAGTTTATGTAGATATTTACCGGCGCCATCAGACAGAATGGCTATATTATGGTCACTTTTAGCAATTAAGGACGCTGTTGTTTTAGAGTACGGTCCTGCTGGTACAACTCACTATAGTATGATTTTATATGGCAAACTTGATGTTGAGCAAGAAAGTAAATTATTTACTACACATATGAGTGAAGATGACGTTGTAATGGGTGATGTTAGCCGTTTAGAAAAGGCTATTTTAGAGGTTGATCGTTTTTCAAATGCTAAGGTAATTTTTGTTGTTGCATCATCAATTTCAGCCATTATTGGTACTGATATTAAAGGTGTTTGCAATGCAATGCAAGATGAGGTAAGTGCCAAGTTGGTTTGTTTTGACCAAGGTGGTCTTAAGGGTGATTATAGCGTTGGCAATGCTGAAAGCTATAAATTAATCTGCAAAGAAATTGCCAAAAAGAATGTTGAAAAACAAGAAAAAACATTTAATGTTATCGGTTTATCTCTTGGGCAATATCGTGCACAAAGTGACTTATGGGAAATTGAAGAACTCATGCGTGAGGCTTTCGGTTATACAATTGGAACTGCTCTTTGCGCTAATACAACAGTTGAAAAACTTGAAAATTTAGGCAGCGCTGAAATTAACCTTTGTATAAATGATGAAGGCATTGGTGCTTGTAAAAGCTTAGAAAAAAAATGTAAAACTCCATATGTGACAGGCTGTCCTTACGGCTATAAAGGTACTTTAGAGTGGCTTGAAAAAGTTAGCAAAGCCATTGATAAGCAAATAAATCCTGAAATGCTTGAACGTTTGCAAACAAGAATTAAAGAACTTCAAATGGGTGCAATGCGTATTAGAATGATGCGTGATGAAGCTCCTGTTGCTACTGTTATTGCTGATTATGCAAGATTGGTTGGCATAGCAAGCTTATTAAAAGAGTTTAATTTTGATATTGACGCCTTGGTTTGCGATCATAGCTTGTCATATGTTCAAGATAAAGACCCTCAGGTAAAATATCTTCCAATAGAAAAAGACAGGCTAAATATCATTGAAAGTTGTAAAAATCAGCTTATTTTAGGCGATGATATTTCACTTGAACTTGCTGATGATTCTAATACAAAAGTTTTAGTTTCAGCTCCATTTTTAAAGGGAACAGTAGCAAAGCATATGCCTATTATTGGTGAAAAAGGTGCTGACTATTTATCAGAGTACATTTCAACTTATATCAATAAAGCAATTAGAATTAGACGATAAATTTAAATCACAGTATTTCAATATTTTATATAACACATAAGAAAGGGCTAGCCATTTATTTTTTATGTGTTATATTTTTTTTGTTGCTGTGGAAAATATTGCTAATTATTTATTATGAGTTGATTTTTATGTTATTTGTTGAAATTTTTATTATTGCTGTAGTGCTTTCGCTTGATGCCTTTGCTGTTTCTATTTGTAAGGGTGTTCAACTTTCTAAAAGAGATACACTTTCAGCCTGCATTGTTGGAAGTTATTTTGGTATATTTCAGGCACTCATGCCATTACTCGGCTATTACTTAGGCTCAAGCTTAGAAAGTGCTATAAGCACTTATTCTATGTATATTTCCTTTATAATATTATTTGGGCTTGGTGCTAATATGTTATACCAAACGCACTTTAAACATGATGCATGTGACAGTTATGATGCTAAGCCACTAGGATTTATGGTTATGATTTTAGCTGCAATAGCTACCAGTATTGATGCTTTTGCTGTTGGCGTTGTATTTAAATATAATTATAATATAATGATATTTTTGCCTGTTTTAATTATTGGTTGCACTACATTTACAATTTCTGTAATTGGTGTAAGATTAGGCTATTTATTCAATGATAGTTTTAAGAAAAAAGCCGAAACTATTGGTGGACTTACTCTTATATTATTAGGCTTTAAATTCTTAATGACTTAAAGCTATAAAAACATACAAAAAAATGCAAGTTAATACGACGAAATAACTTGCATTTTTTATAAAGAGCACAGTACTACTTTAGCTTAATTTTGCCATACAAGACTTAATAAATTCTTGAACATTTTTAAAGTCTTCTTCATTTGGATGCTTATTACCCTCTTCAATTCTTAGTCTACGCTCTTCTGTCATTGGATGAGCATTATTGGTCATTTGTGCCATTCTTTCTAAGAGTTTAGGGTCAACCTTACCCATGCAAATAAATGAATCAATAACTTCATTGCCCTCTTGCTCTTCAACTAACGCTTTAGCTTTTGCCATACAATCTTTAGCATGGTCAGAGTGAGGATATGCACCAAGTGTACCAAATAAAACAACTTTCTTATTTTGAATTGTTGGTATATAGTTTAAAATTTTAGTATCTGGCAATCCCTTATCTACCCAGTAGCCAATGATAATCACATCAAAATCTTTATTATCAGGGGCATCATCAACACGGCAAAAATGAGCCTCTGGTAAAACTTGAGAAATCGCTGTTGCGACTTTTTCTGTATTCCCTGTTAAAGATGAATATACTATTAAGGATTTCATATTATTACTCCGCATATTTATTTTTGAGATTTAAAAAAGAATCGAGTGCAGCAGGAATTAATTGTCTATCGGCATTTCTACCAATATAAATCGCAAATTTAACTTCACCCTCTTCATTAAAGAAAATGACACTATTGCTTGTACTATCTTTCATTGGCATCGAAACAAAGGCAATGTTTGAAATATCATCAACCTTTAAATGACCATGAATTGGACCTTCACCATTTAAATTGAAATAGCCATGACCATGAGTTCCTTTATTTAGCTTACTTACAATTTCAAATACTGAACCTAAATGTTGTACTAAAAATAAACATTTTTCCCATTCAACAAGAGCGTCCCAAATATTTTCAAATTCATCTTTATCAGCTAAGCTAACGATTGTTTTTGGCATAGCTTTTGTTGCTTCAAGCTCAGTCACTTTGAACTCTGCAGCAATTTGCCCTATCATAAATGGCTTTTTTTCTTCTACATATGTTGCTACTTCTTTTTTAAGTTGTTCAAATTCCATAAAATCTCCTAAATTATATATTAAATTCTAATTGCACTAGTGCATGATTTTGCAATTAATTCTAAATCATGCGTAATCAACAAAATTTTTACATTTTTAGCTGCGTATTCTTCAAGTATTTGTTTAATTCGAAGCATGTTCAGCCCGTCTAAACCACTAGTTGGTTCATCTAAAACTAAAATTTCAGGCTCTTTAGCCAAGGCACAAGCAATAATTAAACGCTGTTTTTGTCCACCAGATAAAGACTGTGGATGACGCTCACTAAGTTCTGACAAACCAAATATTTCAAGTAATTCATTAGCTTTATCATTTAATAAACTTGCATTTTGCTTTTTGGCAAGATGCTTAATACCCTTTTGGCGTTCTGCTAAAACAAAACAAGTCTTAAGCTCTTCTAAAACAGTTCGCATTTGAAGCTGATGGTCAGCATTTTGTAAAACTATTCCAACATGTTTAATTAAATCATTTTGAGAAATTTTTCCATTATTGATATAAAATTCGCCTGCTTGAACCTTGTTTAAGCCAGTCATAATTCGAGCTAAAGTAGTCTTACCAGCTCCATTATCACCTATTAGCGCCGTTATACCTTGTGAAAGTGAAATATCTTTATTTTCAAAAATATTTGGCTTGTTTTTATAAGCAAAAGTCATATTTAAAATACGAAAATCATTTGAATTGTCATGATTGCTTTCAGTATTAACTAGGCTTTTACGAGTATCTTCTAGCTTAGCATCTCGCAAGCCATATTTTCTGCGTAGTTCATCATTATACAAAATACTAAAATCACCACGTTCTTTAATTTCGCCCTCACTCATAACAAGCACTTCATCTGCTATACCCTCAAGCCAATAAAGTCTATGATCAACAATGA
The DNA here is from genome assembly GCA_964372035.1 of uncultured Desulfovibrionaceae bacterium. Lineage (GTDB taxonomy): Bacteria > Desulfobacterota > Desulfovibrionia > Desulfovibrionales > Desulfovibrionaceae > CAYJPK01. The sequence goes on along the minus strand of CAYJPK010000007.1, from coordinate 8,643 downwards.
AAATAGCCATACCAGCCTCTTTTAATTCAACTAGTTTTTTAGCTAAATCAAGGGTAGATTCAGGGTCAAGGTTAGCGGTTGGTTCATCTAAAATAATGACTTTAAGGTTTTGCGAATGTAGACAAGCAAGACCAATTTTTTGTTTTTGCCCCTCTGATAATTCATGAATTGAGGATTCTTTAATATGCTCAAGCGAGAACATCTTTAGAGCTTCGTCAATTTTATCATGAATTATGCTTGGCTCTACTGCTCTACACTCATGGCCAAATGCAATTTCATCACTTACATTTAAGGTAAAAAATTGTTGCTCTGGATCTTGAAAAAGTGTTCCGACAAAATATGATAACATATTAATATTAATTTCTTTTGTATCAAAAGTACCAATATTAACATTACCCTCTAATCGACCTTTGAAATGATGAGGACAGAGCCCATTTGCAAGGCGCATTAGAGTTGTTTTACCGCAACCGCTAGCTCCAGTGCAAAGCACAATTTTACCTGCTTTAACTTCTAAGTTTATATTTTTAACTGCAAATTCTTCTTGGTGTGGGTATGCATAGCTAACATCTTGAAATTTAATCATTATCTATGCCCTCCCATTCCAGTAGTGCCATAATTAAATTCAATATATAAGGCAGCACAAACAGTTAAAATAGCAACTAAAATTAAAATTGTATCTTTATTATGCCATTTTTCGAATTTATAGCTTGTCATCTTTATGCTAGGGCTTAATCCCTTAAGTTCTCCTGCAATTCCAAGCTCTTCTGAAGTTTTTAAAGAACGGAAAATCAACGGAGTAAATAATAATCTTATCATCATAAATGGGTGCAACATTGTATTTACAAAACCAAGCTTATATCCTCTAATTTTAAGTGTTTCAGATATCTGTTTAACATCATTAATAAAAGTAGGTATAAATCTAATCATAACAACAACTGGCAAATAGATAAAAAACGGTAAATGTAACGCCTTTAGACTGACTAAAATATTTTGAATTCTTGAGCCAAAAGCTAGAGGCAAAATAACATGTAGCATTATTGCAAGACGTAAAAACGGTACAAAAATTCCGCCAACATTAAATGGAATTGGACTTACTAAACTCAATAAATATGCGAAACTATTTGCAATTACAAACATAGCACTTGCAAGCAAATAGGCTATTAACAAGATTTTCTTATTCTCCATGCAAATTACATAACAAAACGAAACACCAAATAAGCAAAGAAGCCCCTCTGGTGTAGAAAGCACGATAGAAATAATTGAAGCCATGATGCTAATCATCATTTTTGCAATTGTATTTACTTTAAATTTTGGATTATTTTCAATTGCATTTTCAACAGTTTTGGAGCTGTATTCTTGCATGTTACTCTCCACGGATAATTCCTGCATGTTTAAGCTCCTTAACAAATTTAACACCAGTAAACAAACCACCAATTGAACCAATGTAACCAATTGAAACCAAGATAACAGCAATAACTATCATGCCTGGATTTTCTCTTGCTACAACCCATGATGCAAAGACTGAAAAAAACTTTGACAATAAGTCATACATGCCAACAGCAAGAACTGGTCCCCATCTTTTCGTCATTCCACCAGAGCAAAAAACCATCATCTCCGCCAAAATAGCAGCTGCCATTGCAGTAGGAATTAAGGTTACACTAGCCCCAAGTAAAAGCATACTGACAATAAGATTTATAGCTACAAATAGGCATAAAGTACCAGGTTTTCTAACTCGGTACAGCATGATGACTAACATAGTCGTAAAAATTAAGTTTTTAGCAATAAATCCAATAGGGTTTGGTCCACCACTCATAATCGTAACTAGTAAGGTTGAAATTTTAGCTGAAGCACTAAAAACCCCCAAAACAACTAGCTCTTGCACAGTCCAACGGTTAAAATTTATTCCCATAAAACTTTGCTTAGGAGCTAAATTTCGTTTATCTCTTTGTTCTATTGTATTTTCCATAGCTTTTCACTAAATAAAAGCAATGCCCACAAAAATGTAGGCATCGCTTTGTATTAATTTATAATTAGAATTTATAACCAACAACTACATTTGCATGTAAGCCAGGTTCAAGGTATGATGCATCAACACCATTATAATTATAGTTATGATCTAAAAGATTTAAAACTTCTGTTTGAATAAACCATTCACGATCCTGACCAAATGCAAGACCTGCTGCAAGGTTTAATGTGCCAAATCCATCATAACGTAACTTTTCATTACCTGAATAAGTGTAAGAATGTGATTGAGCTTTTACGTATACATCAGCATTAAAGTCCACATCGCCATTAAAGATTGTTGTACTATAAGCAATACCTACACGACCTTGAAACTCTGGAGTTGCTGTATGATATGTTGTGCGAATGTCATCTTCAAATTGACGGCGCATATAAGTACCACTCGCATACGGTTTAAAGCCATTTTCAAACTCATAACTAATAGATGCTTCAACGCCATAAGTTTTTGCCTTAGCTTTGTTTTGGTATTGTGATTGAGTAATACCGTTAATTTCGCCAAGTTCAACAGTTGTGATATAATCATCTGCTAATGAATAAAACGCAGCAATATCAAACATTAAACCGCCATCAATATAGCGAGCACCGATTTCAAAATTATTTGAAGTTTCAGGATCTAAATTTGGATTAGCAATAATTGATGAATCGCCTTTTACAGTTGAAACATATTTTTGATCCAATGTTGCAACCCTAAAGCCCTGTGACCAATTAGCACGAAGAGCTAAATTCTCAATACCACGCCACACAAGACCAATATTAAATACAGGGTGTGAGTCTGATTGTGAGCCTGTTGCACCAGCAGAACTAACTAAACCGTTTGAATACTTATTCGCTTTATCCATTTTACTTTCAACAAAAGTATAGCGTGCACCATATGTTAAGGTGAAGTCATTTGGCAATGTGCTTTCCATTAAAGCATAAATAGCATGAGTTGTTTGCGAACCATCAAATTTACTTGTATACTCATTTTTAGATAAAACACTTGTTGCACCAAACATTGTGCGATTAATTTGTGTTAAGTTGTAATTGTCAGATTCTAAATTATCATTTAAAAAGTCATAACCAGCAATAAGGTAGTGATTTTCACCAATTAGCCAATCTGTTTGCAAAGAGGCACCATAAGTTTCAAGTGTATTTTTAGCAGTACCTTGTTGTAAAAGATTCATCTGCATTGAGCCCATAGGACCCATTGAAACTGTTCCCATATCTATATCAAAATCATTATAAAAATCTTTATAAGTACGTTGATACCAAACATCAGCACGAACACGGCTTAAATATTCAGTAACATTTTTAGCCTCAGCAAAAGCGCCAACTTTCGTCATTTCCCAAGTTGGAACACCTACCACGCCATATGGCTCATATTCTTTTTTAAGAATATCAACATTTGCAGCACCAATTTTTGACTCACTATTAAAGTGACTAGCACTAACCCCTAAGGTAAATTGTTCGCTAAAATCATAGCTTAATGAACCTTTAAATTCAAATTGGTCATAATCTGAATTTGGAATACTGCCCCATGGTGTTTTTGTATTGCGATAATTAGCATTACTTGCAAATAAATTATATTTAAAGCCGTTTTGCGCACCAAAAATATTAGCATTTTGCTTAAATCCATCATTAGCACCAAAATAACTTAAGCTTAATAAACCTTCAATTGGCTTTTTAGTAGTTTTTTTGGTAATAATATTTACAACACCACCAATCGCATCAGAACCGTAAATAACAGATGCTGGTCCTTTAATTACTTCAATACGCTCAACATTTGCTGGATCAACAAGAATTGGCGCACCGTCCATTGACTTTTGCTCTGAAATTTTTTGACCATCAATTAACACTAAAGTGCGCATTTCGCTTTCACCACGAATTGAAATACGGCTAATACCAGGTGCGCTTGATGTAAGCTCTAAGCCTGGTACATCTTCTAACAAACTAGCAATGCTAGATGCTGGTGTTTTTTCAATGTCTTCTGAAGTAATAACACTAACTGACATTGGCACGTCCATAAGTTCACGCTCAACACGAGTTGCAGTAACTTCAACGCTTTTTGTTTCAATTTCTTCTTCTGCCCATGCAATGCTAGGCACAATTAATGTTGCTGCTAATAACCACACAGCAACGCTTTTTCCTAATAAAATCATCTAGTCCTCTCCTAATAGATTGATATTATAAATTACTTATCCTCTAAAACATTTTTTAAGCGATGCAAAATTAGCTGAGCTAAGTTAACTTGCCAAAATTGACCACTTAAAGTTAAAATCATTTTATTGTTAGTTAAGCTTACCAAACCAACGCTTTCCCACTGCTTAACTATTTGCTCTAGTGCTTTGAGTATATCAATATTAAATTCTTTTTTAATATCATCAAAATCAAGCCACATTTGCTCCATATATTCTGTAATACGTTTATAGAGCATGTTATTTTTTGGAGATTTCTGTAGCATCATTGCAGGCTTAACTCCGCTTTCAATAAGCTCTGTCCATTTTTGCACATCTGGAGCATTAATGATAAAATTACCATTCAAATTACCACCTGCCCCAGGACCAAAGAAAAGACCACTCGACAAACCTTTTGTATACAAATTATAAAGATTCCTTTCTCGACTTGTCCTTGCCCAGTGACTGACAGATAAGCGACGATAAAAATTGTCCTGCATAGCCTTAACTGATGCTTCAAACATTGCAGATTGAGTTTTTATATCTGCAGCTTTTTCAACTTTACCATCTAAAATTGCCTTGCCAAGCGGCGTTGCATCATACACGTTTAATTGATAGCAATCGCAACCATCAAGCTTTAATGAATGTGCAATTGCAATATCTTCAAGCCAAATATCCATTGTTTGATTAGGAAAACCGTAAATTAAATCTATGATAACAGCTGCATTATCATATGATTTTAAAAGCTCAAGCTTTTTAGAAGCACTTTCCTTTGTTTCAATACGACCCATTTTTTTGCGTATTGCAGTATCAAAAGTTTGTACGCCCAGTGAAAACCTATTCGCACCACCACGAAAACAGGCTTCCATTTTTCTCTCATCAAAATTATATAAACGACCTTCAATAGTGATTTCACAATCATTTGCAAGGTTTAAATGCTTTTTAAGACATAGTAGAATTCGCTCTAAATCTTTTGCCTCTAGAGCCGTTGGTGTTCCACCACCAAAATAAACAGCATGAATAGGCGAGCTAGTATAAACTTCACGACCTGCCCAAAGCTCAACTTCCTTTATTAATGTATCAGCATAAAGCTTACTAAAATCTTTACCTTGAGGCTTTCTGTAAAAACCACAATAAAGACAATGCGTTTCACACACAGGAACATGTATGTAAGCAACTGATTTTCCACTTCTAGGTAAATTAGATAATTTTTCAACAAGCGTAGTAACTTCACTAGGACTTAAAGGCTTACCACCAACTCCAGGGTGCATTGCAATTTTTCCATCAAAAGCTTCAGCCAAGGGATTAGCTGTTTTTTGTGCAAAATACTGCGAAATATGACCATCAGCCTGTAAGCTTTTCTTACTGGAATTATTAGCAAAAGCTGCACTCACCACTTCTTTCATGTTATTTTTACCTTTATTTTCATACTATTATAGCAAAATATGAAATTCAATTTTTATGTTTGTAAAGACTTGCTTTTTTTCTTCTCATACACTAAGTTCTAGTCAACAAACTTAGTGGAGTTTATATAAGATTTAATTTTTGTCAATTAAAAAAAAATATTCTTTTAAAAAAATACTGTAACTATCCAATTTAATATAATAAAAAAATTAAATACTTTTTACAACAAAAAAGGATTTGACATTCGTTTTCAACCTCTTTATATTAGACGAATCAAACATTATTCATAATAATTTACTAGCTAGGAGTTATTTTTCAATGACAGGTTTTTACAATCTCTACAATCAAGTAGGGGCAGCAGGTATTGTACTTATATTTTTTGGTTTATATGGCGCTTATCTTGGCATTAAGAGTATTCTATATATTACACTTGTGAAGAAAAGTTTTAAGAAAAATTTTAAACTATTTATGGCTGGTAAAAATTATGATGCTGGCAATCCACTTCTTGCCCTAATTCGTGATGTAGCAGTTAAGCATAGTCATCACTCTTCTGATATTAGAGCTGAGGTGGCTTATTTGTTTAATAGAAATTTTGAAAATATCACAAAAAACATCTATTGGATTAGACTTATTTCTGTTGTAGCACCTCTGCTTGGTCTTTTAGGTACTGTATTTGGAATGGTTGAAGTTTTTCAAGCTATTGCAAGTGAAGCTAATCCTGATGCAACAATTTTAGCTGCTGGTATTTGGGAAGCCCTTTTAACAACTGCTATGGGGCTTACAATCGCAATTCCTATGCTCATGCTATATTATTATTTATTATTAAACTTCAAGGGCTTTCACATTGAAGCAATTGAATATAGCTATCAAGCAGTTCAAGTTGTAACTAACAAAAACGAAGCACAAAAAGAAGGATAACATGAATTTATTTTCTAACAATATTGATGAAGATTTAAGTGTTGACTTAACTCCGCTTATTGACGTTATTTTCATGCTATTGATATTTTTTATCATGACTACAACATTTAGCAAACCTGTTATGGAAATTTTGCTACCAGAATCAGAACAATCTGAAAAACTTGAAAAAAAACAAAAAGAAATTTTAGTTTCTGTTAATAAAGAAGGTCTTATTTTTTACAAAGATAAAGAAATAACTACTGATGAATTAACTTCTCTTTTAAATCAATCAAAAGAAAGCTTATTAAATATTTTTGTAGATAAAGATGCACCATTTCAATCTTTTGTTAAGGTTATTGATGTAGCAAAGACTGAAAGAGAGGGACGTTTTGTCATTAGCACAGAATCAAAACAATAATGCAAGCATTCTTAATTACGGTGGAGAATATTTACGCAAAAGCGAAAATATTTCTCGGGCTGTTGTTAGCCTACTTATAGTTGCTGCAGGTCTATTTATTTATCAGTTTAGTGAAAAAATTGTTATTGCTACACAAAAGGCTAGCGAAGAAAAACTTATTATGGAATTTGTATATGACAATCCGCTTTATAAACAACCTAAAGTAAATAAAATCATTGCAAAGAGTTCAGAATTTAAAATAGTAGAATATGTTCCACCTAAGCCAGAGCCAAAACCTGAGCCAAAACCAGAACCTATTCCAGAACCTCCAAAGCCTGAGCCTAAGGTTGAGCCTCCAAAGCCTGAACCAAAACCAGAACCTATTCCAGAGCCAAAACCGAAGCCAAAACCTAAACCGAAACCAAAGCCAAAGAAAAAGGTTGAGCCAAAGCCAGAGCCAAAAGTTCAAACGGCTGTTCAAAGTTCAGATGTTGATAATGCAGCAGAAAAAGCAAGGGCTGTCCAAGTTGCAGCAGAACAAGATAGGGCTGGACAACAACATGCTTATGGTGCGATTTTGCATGCACTAGAAAAAAATAAAAGATACCCTAGAGCCGCTAAACGTAATGGAACTGAAGGAACAATTAAACTTCGTGTTCAAATAGATAGTTCAGGAACTGTAGTTTCAACTAAAGTTCAAGATGGTGGTGCTAGTGTATTAAGAAATGCAACTGCAAAATTAGGTGAAAAAGTTATGGGCTTTAAAATTCCAAACCATAATGGCAAGTCATTTAGTTTATTAGTACCTATTTCATATAAACTTGACTAGCAGTTTAGAATTTTTGTTCATCACTATTGTAGTTATTTATATACAAAATAAGCGAAATTGAACTGATTATTCCAGTTAGTTTCGCTTTTTTTTATTTAAATTATTGACTTAAGATATTTGTCTAGCTTATGTTTAATTATATTTTATATAGTAGGATTTTTAAATGAAAATGAAATGTAAATCATGCGGTAAAAGCTTTGAGCTTAGTGACGGTGAAATAAAATTCTTTAAATCGAAAAATATGCATCTTCCAAAAAGATGCAAAGCTTGTAGAAAAAGTAAAGCTAAGCAAAATGATGATACAAGCTTGTCTTATGCAAACAGTTTGAAAATAGAAAATAATACATTAAATCAAAATCCTATACATAATAGCACAATTTCAAGACATGCAGAAAATAATATTAAAAATTATAAGAATGCTAAAACAAGTATCATATATTTATTAATAGCTCTGATATTTTTTGTTGCGACGCTTGTATTTAATCAGTCGACTGACAAGCAAGACCAACAAGCATCTAAAAAAACACAACAAAGCTTCAGCGCACAAGTTAATGAAAGTTCGCAAGCACAACAAATAAGCACACACAAATTACAGATTGACTCTAGTAAGCTTAAGTTTAGAACGGCTAAGCAGTTAAACTCTCATTACCATAAGCATGGGAAAAAAATGGGTTATTCTAGTGCTGAAAAATATTTGGAACGAGCAAATATGATTATTCATGCTGATGTTATTACAAAAACTCAAGATGATGGCGATACTGCTTATTTTTTACAAACAACAGGCGAATTTGTCGTTGTATCACCAAGGGGTTACATTAGAACTTTTTTTATTCCAAACGATGGAATTGATTATTTTAATCGTCAGTGAGCTTGTAAGTTTTGAAACTAAAAAAAATATTGAATAAATGTTTTCTGGATATATGCTGAAACGATTGCCCAAG
>CAYJPK010000006.1:29179-47007 GCA_964372035.1 uncultured Desulfovibrionaceae bacterium | reverse complement strand
TTTTTCATCATCGACTATCTAGTCAAAATTATAAAAAATTAATAAGCGCCAGAGCCCTTAAAAACTATCTGTGGAGTTCTTGCTAAAATCCAAATATCCATGCATAATGACCAGTTAGCAGTATAAAAATTATCTAAATGAACACGATATTCATAAGAAGTATTATTTCTTCCAGACACTTGCCAAAGCCCTGTCATGCCAGGTCTAACTCGTATATAATCATAAATATGATCACCATACTTAGGAATTTCAGCATCTACAATAGGACGTGGACCTACCAAACTCATCTCGCCCTTAATAACATTCCAGATTTGTGGCAATTCATCAAGACTAGTACGACGCAAAAACTCACCTACTTTTGTTACTCTAGGGTCATTTTTGAGCTTATGATCTTTTTCCCATTCTTCTTGAAGTTCAGGGTTATCAGCTAAATATTTATCAAGTATTTTTTCGGCATTAACTACCATAGTTCTGAACTTTAAAACATAAAACGGCTTGCCCTTATAGCCAATTCGCTTATGCCTAAAGAAAACATTACCTGGCGACTCAATAAAAATCCATACGCCAAGTCCTATTAAAATAGGTAAAATGCAAATACCGCCTACGATTGATAAACTTAAATCATAAAAACGCTTTAACACTATGCGCTTTGGGTCAAAAAGATTTTGTTTAATTTCAAGCCCTGTAGTTCTTGCAATTTCGGCAGCTTGAAAGCTAAATGGTATACCTTCACCAAATTGATTAAGCACTAAAAGCACTGCTGAAAAAGCTCTTATAGCCTTTTCCATAAGACCTTTTGCTTCCTCATTACTAAGCTCATTAGCAGCAACAATGGCATAAAGATTTCGATTTTCTTTTGCAAAGTTTGCAAACTCTTCATAAGTTCGCAAATAAGTAACTCCATCATATGCCACAAAATCGCTATTTTCAATTTTATCAGAGTCTACCAAATAAATAGCATTAGGTCGTAAGCCATTTTGCGGCTTTTCAAGCAAATATTCTGCAATTGTTTGTGTGGCATTTGTAGAACCAATTAAAATAGTAGGCTTGCTCCACCATTTACGTTTGCCATATCTATGACGAATAAGCGATCTGAAAATTGGGAGTAACCACATAGAAGTAAACCACGAAAAAACAATTAAAAAACGTGATGGAAGCTCTTCACCTCGCTGTAAAAAAATGAACACGCCTAAAACAAGGTAAGCAACAGTTAAGCCTACCCATAACTTGCGTAATTCTTGTGGAAAGCTTTGCTTTAATTGATTATATAAACCATCTATATAAAATAGCACTACACCTACGCAAAGTATTGGTGCAAGTCGAAGTGAAATTTCAAGCTCATACGGATATGCAAGTGAACGAGCAAAGGTAAAAATTATAAATGGTAATAGTATAGCAAGCAAATCACCACCAAGCAAACTTAGAGGTCGCCTCAAACTATGTCGTATTTTCTTATCAAAAGATTTTAAAAAATTATACAGCATCTTGTCTCCTAACTAGTCGGCACTGAAAAAGTAATCATCAATGCCTTTTTCTAAAGGCACGCCCACTCCAAACACCCTTGTGGGACGCTAGAAGTAAATTCTAGCTTGTTTTACGTGGCGCAAATTTTTGCTCTTGCAAAAATTTTGTAAGCCTATGATGAAATATCATATTTCATGGTCATAAAAATGCAATAAAAGTAATCTTTGATTCCTTGTTTCTTACATTTTTATTAGTATGCTATAATAAATAAATCTTTTTTATTATAATGTGTTAAAATATTTTACATCACCGGCTAACTAAAACTAACTTTTTTAAAGTAAAATAGTTCATTCTTATAGTCAAGCATTACAAAAAAAGCCAGAATTATAAACTCCAGCTTTTTGTCGTAAATAAAAGTCGTTTTAAACTGACATTTTACATATGATACTAGTTAATGTTTCTGTATCTTCACGCAAGTTTTGAACAGCTCCAGCCATTTCACTTAAAATATGTGCCGTTTCATCAAATTCTGCAGTCAACTTTTCTGATCCAGAACTCACAAGATTACTTGCACTTAACTGCTCTTCTGTTGAACTTGCAATTTCATTAACACTTTTAGCCGTATTTTTTGCCTGTTCTACAATTTTTTCAAGAGCCTGCCCTACATTTTCCATAGTTAATGAAACCTCATGCAAGTCTTTTTCAGTTGACATCACAGTTTCACTACTTTGCTGCGCACTTTCTCTAATCGTCTTAACAAAAGAGCTAACCTCTGTAGTTGCTTGCATAGTTTTTTCAGCTAGCTTTCTTACTTCATCAGCAACAACAGCAAAGCCTCGTCCAGCATCGCCTGCCCTTGCAGCTTCAATTGCGGCATTCAAGGCTAAAAGATTTGTTTGGTCAGCAATATCATTAATTACGCCTAAAATTCTGCCTATGTCTTCAGCGTCTTTATTCAGTTGCTTCATGTCAGAACTAAGCTTGGTCGCTTTTTCGTTCACTGCCGCAAAAGCACTTACTGAACTGCGCACAACTTCTGCCCCATTAGTTGCTGTATCATTAGTAAGGTCAGCAAGCTGAGCAGCATCGGCAGCACTACGTGCCACATCTGAAACAGAATTATTAAGACTAGCAATTGAATTTGTCATATCTAGCATCAAGTCATTTTGATGTATAGTTTTAGTGTTTGTATTTAGGATTTTATTTTCCATAGCAATGAATAAGCCCATGACGCTTTCTTCTTTATCCTTAGCTTGCATCGCTAAATCTGCTAAATTTTGACTACGCTCTTGAGCCAGTTGCTGTTCTTTTCTTATATCACTAATATCAAAGCCGACTGTTAAAGTCCCTAAAATTTTACCCTTGTCATCTCTAAATGGTGTCACAGTCATTTTACCGACCTTGCCACTATTGAAAACAAACTCAAAATGCTTTGTCTGCTCTAGTCGTCTAGCCTGATCAGCTATATCTGCAGCTTCATTGCTACCTAATATACTTAAAGTAGAAGTCGGACTGCTTGACAAGTTAGTATTTTGCCCTGTTAAAACGAGCAAATCTTTATTCCACCACCCCGCTTGTCCATCAGTATTTGATAGCATTGCAGGAAATGGCAAACTATTTAATACACCTTGAGTATAAGCTCTGATTTGTTTAACCATATTTCCCATGCTATCAGCTAGAATCTTTAACTCAACAGGGTATGTGCTTGAATCAACAGTTTCCATTTCGCCTTCTGCAACTCGCAAAGTGTACTGAGTGACATCATTAAGCGGTTTACTAATTGAACGTAAAATTCTGATTGCAAAAAAACCACAAATAGCTGCAAATGCAACAGAAATCAAAATAGACAATAAAATCAAATTATCAAGCCTAGCTTCAATAATTGCTAATTCGCTTGTGTACTGCGCATCTTTTGCCTCAAAAATCTTAACAAAAGCCTTTCTTGCAATACCGGCAGCAGGAGTTGCATCTTTTGCAAAAGTTTTAACTTGTAGATGGCGCTCTTCCACAGGAATATTAGCTAGATTTTTACTAAATTCATACGCAACATTTAAGTAGTCCAAAACATATTTTCTTGCCTCAAATAAATCTTGTTTATCTTTACTGCTAATTACAGTTTCTTCAAGCATATCAAAATATTTATTCATTTCATCAATGCTTTTTTCGTAGGTAGCTAAGTCTTTATTAAGATCACTACCAAGCATCATATTTCTTGCCAATCTACTCACCATATTAAAATGACTTTCAACCCCAAGAGTTGCGATTTTACCTGAAGAAATTCTGTTTGAAAGTTCCATATCTTTACGAACTTCTAGCCCTAGTAATAAACTTATAGTTGTCCCAATAACAACTATACCTACAATACATAAAACTGCCAAAAACCTAATATTAGAAATTATACTACTCTGCTTAAGACTCATAATTCAACCTCAAATAATTAATTTCTGAAAACGTAAAAATATATCACAAAAAAAAATCAAACTATATCATTTCGTTATCAAAGTAAATAATATTATATGCTTCTTCAACCAAAGAGCCATAGCAAAATTAAAAAACCACCCCAAATTGGTAGGGTAGCAACAGCAAACTTAAAAACTAAAATACACAAGGCGCAAAAAAATCCAAAGAACAAGAATAAAATAGCGATAGTTGCAGCCACAACGGAATTCATGCTCGTATAAGTCTTTCGCTCAAAGTGAATATTATGTTCATCTTCAATAAAATCAGGTTCAACAGCCTCAGATTCAAAACTATCATTTTTATTTGAATCTGGAGTTATAATTTCAGGCAACAATACTTCATTATCATTATTATTTTTATCAATCATACAGACCACCAATTTAAATCATATTCTATTTAAATAATACTCTATTTCTTTTTGGCAAATACTTTTTTTAAAATAAAGTAATTTAACAATTTTCCATAAAGACTCAATCCTTTACTATAAAGAATGATTGTGCTAAAACTCGCTAGTTGAAAATCCTATAATTTATTTCTCTAAAGGAGTTTTTATGAAAAAACTATTGCTCTTAATTTTTATGCTTTTATTGCTTGTTGCATGTGCTAGCCCCGTTGATAAGCTAAATGGCACTTGGAAATGCGATGCTAAAGCAACAATTGAAGCTAATAAAGGTCAACAAATGCAAGAAACACTTGCATCAGAACTAGCTAAAAACATGCTATCATCAATGTTAGAAAGCGCTGGAATGATAATAGATACTGAAAATAAAACAATTACACTTTCTTTTGGACCTATGAAACAAGAAAATCCACTTAATATCATTTCAGAAGATGGTGATACTGTTACCATCGATATTCAGGGCGAAAAAGGTACTTTTGTAGTTATTGATAGCAATACAGTACATGTCAAAAATATCGGAAACAAAGATGCTCTAAGCACTATGATTTTCAAAAAAGAAACTGAATAACAAAGCTTTTTAAACTAAGTTTTTATTTATAAAACCTCCATGTGCTGGAGGTTTTTTTGTATCATAATCTAGATCAAAGACAAAAAAAAAGCAAAGCTTAAGCTTTGCGACGTATTTTAAATGGTGGGTGGTACAGGACTCGAACCTGTAACCCTCGGCTTGTAAGGCCGATGCTCTACCAATTGAGCTAACCACCCATATTTATCGTTAATCTCCCACCAACTAAATGGTGGGTGGTACAGGACTCGAACCTGTAACCCTCGGCTTGTAAGGCCGATGCTCTACCAATTGAGCTAACCACCCTCAACGACTTGAAAGAATTTAATGCAAGTTTAAAAAAAAATCAAGTCTTTTTTTATGTTTTTTTTTAATTTTTTTTATTTTTTTCACCCATTGCAGCAATTTTACTTTGAAACAAGCGTAACTGCAATTCAGTAACAATCATTTTTTCATAGTCAGGCGAAAGCATAACATCTTGATTGAATTCGGATTTTATCATATTTTCAACTTGTTGAATGTGTTCCCAAAAATCTAGTAATTCATTTTCATCTAACTCTTTAATCTGTAATGCGATAGGCATATCTTCTCCAAACTCAAACATTTCTCTCATATAACTCACCTATTATGGGCAATATTTTAAATAAACAAAATACTCTTGATTACCCTTAGGACCTTTAAGCCCTGAAGGGAATACTCCCTGATTTGTACACCGTAAAACTTCATTACAAAAAAGCAGAACATTTTCAACGGCCATCAGCCGATACTCTTCTTTATGCACAACGCCCTTTACATTGTATTTGGCGTCAAGCTCGAACTGAGGCTTTACTAACGCAAGAATATGGCCATTAGGCTTTAACCATTTCAAACAATTCGGTAACACTTGCTTTAGCGAAATAAAAGAAACATCTATAACTATTAAATCAACATCATCTATAGCCAGTTGGCTATTCTCATTTTTCAAATTTACATTTTCATGCCAAGTCACACGAGCATCATTTCTAATTTTTTCATGTAACTGTGCAGTGCCTACATCTATTGTAAATATTTTTTCTGCCCCATGCTGCAATAAACAATCTGTAAATCCTCCTGTTGAAGCTCCAGCATCAAGACATGTAAAGCCAGTAGGGTCGATCTTAAAATGATTGACAGCAGATAATAATTTATCCCCACCCCTACTAACAAAACGATTTTTTACAAAAATATCAAACGCTGTGTCAGTATAATATAAAGTCCCGGGTTTATCAACAAAAATTTGTGGCTCTATTCCAGAAACTACGATCTGCTTTGCCATTATAAGGCGTGAAGCCATATCTTTTGTTGGCGCAAGTCCCTGTAATGCTACAAGTTCATCTGCTCTTTTTTTCTTTGACATTTTTTACCTCATTCACAAAAAAAAGAGGTAGGGTTGCCCCCACCTCTTCTTAAGAACTAAATCAAAATCTTAGTTGATGATGATGTTAGTACGACGGTTGTCTTGACGACCAGCTGCTGTAGCATTGTTGAACTGGTAAGAAACGTTGTTACCTTGCATGTAAATTTTCTCAGCAGGAACGCCTTTGCTTTTGAAGTATTCTACAACTGCTCTAGCGCGGTTTTCTGATAATTTATCGTTGCTTGGTCCGAATCCACCACGGCTATCAGCCCAACCTTCAACTTCAACTGTACGAACGCCACGTGGAGCGTTTAAGATTGTTACGATACAATCGTCTAAGATAGCAATAGCTTCAGGTTTTAAGTCATATTTGCCTGTGTCAAAGAATACTACTTTGTTGATTGCAGGAGTAACTTCTTTGTAGAACATAGCTTTAACGAAAGCGTCAACAGCAACTGGATCATACATAAGATCAGCAGCGTTTACTACTAAAGCGTTACCAGCTGCAGCAGCCATTTTCTTAATTGTAGCTTTGCCTTCAGCTGTATCAGCTAAGCTGATGATAGCAAATTTAGCACCAGAAGCTTTTTGTGCTCTTGAGAAAGCAGCAATAGCATCAGGACCGATGTTTGATACGCCGTCAGTTACGAAAACTGAAGCGCCTTTTAAGCCAGATTGAATAGCAGCAAAATCAGCGCCGAGGTTTGTTAAACGACCCCAAACTGCTAAAGTTGCAGGAATAGCAGAAACTGCTTTACCATAAGCTGCACGGTTCCAAGCACCAGCTTTAACTGGGTTTGTTACACCACTAACGGTGTATAATGATGCCATGTAATCAAGAGTAGGCATACGATCGTTGATAGCTGCAACTACTTGTTTAGCCATAACGATTTTAGGTTGGTTGAACTGAGTTTTGCCTCTTTCTGAGCTGATTTGCATCATAGAACCAGAAATGTCCATTACAAAAGTAAAAGCGTCTGTGCTTTTTAATAATGTTTTGTAGTCAGGACGACCAATAGGCTCAGCAGTTGCAGTAACAGCTAAAAATGCTGTCATAACGAAAGCGAGCATAGCTAATTGAAACTTTTTCATAAAAATTCCTTCCTTAAATTAAAATAGTTTATTTAACCTGTAAACAAACTGCCAAAAACGCCTACTATTTGCAATAATACTTTAGTACTATTTTATATAATACTGCAAAATAACAGAATAAAAATTTTTAACTTCTAATCTGAACAACGACTAAAAGCTTATCTTTCCATACTGACTAGTACTAAAAAACTAACAAATTTCAAGCCAATACTTGCAAGCCTAGCTGTAAAATAAGATCTCAAAAAAGTAACTAAGCCTAAATATCAGTACATATTTTAATT
Organism: uncultured Desulfovibrionaceae bacterium; assembly: GCA_964372035.1. Lineage (GTDB taxonomy): Bacteria > Desulfobacterota > Desulfovibrionia > Desulfovibrionales > Desulfovibrionaceae > CAYJPK01. Next base: position 39,370 of record CAYJPK010000006.1, on the reverse strand, counting down.
TTTGCGCAAACCATACGATGACAAGTTTCGTATAATAATTATATTATAGTATGTATAAGTATTTCATATCAAATATTTTAACAAATTTTACACAATTTCATGTTATTTTCATTAGGATAGCACATCCAAAAAATATTGACAATCAAAATTTATGAGGGTATTATTACTTATTGTGTAACCTTATTGCCTTTAGGAGGATTATTGTGGCAGAATTTCTAGGAAAATCGCTTACTTTTGATGATGTATTATTGCAACCTACTTACTCAGAGATAACACCCGATTTAGTTGATGTTGGTGCATATCTCACGCCATCAATACGTCTTAACATACCTTTACTTTCCTCAGCAATGGACACGGTTACCGAGTCAGCTATGGCGATCTCACTCGCTAGAGCCGGAGGTATAGGCATTATTCACAAAAATATGTCTATTGAACAACAAAAACTTGAGATAGAGAAAGTAAAAAAATCTGAAAGCGGAATGATTCTTGATCCTGTTACTGTGCATCCAGAAGATTCTGTTGAAAAAGCTTTAGAACTGATGTTCTCTTATAGAGTATCAGGTCTGCCTGTTGTTGAAAATCAAGACCTAATCGGCATACTGACCAACCGAGACGTTCGCTTTGTTGAAAACTTATCTGGCACTAAAGTCAAAGAAGTTATGACAAAAGAAAATCTTATTACCGTGCCTGTTGGAACAACTTTGGAAGAGTCAAAATTCCATCTTCATAAGCACCGCATCGAAAAGTTACTTGTAGTTGATAATAACCGTTTAGTTGGACTTATCACTATGAAAGACATCGATAAAGTTCAAAAATACCCTGATGCATGTAAAGACTCAAAAGGTCGTTTACGTGTTGGTGCTGCAATTGGCGTTGGTGCTGAATGCGAAGCAAGATCTTCAGCTCTTTTATCAGCTGGTGTTGATGTTTTAGTTTTAGACTCAGCTCATGGACACTCTGCTAATTGTATTAAAGCAGTTGAACAAATTAAGGGATCTTTCCCGAATTGCCAAATAATTGCCGGTAATATTGCAACTTATGAAGGTGCAAAAGCACTTTTAAAAGCTGGTGCTGATGCTGTTAAAGTTGGCATTGGACCTGGCTCTATTTGTACTACACGTGTTGTTGCTGGCGTTGGTGTTCCTCAAATTACGGCTATAATTGAAGGAACAAGAGCCGCTCGTGAATTTGATCGTTGCTGCGTTGCAGATGGTGGCGTTAAATTCTCTGGTGACATTGTTAAGGCTTTAGCTGTAGGTGCTCATTCTGTTATGATAGGAAGTCTATTTGCTGGAACTGAAGAATCACCTGGTGAAACAATTTTATATCAAGGTCGTACTTACAAAATTTATCGTGGTATGGGTTCTATTGACGCTATGAAGGAAGGCAGCTCTGACCGTTACTTCCAAGAAAAGAGTAAAAAGCTTGTACCAGAAGGTATTGTTGGTCGTGTACCTTACCGTGGACCAGTATCAGAAAGCATTTACCAATTAGTAGGTGGTATTAAGTCTGGCATGGGATATTGCGGTGCTAAAGATATAGATACATTATATAAAACCTCTAAATTTGTTGAAATTTCTAGTTCTGGTCTTCGTGAAAGCCATGTGCATGACGTTATCATCACTAAAGAAGCTCCAAACTATCGTGTTGACAAGGAATAATTATGCCAAGTAAAGTTATTATTATTGATTTCGGTTCGCAAGTTACTCAGCTTATAGCAAGAAGAGTTCGTGAACTCGGTGTTTACTCAGAAATACACCCATGCAATGTTACTGCTGATGCAGTTGCTGCAATGAATCCTGCTGCTATCATTCTTTCAGGTGGACCTGCAAGTGTAACCGAGGAAGATGCACCACAATTGGATTTAAAACTTTTAGATATTGGTGTACCTGTTCTTGGAATTTGTTATGGAATGCAATTACTTGCTCATTATTTAGGTGGTGAGCTTGCTAAATCAACTGTACGTGAATATGGTCCAGCTGATTTAAGTTTAACAAAAGCTTGTAAGTTATGGGACGGTTTTAGCATTAATGTTCCTTCACGTGTGTGGATGTCACATGGTGACAAAGTTGAAAAAGCTCCTGAAGGTTTTGATGTTATTGGTAAAACTTCAACTTTAAGTATTGCAGCAATGGCTGATGAAGCTAAAAGAATTTATGCTGTACAATTCCACCCTGAAGTTTCACATTCTGAGCAAGGCGAAAAAATGCTTAGCAATTTCTTATTTGCTGTATCAAAAATTAAGCCTGACTGGACAATGTCTTCATTTATTGAAAGAGTAATTGACAAAACACATGCACAAATTGATGATGGGCACGTTATTTGCGCATTATCTGGTGGTGTTGATTCTTGCGTAGTTGCTGTTCTTTTAAATAAAGCAATCGGGCATCGCCTGCATTGTATCTTTGTTGATAACGGTTTACTTCGCCATAACGAAGGTGAGGAAGTTGTTAACTTTTTAAAAGAGCATTTTGACTTGAATTTAAAATATGTTCAAGCTCAAAAACTTTTCTTAGATAAATTAGAAGGTGTTGAAGACCCAGAAGAAAAACGCAAAATTATCGGACACTTATTTATTGATGTTTTTGATAAAGAAGCTGAAGAAATTAAAAAAGAATTTGGCAAAGTTAAATTCTTAGCTCAAGGAACACTCTACCCTGATGTTATTGAGTCTATTTCTCACAAAGGACCTTCTGCTGTTATTAAGTCTCACCATAATGTTGGTGGTTTACCTGAAAAAATGGATATGAAATTAATTGAACCACTTCGTGAATTATTTAAAGACGAAGTACGTAAATTAGGCGCAGAGCTTGGTATTCCTGATTCAGTATTATGGCGTCATCCTTTCCCTGGTCCTGGTCTTGCTATTAGAATTGTTGGTACGATTACTGATGAGCGACTTGAAATTTTACGTCGTGCTGACGTTATTGTCCAAGAAGAGTTAAGAAACTTTGACTGGTATCGTAAAGTATGGCAAGGCTTTGCTGTTCTTTTACCGCTTAAAACTGTTGGTGTTATGGGCGATGATAGAACATATGAGCATGTTATTGCTCTTAGAGTTGTAGAAAGCTTAGATGCTATGACTGCTGACTGGGTAAGGTTGCCATATGAAGTTCTTGAGAAAATTTCAAGCCGCATAATCAACGAAGTACAAGGTGTAAACCGTGTTGTTTACGATATTTCTTCTAAACCACCTAGCACAATTGAATGGGAATAATCTCAGATAATTGAACATAAAAAAAGCCTCTTACTTTTAAGAGGCTTTTTTTATATACAAGCTTAGCTCAATTTTTCTTTAAGCTCTAACATTTTTTGATGTATAGCTTTAATTGTATCTTTGAAAAATTCATCACCCTTACCGCCTGGATCATCAAGACCCCAGTTTTCACTATATTGCGATGTCAAATACGGGCAACTAACATTACACCCCATAAAGATTACCACGTCTGGCTGAGGAATATCTTCTATTTTTTTGTTAAATTGTGTTGCTTCCATATCAACATCATATATTTCTTTCATTAGTCGTACAGCATCTTGATTAATTTGATTTTTGATTATTGTACCTGCTGAATAGCTTTCAAAGCAATCTTTTCCGAGCATTTTTCCTAAAGCCTCTGCAATTTGGCTTCGGCAAGAGTTATGGTTGCATATAAAAGCAACTTTAGGCATACCATCTAATTTTAGTTCTATTTTTTCACTCATTTACAATCTCCTTTTATTTAACAAACCAGTGTTTTGTTTTATTTGCAAAACGTACAAGCGCTAGCATTACCGGCACTTCAACCAAAACGCCTACAATTGTTGCTAATGCCACAGGGCTATTGGCACCAAATAAAGAAATAGCAACAGCAACTGACAATTCAAAGAAATTCGATGCACCAATCATGCCTGCAGGTGCGGCAATATTATGTGGTTGCTTTAAAAACTTTGCAGCCAAATATGCAATAAAAAAGATTAAAACAGTTTGAATAATTAATGGCACCGAAATCATAAAAATATGACTTGGATATTCTAAGATAACACTACCTTGAAACGAGAATATCAAGGTTAAGGTTAAAAGCAATCCAATAATAGTAATGTTAGAAAATTTAGCTATGAATTTTTTTTCAAAATATTCTAGACCATATTTTTTTGTAATAATTTTTCTTGTAAATATGCCACCGAACAAAGGAATCACTACAAATAAAATTACAGATAAAATTAAAGTATTCCAAGGTATTGTAACACCAGTTACACCAAGTAAAATAGCAACTATTGGTGTAAATGCAACTAAAATAATCAAGTCATTTGTCGCAACTTGCACAACCGTGTAGGCTGGATTTCCCTTAGTTAAATGACTCCAAACAAAGACCATCGCCGTGCATGGCGCTGCACCTAAAAGAATCGCCCCTGCAAGATAATCGGTTGCAAGGCTATTGCTAATGTACTCACTAAAAACATCAAAGAAAAAGTAGTAAGCAATAAGGTACATCGTAAAGGGCTTAATAAGCCAGTTTGTAACCCATGTTATAAATAAGCCTCTTGGGTTTTTACTTACATCTTTAATGCTCTCAAAATCGACCTTTAACATCATAGGATATATCATTAGCCAAATTAAGATTGCAATTGGAATTGATACCTCTGCATATTCAAATTTATTCAAAAACTCTGGAATGATGGGTAAATATTCACCAATTAAAACTCCAGTTACCATACAAAGTATAACCCAAACTGTTAAGTATCTTTCGAAAAAACTAATTCCGCTTGTTTTATTATCTTCCATTTTAATACTCCGTTATAAACATATATCAAACTCAAATCAAATATTTTTGATTTGAAAGGCAAAATAAAAACCGCCCTAAGACGGATTGCTTACCCTAAACAATTTTGTTGCAATTGAACTGCAACAAACACTAGTTTCCAAGTGTTAAAGCCCTTAATATGTTAATCGCTCTTTCGCACGCTTCTTTATTAATCGAATAATGCGTCCACTTGCCAACATACCAGCATTTTATTAAACCACTTTCACACAAGATTTTCATGTGATATGACAGCTTTGATTGTGCAATATCTAAAGATTCTGAAAGCTTACAAGCACATCTTTCTTCTTGCTTAAGCATTTCAATAATTGCAACACGCTTTGGGTCACATAAAGCTTTAAATATTTTTGCTACATCATCTGCTACCATAATTACCTCAACAAATATTGTAATAACTAAATATATACTAAACATCAAAAAGTCAAGCTTAAATCAATTTTTTTTGATTTGAAATGAAAAAATATCACTAAAACAGTATATTATATATAAAAAAAGCAGGGTTTTCACCCTGCTCTGCACATTAGAAATTTAAATTCTAATCTTCCAAATAAAATTCCATCAAATTTTGAACTGAAACTTTTTTCTTAGCTTGATCATAAGGATCATCTCTAACGATTAATTGCCCTTGATTAATGCGCTTAATAGAACATATCTCTGAATCAGATGACTTTAAGATCGCTTCAGCAGTTTTAATGCCATTTTTTGTTGCTTCATCATATAGTCTGAATTTTAAAGACTCCAAGTCACTGAAAATATACTCAATATTACTATTTCCATAGACATTAACGCCCTTGTGTATAAGAACATTTAAGCTTTCAACGAGTTCATTTACTTGTTTAAGCTTATTAGTTTTTAGGCTAATTTTTTTAGTCATAAAATATAGCGGATTATCTTCTTTTTTATTCTTTTCACCTTGATTTTGCTCATCTGTAGTAGACTTAAGGCTTTCACCAAAGCTATTATTAGACATCAAAAGCGGCATGCTATCGGAACTTTTCATTGCCAAACCTCTTGCTAACATCTTACCACTTTCTTTGTCGTCATCATACTCAAGGCTAAAATTTGCCACAGAAATTTCGTTTTCACTAAAGCCTTTTTCTTTTAAAAATTGCATGATTTCTTTAGTATCATTGTCAATTTTAGTTGCAAGCTCGGTCAAGTCATATCCACGAGCAACAAAAGTCAGTGGATAAATGAGCTTATCAGCAATGACTTCTTTTTCTGCCATGCCAGTAACAGTAATAACATTGTCAGCGTCCCGCTCTACGCTAGAATCATCACTTAAAATCTTTTCTCCAACGGCCAAGAAATAACCAATCAAAAGACTTACTATAATTATAATACTTGTTTTACGATCAAAACCCATCACAATCTCCTTTTTGAGTAATAAAAAATAATAATAGATAATTTAGCACAAAAAAGCAAATCCCCAGTGCCATAAACTTTGTGTTTTAACACCACGTTATTTGATTGACAAAGTAGGCTTAAAGCAATAGAATTAAGAAATAAAGTTTATTTTTTTCAAATTTATTTTTTTTAAATTTTTCTATCTAACTAATATAAGAAGGTATTGATGTTTGGTATTGGCGGAACTGAACTTATAGTGATTTTAGTGGTGGCTTTGCTTGTGCTTGGTCCAAAAAAATTGCCTGAACTTGCAAAAACTTTAGGTAAAGCAATGGGTGAGTTTCGTAGATTTTCTACTGATTTTCAGCGCACCTTAAATACTGAAATTGCGCTTGATGAAGAAAAAGCAAAAGCTGAAAAACTAAACCCTGATGCTGTAACTACTCCTCAAAAAACTCAAAACAAAGATGTAAAAATGGAAGAAGTCTATAAAAATTCCGAGAGTGAGAAAAATGAACACAGCTGATATGCCGCTTCTAGCTCACTTATCAGAGCTTCGCACAAGAATTTTTAGAATCTTAATCGGCACTTTTATAGCATTTTTAGCATGTTATGGGGTGTCCGATTTAATTTTTACAGAGTTAATACGACCACTTGTGGACATAATGCCAAAAGATACAAAGCTAATTTATACTGCTTTGCCTGAAGCTTTTTTCGTATATTTAAAGGTTTCACTTTTAGCTGCAGTTGTTGTTAGTAGTCCGTATATTTTCTACCAAATTTGGGCATTTATTGCTCCTGGTCTATATAGCCATGAAAAAAAATATATTATTCCCTTAGCACTTGTTTCGGCTTTATTTTTTATTTCTGGAACAGCCTTTTGTTATTATATTGTATTTCCATTCGCATTTAGTTTTTTTATTAGCTATAATACAGAATATGTATCAGCAATGCCAGCAATTGGCGAATATTTAAGCTTTGTTATAAAGATTTTGCTTGCCTTTGGTTTAATATTTGAAATGCCAATTTTTGCTTTTTTCTTAACTCGTATGGGACTTATCAATGCAAAAATGATGAGAAGAGTTAGAAAATACGCTATATTAGTAGTATTTATTGTGGCAGCAATCTTAACTCCGCCTGATATTTTTTCACAAATTCTAATGGCTTGCCCAATGATTGTTTTATATGAGATAAGTATTATAGTATCTGCCTTAGTTGCTAAAAAAGAAAAAGATATAGAAGATGAGGATAATGATAATGAACTCACGCCAAGCGAAGATTGAGCGCATAACAAAAGAAACACAGATAAAAATCAATATAAATATTGATGGTACAGGCAAAAACAGCATACAAACAGGTTTTGGCATGCTTGATCACATGCTTGATTTGTTAGCTTTTTGGGCGAATTTTGACTTAGAGCTTGAATGTAAAGGTGATTTACATATTGACGCTCACCATAGCTGTGAAGATATTGGGCTTGCACTTGGTAGCGCAATAGATAATGCTTTAGCTGACAGAAAAGCTATTAATCGCATTGGCTATGGGCGAGTTCCGATGGACGAAGCACTATGCGAAGTAACAGTAGATTTATCTGGGCGAGCTTATTTAGTTTGGAGAGGTGATGAAATTTTACCTCCTGTTATGGCTGGAGAGGAAAAAGATATTTGGCGTGAATTTTATAAAGCCTTAGCACAAAATTTACGTTCTAACATTCATGTTAATTTTTTATATGGTCTAAATGGCCACCATTTATTAGAATCTGTTGCAAAGGGTCTTGGTGTTGCACTTTGTGATGCTATAAAACTTAATACTACAAATACCGTGCGTAGCACAAAAGGGAGTTTATTATAATGAATTTAGTTAGAAATGTCGCTTTAGTTTTACTATTAGCTTGTACTGTAATGCTTGGCGCATGTGCAACGGGGCAAGCTCCAAAAGGTCAAACATTACCGCTCGTTAGCGTTGGTGTCGCTAGTTTCACACAACCAACAGGCACACTTGAGCTTTTAGCTGGTTATATTCCAGAAAACCAAGGTAAGGCTGATTTGAAAGATTTAGCGGCTCTTGATGTTTCTTTTAATAATTTGCTTACTCAAACTGCTAGAACTTATAACTTTATAAATACAACTGGCATTAATCCAAACTTAAAAGCTCGCAATCAACAAAATGATAATGCACTTGCATATTGGGTTGAAGTTGGCAAAGCTAACAAAGTTGATTTATTAATCGTGCCTATGGTTATTAATTGGCATGAGCGTCAAGGTGGTGGTGCTGGAGCAACTGACTCTGCTGAAGTTATTGTAGACTTTTTCTTAATTGATACACGTGGTGAAGGTAGACTTGTTAATCGCTCTCATTTTGAAGAAAAACAAGCTAGCTTGAGTGACAATTTACTCGATGTTGGAACTTTCTTTAGTCGTGGCGGTAAGTGGTTAAGCGCAAATGAACTTAGCCAAGAAGCGATGGAAAAAGCTATTCGTGAGTTTGGCTTATGATAATTTTTCCAGCCATTGATATTATGCAAGGCAAGGCGGTGCGCTTAAGACAAGGAAAGGCTGATGATGTAACAGTTTTTTCTGACAATCCAGTTAGTACTGCATTGCAGTGGCAAAGCGAAGAAGGAATTACGCATTTACATTTAGTTGACCTTGACGGTGCATTTGACGGCAAAACAGAAAACACAAAAATTGTTGAAGCTATTTGCAAAGAATTAAAAATTAAGGTTCAACTTGGCGGAGGAATTCGCAGCCTTGAAATAGCTAAAAAATGGATTGATGCTGGCGTATCACGCTTAATCATTGGCACTCTCGCCTTTGAAGAACCTGATACCTTTGCAAAAATGTGTAGCTTATATCCTGGTAAAGTTGGTGTTTCACTTGATGCTGATAAGGGACAAGTTATGACTAGAGGCTGGGTAACTGGCTCTAATCAAACAGTTGACCAAGCAATTCCAAGTTTAAGTGAAGCTGGAGCGGCTTTCTTTGTTTATACTGACATTAGCCGTGACGGAATGAATCTTGGTGTAAACCTTGAGTCACTTGAGCATGTTTGTAAAATCAGTCCAGTTCCAGTTATTGCCTCTGGCGGAGTAAGCTCAATCAAAGATATTAAAGACTTATATCCACTTTCACTTTCTGCTAACTTAGAAGGCGCAATTGTTGGACGTGCAATTTATGAAGGCAATTTAACCCTTAGTGATGCAATTAATTATATAAACGATGCCAAAAAATAATACAGATAAAAATACTAACCCATGTGCATTTGCTCTACCCAAAACTGGCGCAGATGCACATGCGCATCTTGATTTGAAATTTCCAGATAATGAAATCCAAGCAATAATTGAAAAAGCCCTAGAAACCGGCTTGTCTACAATTATGCAGGTATTCTTAAACCCAGATAATTATTATAACAACAAAGCTAAGTTTGAAAATTATCCCGAAATTCAATATACCTTAGGCGTTCACCCTAGTGATGCAAGTGAGCTTGATAATAAGTGCCTTGCAAAAATGCGAAAATGCTTTAAAGAAGATAGTCGTCTTAGGGCTGTCGGTGAAATTGGTCTTGACTACTATTGGGATACATCAACAAAAGAATTGCAAGACAAGGTTTTTAGATTGCAGTTAAATCTTGCAAAAGAACTAGATTTGCCAGTAGTAATTCACTGCCGTGATGCTGAAGATGATACTTTTAAAATACTAAAAGAAGAAGCTTTTATAGGTCGCCCGCTTTTATGGCACTGTTTTGGCGGTGATAAAGCCATAGAATCAATGGATAAAATAATTGAAAACGGCTGGCACATTTCAATTCCAGGTCCTGTTACTTATCCCAAAAATGTTAGCTTGCGTGAAGCTGTAAAAAGAATACCTCGTGATAAATTAGTACTTGAAACTGATTGCCCTTATTTAACACCACAAGTTCTACGAGGCAAAAGAAATGAACCTGCACTAATTGCTTTTACTGCATATGAAGTTGCAAATTGTTTAGAAATGCCAACAGATGAACTTTGGACCTTATGCGGAAATAATACAAGAAGATTTTTTGGTAT
>CAYJPK010000006.1:19825-29079 GCA_964372035.1 uncultured Desulfovibrionaceae bacterium | reverse complement strand
AAACATATTAATCTGTTGACTATTTAAGCACATCTCTTTATAAATAACTATATACTAGTATATAGTTATTTTTTTTATCTAAAGCGAGTCAATATGATTACAAAACTTACATGTGGTGCATTGCATGGAATAAGTGCTTTTAAAGTTGACCTTGAAGTTGATATGGTGCGTCAAGGTTTACCAAGTTTTATCATGGTTGGTCTTGCCGAAGGTGCTGTTCGTGAATCAAAAGAAAGGGTTTTAACTGCTATTCGCTCAAGTAATTTTCGCCTCCCTGCCGGGCGCATCACTGTAAATTTTGCTCCAGCAGACAAACGAAAAGAAGGTAGTGCGTATGATTTACCTCTTTCACTTGGACTGCTCTCTTCCGCTGGTTTAATTGATTCCAATATCATTGAAAATTATTTTTTTGCAGCAGAACTTTCGCTTAGTGGAAATCTTCGACCTGTCAGTGGTATATTACCGCTTGCAATTTTAGCCAAAGAACAAGGGGCAAGGGCTATGATTGTCGCAGAAGAAAATGCTGCTGAAGCGGCAATTGTTGAAGGCTTGGAAGTATATGGATTTGATCATTTAACTAAAATTATTAGCTTTTTAAATGGTGAACTTCACGCAGAAGCGGCTTCGTCGCAAAGTACTAGCGAACTAAACGAAGCTGAAAAATATTTACTTGATTTTGTTGAAGTAAAAGGGCAAGAGCACGCTAAACGAGCAATTGAAATAGCAGCAGCAGGAGCACATAATCTTTTATTTATTGGACCTCCTGGTAGTGGGAAAACCATGCTCGCACAAAGAATTCCAACAGTATTGCCTGCTCTTAATTTTGATGAAGCTCTAGAAATAACAAAAATATACAGTGTGACTGGCATGCTAGACAACTATAAACTTGTAAAGCATAGACCGTTTCGCTCTCCGCATCATACTGTTTCGCAAATAGCCCTAATTGGCGGTGGCGCAAGCCCTCGCCCTGGCGAAGTTTCGCTTGCACATCGTGGAGTTTTATTTTTAGATGAGTTAGCTGAATATCAAAAATCTTCACTCGAAGTTTTGCGCCAACCACTTGAAGATGGAAAAGTCACTATCTCAAGGGCAAAGTTATCCTTAACTTTTCCTGCTGACTTTATGCTTATTGCAGCTATGAATCCTTGCCCGTGTGGCTATAGTACCGACCCAAAACATGTTTGCACCTGCTCGCCTAATGCTATTGAAAAATATCATTCTAAACTATCAGGACCATTACTTGATAGAATTGATTTACACGTTGAAGTTCCTGCTGTTGAATATGAAGATTTGCGTTCTAAAAAAAGCGGCTTAAGCTCAGCCGAAATGCGAGAAAATATTTTACGAGCTAGAGAAATTCAGACAAAACGCTACAGGGGTTTAAATTGTGTTACAAATGCCAATTTATCTGGAACATTGCTCGAAAAAATTTGTGATTTAGGGCAAAAAGAACAGGATTTCTTAAAAAATGCTGTTCAAAAACTATCTCTTTCAGCAAGAGCCTATACGAGAATACTGCGAATATCACGCACAATTGCAGACTTAGAAAATTCCGAAAACATTCAAGTTAAGCACTTAGCCGAAGCCGTTAATTGTCGGGTTTTAGATAGAAAGAATTTTTATACAAGATAATAAATTAAAGCCCAATATATAAATATAAAGGGCTTTAATTTATCGTTTTAATAAAAAGATTTTTTACTTTGTAAGTAGAAATTTTCTATCTTTCAAAATATGTGTAACCACGAAGACCATCTTCAAAAGCTTGCATAACTTTATAGCGTTGGCTAGGTGTTAAACGTTTTTCACGAACCGCTGTTTCTGCTGCCGTGCGTATGCTTTCTATAATTTCACGTGGGTCATATTCAACATAATCTAGCAAGTCTGATACAGAGTCACCACGAATTTCATTTACAAGCTCATAAGCACCATCATCATTGATACGCACAGATACAACATTTGTATCACCTAAAAGATTGTGCAAATCACCTAAAGTTTCTTGATACGCACCAACTAAAAACACGCCTAAATAATATTCTTCACCATCTTTAAGTGGGTGTAAATCTAGGGTTTGCTTTAATCCTTGATGATCAATAAAGTGATCTATCCTACCATCTGAATCACAAGTAATATCAGATAAAATAGCCTGTCTTGACGGGTATTCATCTAAACGATGGATAGGAATTACAGGAAAAACTTGTTCAATTGCCCATGAGTCAGGAAGCGACTGGAACACACTAAAATTACAATAATAAATATCCGCCAAGCTAATATCAATATCAGCTAAGTCACGTGGTTCTTTTTTAAGACGAGATTTTTCAGTAGCAATTTTTTTCATAATTGCCCAGAAAATTCTTTCTGCTAAAGTGCGTTGCCTTAAATTGATACGACCTGTAATAAATAATTGACGCATTTCATCACGATAATAAATAGCGTCATTATAACATTCTTGTAAATTTCTAAGGGTAATTGCACCTAAAACTTCGTACATATTGCGCACTGTTTCAGGTGTATCTTCTGGTAAAGTATCTGGCAATGAACCAAAGCCAACAATACTAACGTCCAAAATGTTAAATAAAAGAACTGAACAATATGCAACAGTTGCACGACCTGATTCAGTGATAATAAAGGGGTGCTGAACTTCTTGCTCGTCCAAGATTGACATTACAGCCTCAATAACGTCAGAACAATACTCATCTAAAGAATAGTTACGGCTTGAAACATAGTTTGTGTGAGAACCATCATAGTCAACAGCCAAACCACCACCAAGGTCAAGGTAACCCATGGCTGCACCTTCGCTGACAAGACCACAATAAAGACGACTTGCCTCCATTGCTGCCATACGAATATCACGAATATTAGGAACTTGCGAACCTAAATGATAATGTAAGAGCTGAAAGCAATCAAGCATTTCTTTTTCACGCAAATGGTCAATAACATCAATAATTTGCGCTGGTGTCAAACCAAAGGTTGAGCGTTCTCCGCCAGAATCTGACCAGTGCCCGCTTGCTTTAACTGAAAGTTTAGCACGTGCGCCAATTTTTGGCTTTACATCAAGTTCTTTTGCTCGCTCCAAAATAACTTCAAGCTCACTTGGCATTTCAAGAACAAAAAAGATATTATATCCAAGGCTTAAAGCATGCAGTCCAAGGTCTATAAATTCTTCATCTTTATAGCCATTACAAATGAGGCAACCCTCTTTGTTTTCAACTTGTGAAATCGCAGCAATAAGCTCAGCTTTTGAGCCAACTTCAAGACCATGAGTATATTTTGAACCAAATTGAGCAACTTTTTCAACTATTCGTTGTTGTTGATTAACTTTAATAGGAAAAACACCACGATACTCACCCTTATACTCAAGCTTTTTAATTGCTTTGCGAAAACTCTCGTTCAACTTTGAAATTTGCGATTCTAAAATATTTTCAACACGCAATAAAACAGGCATATCATAGCCACGATCACGCACGCCATCAATAATATCTAAAAGGCTAACAGCAGCCCCCTTACCCTGACCGTTAGGGTAAACAACTACATTGCCTTCGTTTGATGTGCCAAAATAACCTGCACCCCAGGTATTAATACCGTACAATTCATTAGAGTCATCAACGCCCCATGATTGAAGAGATTTTTTAGATGCCAATTTGAAGCTCCTATAAAAAATTAAAAACGATTAAAACTTACAATTTATTTTTTACAATAATATATTTAAATTACTACCAAGTAAGCCCTGCCCAGTCACCATTATATACAATTTCTGGTGCACCGAGTTTTGCGTATGAATCTGCAACTGATTGAGCCTGCTTGCCTAAAATTCCTGAAAGAACTAAATGACCGTCAGCTTTAACTAAATCCATAATATCATCGGCTAATGCCCGAAGTGGTTCTGCTAAAATATTTGCTAAAACTATATCAGCTTTTTCGTCCTCAAAGTTCTCAACACTTCCACGATAAACAGCAAAACTCTCAGAAACATTATTAAGAACTTTATTTTCTTCTGCATTGCTAACACATAAAATATCAATATCAGCGCCAGACCCTTTTAAGCCAAGCTTAGCAGCTGCAATACCTAAGATTCCTGTACCAGTGCCAATATCTAAAAAGCTCATGCCAGCCTTGATTTTTCCCTCGTCATATAATTTTGACAAACTTTCAAGGCAAAGAGCTGTACTAATATGATGTCCAGTTCCAAAGGCTGTCTTTGGCTCAATGATAATAGGTATATAGCCCTCATAATCCATGCCCTCAAGCCACGGTGGAAGCACAATAAACTTACCAAGCTTAAGCGGTGTAAAAAATTCTTTCCATGAGCTAGTCCAATCTTGATTATCCACAGTTCCATACTCAAAAGAAAGACCAGAAAAATTATTTTTTAAATCTAGTTCAAGCTCAAGCAAAAGCTCTTTATTCTCACTATGAATTGAAACAAGGCTCGTATCCGCATCAATATCACTTTCTTCCCAGCCATAATTAATATATTTAGTGATAGTAACGCCAACAAGCTCAAGGTCAACATTTGAAAGCTTAATGCTAAGTTTATTTAAAATATCCATTATATCCTCTTGATCTTACACTTAATTTGTTAAGGTTATGTTACAAACTGCATAAAAAACACAAAAACTATTTTGACCGCATAAAAAAAAGTAGATATACTTAGAAAACGGAGTGTTAAAATGCAAAAAAATAATAACGCAATTTACTTTGATTTGCAATCAAGTATTAAAGCTAAAAATAGCGATTTAGATAAAACCCTAGCTCCAAGCAAAACAGTTGAAAATGTGTTAGGCAAGCTTGAAAAATCAAATTTAGAAATTTTGCAAAGTCTTGAACGCATTGATATTGGACGACTTGATATACCTGTTTTTATTAGTAAAGTTGGGATTGATGCAAGCTATACAATGGCCACAAAAAAACAAATGGGCAAGGGATCTACCGAAGACCAAGCTAAAGCTTCAGCCCTCATGGAGCTTGTGGAGCGATATAGTTATTTTGATTTTTGGCATCGTGAAAAAAATACTTTTTTTTGCAAATATAGCATGCTAGAAGATTTAAGTGGTAAAAACTTTATTGATTTTGATATGATTTTAGCATCTGTAAATGAAAAACTTAGTGAGGACAAAAAAGAACTAGCTAAGAAAATTTTTGATTTAGTTGATTTTAATTTTTACCCAGCTTTGCACCTTGCTACAAATGAAATTTATTATGTGCCTTTAGAATGGTTTAAGATGCTTAACGAATTCAATGGCACCGCTGCGGGCAATAATGATAGCGAGGCAATTTTTCAGTCAATCTGTGAGCTTGTCGAAAGACATGTTTGCGCTATTGTTTCAAGCAGTGAACATGAATTAGCTACAATTGAGCTAGATAGCATTGAAGATGAAGTTTTAAAAAATTTAATAGATAAATTTGCTAAACAAAATATTAAGTTAATTTTAAAAGATTTTTCGCTAGGCATGCCACTTCCTACGATTGGCGCAATAGCCTACGATTTATCGACATTTCCAGAAAAATCTGAAATTGTCTATACAGCAGGTACTGCAAGCTCACCAATTAAAGCTGCTATTAGAGCCCTGACAGAAATAGCCCAGCTTGGAGGGGATTTCTGCACATCATCATGCTACGAAGCATCAGGTCTACCAAAATACACGAACATTAAAGATATAGCTTTCCTTGAAAAGGGTGAACTTGTAAATATTTCCTCTCTTCCAGATATTAGTGACGAAGATATTTTACAAGAGCTTAAATCAACAGCAAAAATTTTAAAAACAGAACATGGAATTGATGTTTTTTCGATAAATACAACTGTTGATACCCTCAACATTTCTACTTGTTATTCTTTTGGAACAGGATTTTTATTTCGTGAGCGTGATGCAAACGCTTGCTTGGGTCTTTATGTTGGACGCAAATTAATTGAAGATTGTGACAGTAAAGATGCAGAGCAAGGACTTGCATTAATTGAAGAATTATACGGAGAAACTTCTTTTACATATTTTTTTAGAGCGCTTATAAATGGTGAAGATAGCGAATTTTCTCGAGAGCTATTTATAAAAGCTCTTGAACTTGAGCAAAATAAAGATAGCTACGGCTTAATTGCCTATTACTGTGCATATAGCTACATGCAAGAGGAAGATTTCTCACAAGCAGTTAGCATCTTGGATAAAGCAATCCTTAAATCACCTGATTTTTTTGAAGCCCTTAGCGCTCGTGGAGTTTGTCATTTTAAGTTAAAAGAGTATAAAAAAGCTATAATTGATTTAAAACAAGCTATAAAAATTGATAAAAGCTCTGCAAAAGATTATGCAAATTTAGGCGCTTGCTATTATGAATTAAAAGATTTTACAAATGCAAAAAATCACCTTAAAACCGCTATTTTGCTAGACCCAAGCCTTGAACGAGCAAAAGAAAGACTTGCTACTTTATAAATATTGAGGCATAATAACTTAAAAATATCTATTAATTATTGTTAAACATACCAAGGAGTTAGAAATGGTTAAGTATTCTAAACAAGATGTATATAACTATCATGAATTTCCACGTCCAGGAAAAATTGAAACTATCCCACCGAAATCTTTTAAAAATCAACTCGATTTGACTTTAGCATATTCACCTGGTGTTGCTGATGCATGCATGGCTATTCATGCTGACCCAAGCTTAGCAGCTAAATACACAGGTCGTGCAAACTTAGTTGCTGTTGTAAGTAACGGTAGTGCAGTTTTAGGGCTTGGCAATATTGGTGCTTTAGCTGGTAAGCCTGTTATGGAAGGTAAGGGCGTATTATTTAAAGCTTTTTCTGACATTGATGTTTATGATATTAATATTGACGAAACAGATCCAAAGAAAATCATTGAAATTGTTAAGGCTTTAGAGCCAACCTTTGGTGGCATTAATTTAGAAGACATTAAAGCTCCTGAATGTTTTGAGATTGAAGAAACTTTAAAACGTGAAATGAATATTCCAGTTTTCCATGATGATCAACACGGCACAGCAGTTATTTCTGGCGCTGGTCTTTACAATGCAGTTGAAATTACAAATCGCAAAATGGAAGATACTATAGTTGTTATCACTGGTGCTGGTGCCGCTGGTATTGCCTGTGCTAAATTCTATATTTCTATGGGTGTTGACCCTAAAAATATTCGTATGTTTGATTCAAAAGGTATCCTGCATAAAGGGCGTACTGACATGGGCGCTCGCAAAGGTGAATTTGCAACAGACAAAGACATGACTTTAGCTGAAGCTCTTAAGGGTGCTCACATGTTCCTTGGTTTATCACAAAAAGGAATATTAAAGCCTGAAATGGTTAAAACAATGGCAGAATCACCTGTTATTTTTGCTTGTGCTAATCCTGATCCTGAAATCACCTACCCTGATGCAAAAGCAGCTCGTCCTGAATGTATCATGGGAACTGGTCGCTCTGATTATCCTAACCAAGTTAACAATGTTTCTGGCTTCCCATATATTTTCCGTGGTGCATTAGACGTTGGTGCTAAAGAAATCAATGAAGCTATGAAATTAGCAGCGGCAAAATCATTAGCTGCTCTTGCAAAAGAGCCAGTTCCAGTTGAAGTTTGCGATGCTTATAATGTTGATAAATTAGAGTTTGGCATTGATTATGTTATTCCAAAGCCGCTTGACCCACGTATTATTGAATGGGAAACACCAGCTGTTGCTAAAGCCGCAATGGAAACTGGTGTAGCAACAACTCCAATTAATGACTTAGATGCTTATGCAAAAAGCTTACGTAAGCGTATTGATGATTGCAGAAAACGCATGAACTTAATTGTTGAAAGTTATGAAAGTTAATAAATCTTAACGATAATGCAGTAGTGCTTGTTTGCTACTGCATTTTTTTTTAATATTATGTCGATAGAAAAAGTAAAAAAATATTTAGCAAATTTTGGCTATGAAAATAAAGTCATTGAGCTTAAAGACTCTTCAGCAACTGTTGAGCTTGCGGCTCTAGCTTTAGGTTGCGAAGCAAAGCGTATTGCGAAAACTTTATCATTTTGGATTAATGACAGTGCTATTTTAATTGTTTGTGCAGGAGATGCAAAAGTTGATAGCTCTAAGTTTAAAAAATTATTTGGTGTAAAGCCTAAAATGCTAAGTTTTGATGAAGCTGAAAATATTATAGGGCATAAGGTTGGTGGCGTTTGTCCATTTGCAATTAATGATGGTATTTTAGTTTATTTAGATGAGTCATTAAAAAGATTTGATACTGTTTTTCCGGCTTGCGGAAGCTCAAATAGTGCTATAGAACTAAATATTGAGGAATTAGAAAAGTTTTCAAACAACAAAATGTGGGTTAACATTTGTAAAAACTGGCAAGAGCCCATTTAATATATAGTAATTTCAGAGTAAATTACTATAATTGACTGCGCTAGCAGGCAATCACTGCGAATGCATAAGTGCAATCTTATTGCACTGCTAAGTGCTTGAGCAAGTGTGTCTTTACTTAAGTTGATGGTAGTGATGTCAACTTAAAATACTATAAGAGGTAAAAAAATGAACGCAATTTATACAAGAAGAAGCGTTAGAAGCTTCAAAGAGACTAAAGTAGAAAAAGATAAAATCGAAAAATTACTGCGTGCGGCAATGCAAGCACCATCAGCTAGCAATCAACAGCCATGGGAATTTATTGTCATTGAAAGCCAAGAGGGTCGTGAAAAAGTTGCTAGCATGAGTCCATATGCTAGCCCAATTAAAAAAGCACCGCTTGCAATCATCGTGCTTGGCAATGCAAAAATGATCAAATGGGAAGGACTCTGGCAACAAGATTTAGGTGCGGCAACTCAAAACCTTATGCTTGAAGCTGTTGAGCAAGGACTTGGCACAGTATGGATTGGTGTTTGGGGCTCAAATGATACAAAAACAGACATTGATAATAGTGTTAAATTAAAAGAAATACTCGACTTACCAGACCATATTCGCCCATATGCAGCTATTGCTGTAGGTTATCCTGAAAAAGAAGATGCTAATAAATTTGTTGAAAGATATGATGCTTCACGAGTTCACTTTGAAGAATATTAAGATTTATCATAATATTATTATTTAAATAATAATTGATTTATAACAAAAAACACTTCATTTTATATGGAGTGTTTTTTTATTAATTTTAAAATGAGGAAATCACAATGAAAAAAATAATCTTTATAACAGGTGCAACTGATGGCATTGGACTTGAAACTGCTATCAAGTTTGCAAAAAATGGTCATGACTTAATTTTACATGGAAGAAATAATGACAAGCTATTGCAGCTAAAA
>CAYJPK010000006.1:0-19725 GCA_964372035.1 uncultured Desulfovibrionaceae bacterium | reverse complement strand
TATAATTTCTGTTAATCCAAAATCCTTTTTGGGGAGTAAAATGGTGAAAGAGGCTTACGGCAGACAGGGTTTTGATTTAAATATTGGAGCTGATATTTTATATAGAGCCGCTCTTTCAGATGAATTTGCAAACGCAAATGGTAAATACTATGACAATGATTATGAAAGTTTTGCGAATCCTCATCGTTTTGCATTAATTGAAAAAAACAGAACAGAGCTTGTAAGTGCTCTAGATAAATTTATAAGCTAAAAAATCAAAAAAAACTGCAAAAAATATTTTCGTATCAATTTATTTTTTGCAGATTTTTCCTTAATCTTATTAAAAATTAAAAAGACAATCTACCCTCTTTAATATGAGCAATATGTGAAATAGCCGGAATTAAATCTGATTCATGATGTGTTACAAAAATAATAGTCACACCACTTTGACTTAAACTTTGAATTATCTCTAAAAATTCATTTCTCGCCTTAGCGTCCAAGCCAGAACACGGCTCATCTAATAATAATATATCGGGATTTGCAACCATAGCTCTAGCTAAAAAGAATTTACGAAGCTGTCCTGTTGATAAACTACGAATATCACGCTTTGCAAATTCTTCAATTCCTAAGCGCTGTTGCCAAGCTTTAGCAATTTGCCTTTGTTCTTCAGTTATAACATTATGAAAAATTCCAACACTGCGCTCAAAACCGCTTAAAACTAAATCTTCTGCACTAATATTATACCAATATTCAGCTTGAAGTTTATCAGAAACAAGTCCAATGCCATGTCGCATCTTTGCCATTTCAACAATAATTCCATCGCCTTGACGTGGTAAATATCTATGAATATGTCCGCCAAGAGCCACGTTTTCAAAGCCCGCAATTAGGCGCAACAAGGTGGATTTTCCAGCACCATTATCACCAACAATTGCCCAGTGCTCACCTTGCTTAATGGTTAGGTTAATACCATGTAAAATTTTTGTCCCATCAAGATAAACATCAGCATTATATATATCAATTAAAATCTTATCAGTAGCAGTAAAACTTTCATTTAAATTAATAGCACTTGGCTCATAATCAATCTGCCAGACAGTTCGTTTAGTATCCTTAACTATCTTGCCCTGCTCAAGATTTACTTCACGGGCAATGCAAGTTGGGAGTGTTTCTATACGGTGTGCAATTGCTACAAGCGTTGTCGTTTTGGCAATTTTTTCAAGAACTTCATTAATATGCGCTCTTGTTTTTTTATCTAAGCCATCAGTAAATTCATCAAGAAGTAGAATTTCTGGCTTTCTAATGCAAGCTCTGGCTAAAAGGGCTAAGCGAAGCTGTCCAAGTGATAAAATTGGAACTAATTTATCTAATAAATGCGACAAATTAAACTCTTCAGCAATTTTATTTGCCCTTTCAACATCTTCTTCACTTGGGCTGTCATAAAATAACAAGGTATCTTTAATGCCCGTTAAAATTAAATCACGAACAGTTATGCGCCATGCTTTACTGATGTAATTTTCTAATTGGGAAGTAGAAACAAGAGCTGTCATCTTTTGTCCCATTAAACCAGAATGTTCAACGCTATCTTTAAAAAACCATGAAATTTGACCTACATAGTTATGATTTATTTCACCTCTAAGCAGTTTAAACAATGTTGATTTGCCAGCACCATTGCTACCACAAATACAAGTATGCTCACCCTCATGCAAAACAAAATCTATACCCTTAAGAATGTTATTATCTGCAATTGTTACATTAATATTTTCAAGTTCTATTAGCTTTTTTGACATTTAAAATCGCCTTATAAGTAAAATAAAGATTGCCCATAATATAGTAATAGCTTAAAATGGTCTAGTCAAAACAACAGAAAAAATAACAGAAAAATGAGGTTACATGAAAAATAGCCATAAATTTTTTAGCAATAAAGACTGTGAATATTTTCCTTGCCATAAGGGGATTGAACCAAGCGAATTTAATTGCATCTTTTGCTATTGCCCGCTCTATAGGATTAAAGACTGTAAAGGCAATCCAAATTTTTTAGCTAGTGGTATTAAAGATTGTTCCGCTTGCTTGCGCCCACATATTGCAAGCGAATATCAAAGCATAATCGACGGCATACGTAGCGCAAATAGGCAAAGCTAAATAACTTGCTTATTCTTGGCTTTTTGCGTATGCTAGCCAGGCTTTGTTAGTATGTGGCTAAAGCATAAATATTAGCATGCTAATTTAACATTGCACTCAAAAACTAATTTAAAATTTTATTATTATGAAAGTATTTACAGTAATTTTACACTATGGTGACATTGCATTAACAAAAAAAGTTGCAAATAGTTTTATAGCTGAAAATATTGAATATCATGTGCTTGATAATTGTGCAGAGCAAGAATACCCAAACTCTTGGAAACGATTAGAGAAAAATATTTATTGGGGTGGTGCTTTAAAGTACTGCCTTGAACAGGCAAAATTAGCTGGAGCTGATTATTTATGGTTTTTAAATAATGATATTGAATTTATTGAACCAAAAAATCCGCTTAAAAAACTTTTTGCTCGCATAAACTACTTAAATAAAAATGGAAAATTAGGAATATATACACCAGCTGTTTTAAAAAATCCATATCATAAGCAAGTTGTCTATAAAAGAAATACTGAATTCACAAAAGTTAAATATATTGATGGCATAGCACCTCTCATAAATATTGATTGCGCCTATAAGGTAAAAAATCTAGATATTGATTCTAATATTTATGGCTATGGTATTGAAAGCTATTTATCATTAGAAATTGGCAATTTAGGCTATGATGTAATTGTTGATCACGGTGTTGTTTTAAAGCATGAGTACCACTCAACGGCAAAAACTGTTGATGGATTTTTAAGCAAGGCGGCAGAAGCTGAACATAAATATTTAAGTCAGCGGCTTGGCGATGATTATAGAGAAAAACTTAAAAAAATGCAGGAATTTGAGGTTAAAATATGAAAAAATCTAGCTCCCAACCACCTTTAGCTGTTAGAATGCGAATTGATGAACTTCGTAAATTAATAGCAAAGCATAATGAGCTTTATTACAATCAAGATAAGCCTGAAATTTCTGATGCCGAATACGATAAATTGTTTCAAGAATTATCACGCATTGAAGAGATGTACCCTAGCTTGCGTGAAGGTGATTCACCTACTCAAAAAGTAGGTTCTGAAGTTCTTTCAAGCTTTAAAAAAGTTAAACATACGCAGCGCATGTATAGCCTTGATAATATTTTTGATGATGGGCAGTGGCAAGATTTTTGGCAAAAAACAAAACGTGCTTTGCCTAAGGCAAGTTTAGAGTTTTGGTGTGATGTTAAGCTTGACGGTCTTGCTTGTGAACTTATATTTGAAAATGGGAAGTTTCTTTCTGCTCTTACACGTGGTGATGGTGAAACAGGTGAACTTGTGACCCATAGCATTGAAACTATTAAGAATTTTCCAAAAGATTTGGCTGAAAATATTTCTATGGATAAAATACCACCAAGGCTTGAAATCCGTGGTGAAGTAGTAATTTCAAAGCCCGATTTTCTTACACTAAACGAAGAGCAAGAAGCAAGTGGCAAAAAAGTTTTTGCAAATCCTCGCAATGCAGCAGCTGGCTCTGTGCGTCAATTAGATGCTAAAATTGCAGCCGCACGCCCTCTTATGTTTTTAGCTTATGGCACTGGTTCAATTGATTATGGAAATATTTCGCCGTGGGAAAGTCATGCAGAGCTTATGCAAAATTTAAAAGATTTTGGTTTTGCAACTCCGCCGCATGGAAAATTATGCCGTAGTCATGCAGAAATTTTAGATTTTTGTCACAAGCTTGAAAGTGAGCGTGAAGAGCTTGATATTGATATTGATGGCATCGTCATTAAGCTTAACTCTATCGCAGAGCAAGAGGAATTAGGCTATACAGCTCGAGCGCCTCGCTTTGCAGTAGCTAGAAAATTTGCAGCCAAGCAGGCAAAAACTATTTTAAATAAAATTATTATTCAAGTTGGCAGAACAGGAATTTTAACGCCTGTTGCAGAGCTTGAGCCTGTAAATGTTGGTGGCGTAATGGTTAGCCGTGCAACGCTTCATAATCAAGATGAAATAATTGCAAAAAATGTTCGTGAAGGTGATACTGTTATCGTGCAAAGAGCTGGTGATGTAATACCAGAGATTGTAAAGCCTGACTTAGAATTACGCAGTGCTGATAGTAAGGAATATATTTTCCCGACAATTTGTCCATCATGTAATGAACAAGCGGTTCGCCTGCCAAATGAGGTTGCTTGGCGTTGCATAAATTTAGCTTGCCCTGCCATGTTAAAAGAAAGTATCATTCACTTCGTATCAAAAGCTGGTCTTGATATTAAGGGTGTTGGTGAAAAGTGGATAGAGCTTTTAGTTGACGAAGGGCGAATAAAATCCCCTAGTGATCTTTTCACATTAAGTGTCGAAGAATTAATGACTTATGATCGCATGGGTGAAAAATCTGCACAAAATTTTGTAACTGCCTTTGAGCAAGTTAAAACAAGTGCAAGCCTTGTGCGATTTATTTGTGCTTTAGGTATTAGGCACGTTGGCGAGCAAACAGCAAGAACTTTAGCTAAGCATTATGAAAATATAGACAATTTAAAAAATGCTAACTTAATTGAGTTGCAAGACTTACAAGATATTGGTGCTGAGGTTGCAAGCTCAATTACAAGCTTCTTTAGAGATGATAAGAATTTAGAATTATTAGCAAAACTCAAAGATTTAGGACTTAATCCTGTTTATGTTTCAGGCCAAGTCGTTCAAGGAGTTTTGAGCGGAAAAAATATTTTATTTACTGGCACGCTTAGTTTGCCACGCAAGCAAGCTCAAGAGATGGGTATTGGTGCAGGCGCAAATATTGTAAGCAGTGTAAGTAAAAATTTAGACTATTTAATTGTTGGTGAAAATGCTGGCTCAAAGCTTGAGAAAGCAGAAAAGCTTGGCATTAACATTTTAACAGAACAAGAATTTATTGAAATTTTAAAAACAAATTAGGATTTTTTATGAGTAGTGCCACAAATTGGCTTGAACAAAATTCAGAACTTTTTTCACCTTTTTCTTTTGAAATAAGAGAAGAGTATCAAAAAAAATATGACAAACTTTCAACTCACCCGATTGCTTATAGCTTTCCAAATCTTTGGGGCTGGCGTGAGTGGATGGAGCTTGAATACGCTTTTATTGATGACTTATGTTTTTTACGCTGTACTAATATTGTTTATAAGAGCTACGCTCCTATTGGCGATTGGGAAAATGTAAACTGGAAAGAAAAAGAAGAAATACTGCTTAAAATTGGTTCTTTTCGCCAAGTTACAAAGGAACTTTTAGAAATTTGGCAAAGAGAGCTAAGCTGTAATATTAAGGCTACAGAAGTTCGCAATACTTGGGAATATCGCTATAATACAGAAGATATTGCAAATTTAGCTGGCAATAAATACCGCATGCAACGCAATCATGTTAATGCTTATGTTAAGGAAAATGGCACACCTGATTTTAGAATAATCGGAATAGAGCAAGCACATGAAATTCTTGAACTTAATAAAGAATGGCTTGCAAATCACGAAGAAAGCAAAGAAACATTATTTGAAGCAAATGCGTTAAGTAAAATTGTAGAAAACTGGAATCAAATTGGTGGCTTAACTTGTGGTGGAATTTATCTTGAAGATAAGCTCGTTGCCTTTAGCATTGGCTATGAACTTGATGCTGATAATTTTGGTGTACTTTATGAAAAAGCTAAACCGGGGCTTCGTGGTGCATACCCTGTAATGGCTAGCTATTTTGCTAAATATGCTCAAGATAAGTATGCCTTTGTTAACAGAGCTGAAGATATGGGAGATGAAGGTCTTAGAAAGTCTAAAACGCTATATCGCCCTATTGGCTTTGAAGAATTTTACATTGTTGAGCTTGAAAAATAATTTTTTAAATAGCTAAATATGAACTTGCACTTTTTTTAGAAAAGATATACAAAAAATGTATTATGTCTGAAAAAGTTAAATATTTCAGAATGTAAAAGTTTTTTGCTGTTTTCTTAGATTTTTTTTATTTATTATATCAAGATGTTAGACTTTCAATATTCCATTAATGCTAATTTTTTAGCTAGTTATAGTTTTTTACAGGCTCATGATAAAAATGCAATTTGTAAAAAACTTGACACTTTACTATACACTTGCACAAATTCTGGCTTAACTGATTTTAATTTAATCATGTTAGATGCTTGCGAGCAGGTTGATTTAAATAGTTTGCAAAAAGATTTGGAACTTGCATTTGATGAATTTGCAAAAATTGGGCAAAGTTTTTCATTATGGTATCCACCATATTTAAAACAGACTATTGCAAAAATAGATAAAAAACTTATTTTAAATAGTAGTGCAACTCATATGGGGCAATATTTAAAAAATGGCATATCACAAGTGCCAAAAGTTGAACTTGCAAAAAACTTTACAATTGAACGAGTGCAAAGTGAAAAAGATTTGATTGATTTTTCAGCCTTGATTGCTAAGGGTTGGAACATGGATAAAAAGCCATATGAAGACTTTTTCTTAAGCCAAGCTGGTGTTTTACTTGATAAAAATTGCCCTAAGCATATTTATCTTGGTAAGGAAGATGGCAAAGCTTGCACTTGCACAGAAATTTTTATTGATGATGCCACAAGTTCAGTTGGCATTTATTATGTAACGACTGATATTAACTACAGAAAAAAAGGCTATGCTAAAGCATTGCAAGCCAATTTATTACATAAACACGCAGGATATAAGCATTATATTGTGCTATCATCTCCTGCTGAACAAATTTTAATGAATGGACTTGGTTTTAGTAACTGTGAATTTTGGACAGAATGTTATTAATGGAGCAAAACAATGACCAGAAAAGATCGCACAGAAGGCATTTATAATCGCCGCGAAGTTCTTGACGAAAGCGAACGCAAACAATTTTATCTTATTCAGTTAAAAGAATTGTTGTCCTATGCTTATCGTTATTCAGAAGAAGTAAAGAAGAGATTTGACAGAGCGCAATTTAGTGTTGAAAAATTTAAAACACTATCTGACATCAAGTACATTCCTATTTTAAAGAAAAAGGAATTAATATTTTTGCAAACTATTGGACCACGTTTAGGCGGTCTTTTAACCAAAGATATTGGTGAGTTAAAGCGTATCTTCTTATCACCTGGACCAATTTTTGATCCAGAAGATCGTGGAGATGATTATTGGGGATACACTGAAGCATTTTATTCTGTTGGCTTTCGCCCTGGTGATGTTGTTCAAAATACCTTTAACTATCACTTAGCACCAACAGGTTTAATGTTTGAAGAGCCACTTCGCAATTTAGGCTGTGCGTGCGTTCCTGCTGGTCCATCTGATGCTAGCACTCAGCTTGATATTATGCAAAAGCTACGTGTTTCTGGTTATGTTGGAACAACAAGCTATTTGACACACTTAGCACAAAAAGCTGAAGAAAAAGGCATCAATTTGCGTAAAGATTTATTTTTAGAAGTTGCCTTTGTAACTGGTGAAAAATTATCTGAAAAAATGCGTTCACAGCTTGAAAAGAAATTTGATATTGTAATTCGTCAAGGTTACGGTACTGCTGACGTTGGCTGTATCGGTTATGAATGTTATCAAAAAACAGGTCTGCACATTGCTAATAGATGCTTTGTAGAAATTTGTAATCCTGATACTGGTATTCCATTAAAAGACGGTGAAGTTGGTGAAATTGTTGTTACCTCGTTTAACAAAACTTACCCATTAATCCGCCTTGCAACTGGTGACTTATCATATATTGACCGTTCACCTTGTACTTGCGGACGCACAAGCCCACGCCTTGGAAGTATTGTTGGTCGTGTTGATACAACTGCTCGTATTAAGGGCATGTTCGTTTACCCACACCAAGTTGAGCAAGTAATGGCTAGATTTGAAGAAGTTAAGCGTTGGCAAATCGAGGTTATTAACCCTGGTGGAATCGACGAAATGATTCTTTATATTGAGGCAAGCAACTTCACACAAGAAGATGAATTATTACACCTCTTCCGTGAACGTATTAAACTTCGCCCAGAGCTTCGCATTTTAGCTCCTGGCTCACTTCCTCCGCAAATTAAGCCTATTGAAGATAAACGTAAATGGGATTAAAATGCCTGAATTACCAGAAGTCGAAACAATTGCTCGGACTTTAGCTCCAAGCGTAAACAATAAAATTATTACAAAAGTGAACTTGCTCAATGAAAAAACTTGGGCAAGCTCACTCTCTCCAGAGTCGATTTTAAATCACAAAATTATTAGCACCTCACGTCGTGGAAAACTATTATTTTTAAACTTTGAAAAAAAAGATAATAATAGCCCCTATGCTTTAGCTTTTCACCTTAAAATGAGTGGAAGATTATTTGCTTATGAAAAAAATCAAATACCAGAGCATAAGCACATTCGTTTTGATTTCACACTTGATGATGGCACATTAATCGTATTTGACGACACACGTAAATTTGGATTTGTAAGGGCAATTAATGATGCCGAGCTTGCAAATTGGAAGTTTTGGAATAATTTAGGACCTGAACCTTTAACTATTTCCTGTCCTGATTTTGTAAATTTATTTATTCATAAAAGCACTAAAATTAAGGCGTTACTTCTTGACCAAAGCGTCATTGCTGGTATTGGTAATATTTATGCTGATGAAGCACTTTTTACAGCAAAAATCAATCCTAATACTGCGGGGCGTGATATTCCAAAAGAAAGATTAATTGCACTTCACCAAGCAATTGTTGATGTATTGTTAGAATCAATTGCTGCTTGCGGGAGCTCTATCCGTGATTATCGCATGGCAAATGGTGATGCCGGTGCATTTCAGAATAAATTTAAGGTTTATGGTAGAAAGGGTGGAAAATGCTATATTTGCGATAGTGACTTAGAATCATGCCAAGTCGCTAGTCGAGGCACTGTATTTTGCCCTAAGTGTCAGAATTAATTTAATTACTATAATTTTATTATAAAAAAGGGCTTAAAAGCCCCTTTTTTATTTTTTAGGTAATAATTTGACGATAGTTGCTTCAGCATCAGTTCCAAGCCTTAGCGGTGGTCCAAATGTTCCAATACCTTGAGTGACATATATTTTCATGTCATTTAAGCTATATAAGCCAATGGGATACTCAAAGCGTTGTTTGGCGATTAAAGTACCTGGGAATAATTGCCCACCGTGAGTATGCCCTGCTAAAAATAAATCTGCTCCAACAGCTTCAATATATTTTGCACCAACAGGGCTATGATGAGCCACAATAATAGGCTTATCTTTGTCTAAATTTAATTTAGGCATAAGGCTTTTTATGGTATCTGGTTTTTTAGATGAGTGAGCACCCACATAAAATTCATCAGCATTTAAATAGTCAAGCCCTACAATTTGAGCACCTTTAATATTTATAATATCATTTTCCAAATAAGTTATATTATTGCCTTTCAAATGCGCCTTTAATTCTTCAAGCCCAACATAAATATCATGATTACCAGTTGTAAAATATAATGGAACTTTAACGTCCTTAAAAGGTGCTAAGGTTTCTTTTGTCAAAGCTGTAGGTGAATCAAAAAAGTCACCATTAAAAAGCACTAAATCTGGCTTTATTTCATTAATATTTTTTACAATTTCTTTTGCCCTGCCCTCAGCTGCAAAAATTCCAAAATGCACATCAGGCACATGATATATTGTAAGAGGATTTTCTAGGCCTTCAAGCTCAAAACTTATTTCATAATTTTTATAGTCCCTTGCATGGTAGAATGAATAAGCAAAAAGCCCAAGGCTTAATAAAACAACTAAATAGCCACCTAGCTTTTTTGAAATTGGTAAAAATCTTCCAATCAAAGCATAAATAGCTGTAAAAAAAGTTAAGAAAATAATTAAGCCAAACCATAAAAAGCCATATTGATATATAATTGCAGTTTCGCCATATCGTGCCCAAGAAAAGCCCATTGATAGCATAACTGCCGAAATTGTCATTATTGCAAATATTGCAATAAAACTTTTTTTATACTTTAGCCCAAACCAAGAGGCTAATTTGTATGGCACAAATAAAAGAACAATTGGCGCACCAAAGATTAAAATTAATATATTTACTAAATACATTTTGTCTCCTAAAATATCTTTTATGCTTATATATCCTATAAAAGACAGCGTGACAATTAAAATAAGAGCAAAAAAAAAGCGTGAAGTTCAAACCTCACGCCTTTAAAATATTATTAAAACAAATTATCTTTTATCTTTCAACGCATCTGTAACTGCAATAAATGCCTTATCACGTTTTGCAATCGCAGTTGCATCTTTTCCATCAGAATAGTCGTAGAAACCATTACAGTTTTTTACGCCCATTTTACCAGCTTCAAAGGCTTCTTTTAATAATGGAGGAACACCACCATCATTGCATAATTCATCAAATAAGTAACTGCCTACAGCGTTAAAAATATCAATACCGCCAAAATCAACAGTTTCAATCGGTCCAATGCATGCATAGCGGATACCTAAGCCATATTTCATTGCATTATCAACATCTTCAATACTTGCATAACCTTGCTGAACACAATTACATGCTTCACGTAAAGCAGCGTACTGTAAACGATTTAAAATAAAGCCTGCTGGATCTTTTTGAACTGTAATAGGTTTTTGCCCTAAGCTTAAAGAAATATCGTAAATTGTAGTCATTGCTTGCTCATCTGTTTTTTCACCGGCAATTACTTCAACAAGAGGAATTAAGTGAGGAGGATTTACCCAGTGCATACCTGCAAAACGCTCAGGGTTTTTAACTGCTTTTGCAATTTCAGTTATTGATAATCCAGAAGTGTTTGTTGCAAGAACTGCCTCAGGTTTTGCCATTGAAGAAACTTCTTCCCAAAATGCATGCTTAATAGGCATTTTTTCAGCAATTGCTTCTAAAACAAAATCTACTTCAGCAAAATATTTTTTATCAAGTGTCATAGTAATACGTGCTTTTAAAGCATCTGATTCATCACGAGTTACACGACCTTCTGTAATAGCAACTTCTTGGTTTAACGTGATTAGCTTTTCAGCCGTATCAAGTTGAGCCTGTGCAATATCATATAATACTACATTATAATTATGATTTGCATAAATTTGAGCAAGAGAAGCACCCATGATGCCTGCGCCAGCAATTAACACATTTTTAATATCTTTTTGTTGATACATTTTATCGCTCCTATTAAAAAACAAAAATACAAATAACCAATATTATCTGCACAAATAAGTTATTTTATTTTTATTTAAAATACAAGAACTTATTTCAACTTCTACAGTTTTACAAATAAAAAAGCCCTGCGATTAAATTCACAGGGCTTTTATTATAAAGGCTTAATCAAAAATTAAGCTTTTTTCTTTGCAATGTCTTCAGCTAAGCTAGCAGGTACACGCTCATAGTGATCAAACTGCATGCTAAATGTAGCACGACCTTGAGTTTTAGAACGTAAGTCAGTAGCATAACCAAACATTTCAGAAAGTGGAACTTGTGCTTTTACGCTTTGAGCGCCAACACGTCCTTCCATACCTTGAACACGGCCACGGCGACCATTTAAGTCACCCATAACTTCACCAAGGTAATCATCTGGAGTTACAACTTCAACGTCCATGATTGGCTCAAGGATAATTGGAGATGCTTTACCACATGCGTCTTTAATAGCCATAGAACCAGCAACATAGAACGCTTGCTCAGATGAGTCAACTTCATGGTAAGAACCGTGAACTAAGTTAACTTTAACGTCAACTGTTGGGTAACCAGCAGCAACACCTGATTTAAGTGCATCTTGAATACCTTTATCAATTGCTGGAATGTATTCTTTTGGAATAATACCACCAACGATAGAGTTGATGAACTCATAACCATTACCTGGGTTTGGCTCAACTTCGATTACGCAGTGACCATATTGACCACGACCACCAGACTGCTTAGCATATTTCATATCAGTCTTAGATGGCTTTGTGATTGTTTCACGGTAAGCAACTTGTGGTTTACCAACGTTTGCATTAACAGAGAACTCACGAAGTAAACGGTCAACAATAATTTCAAGGTGTAATTCACCCATACCAGCAATAAGAGTTTGACCAGTTTCATCATCACCCTTAACACGGAAAGAAGGATCTTCTTTAGCGAGTTTTGAAAGAGCAGCAGATAAAGCGTCACGGTCAACCTTAGTTTTAGGCTCAATAGCAACTTCGATAACTGGTTCTGGAATATCAAGTGATTCAAGAACAACAGCACGTTTTTCATCACATAAGGTATCACCAGTTGAAGCTTGTTTTAAACCAACAACTGCAACGATGTCACCAGCGCCTGCCCATTTAATCTCTTCACGTTTGTTAGCGTGCATCTTTAAAAGACGACCAACACGTTCTTTTTTACCTGT
This sequence comes from uncultured Desulfovibrionaceae bacterium, assembly GCA_964372035.1. Classification (GTDB taxonomy): domain Bacteria; phylum Desulfobacterota; class Desulfovibrionia; order Desulfovibrionales; family Desulfovibrionaceae; genus CAYJPK01. The sequence continues at coordinate 7,351 of CAYJPK010000006.1, read as the reverse complement.
TGATGCGTTTAAAACTGTCATGCCAGATTCAATAACACCAGAGTAAATACGGAAGAATGATAAGTGACCAATATATGGGTCAGAGAATAATTTAAATACTAAACCTGCTAAAGGTTCTTTATCTTCACAGTTACATGTGATTTGAACTTCTTTGTTATCAGGGTCTGTACCAACCATTTGATCAATGTCAACTGGTGAAGGTAAGAAGTTAACAACAGCGTCTAATAATAATTGAACACCAATGTTACGGAAAGCTGAACCACAAAGAACAGGAACAATACTTTGAGAAATAGTTGCTTTACGTACACAAGAAATAATTTCTTCAACGGTTAAGCTACCTGTTTCTAAGTATTTGTTGAGAAGTTCTTCATCTTCCTCCGCAACTGATTCTAACATTGCTGTACGTTTTTCTTCATATAAATCACGCATATCAGCAGGAATTTCAATTTCAATAACTTCTTGACCTTTGCTTTCTTTAGGGAAAGTATAAGCTTTTTCAGTGATTAGGTCGATGATACCATCAAGCTTATCTTCAGCACCAATAGGTAATTGAATTGGAACTGGGTTAGCTCTTAAACGGTCTTTAATCATGTCTACGCAACGGTAGAAGTTAGCACCGATTCTGTCCATTTTGTTAACAAAACAGATACGTGGAACGCCATAACGGTTAGCTTGACGCCATACTGTTTCAGATTGTGGCTCAACACCAGCAACTGAGTCAAATACAGCAACAGCACCATCAAGAACACGAAGTGAACGCTCTACTTCGATAGTAAAGTCAACGTGTCCTGGTGTATCAATAATATTGATGCGGTGATCATTCCAAGTACAAGTAGTAGCAGCAGAAGTAATGGTAATGCCGCGCTCTTGCTCTTGTTCCATCCAGTCCATAGTTGCAGCGCCATCATGAACTTCACCAATTTTGTGTGAAACACCTGTATAGAATAAAATTCTTTCAGTAGTAGTAGTCTTACCAGCATCAATGTGAGCCATGATGCCGATATTTCTTTGCATTTTAATGTCAACTGTGCGCGACATAGTAATCTCCTAATTTTGTCTTAAAGCAGATTTTAAAAAGAAATAAATAGTTCTAGGTACTTAAGCTTAAGCAAAAACAAGAACTTTTAAAAACGAAAAAGACTTATGTATAGATAAAACACTTAAAAAAACTAATTTCCAAGCATAATATCTATACATAAGTTCACTTTGAGGAAAGAGTTCCTCAACAAATTACCATCTGAAGTGTGCAAAAGCTTTGTTAGCGTCTGCCATGCGATGCACGTCTTCTTTCTTCTTTACAGCTCCACCACGGCTATTAAAAGCATCTAAGAGCTCTCCAGATAATTTGTTAACCATACCTTTCTCACCACGAGCGCGAGAATAAGTAATGAGCCAACGAATTGCTAAAGAAATTTGACGATCAGGGCGAACTTCCATAGGAACTTGGTAAGTAGCACCGCCAACACGACGTGACTTTACTTCAAGTTCAGGCTTAATGTTATCAATAGCCTTTTCAAAAGCACGCATTGGTTCTTCTGATGTTTTTTCAGCTAAAACTTCGAGTGCGCTGTAGAAAATCTTTTCAGCTACACCTTTTTTGCCATCATACATTAAACGATTAATAAATCGAGTTGCTAAGCGGCTTCCATAAATTGGATCAGGAAGAATTTCTCTTCTTGGGATAGAACCTTTACGAGGCATATTCGGTCTCCAAAATAGACATTAGTTAAAATCTTAAGATTTAGGTCGTTTTGCACCATATTTTGAACGGCGTTGACGACGATCTTGCACTCCAGCAGTATCTAAAGTACCGCGAACAATGTGATAACGAACACCCGGTAAGTCTTTTACACGACCACCACGAATCATTACAACTGAGTGCTCTTGCAAATTATGCCCTTCGCCAGGGATATAAGCAGTTACTTCCATTCCATTAGTCAAACGTACACGGGCAACTTTACGCAAAGCTGAGTTAGGCTTCTTAGGTGTGGTTGTGTAAACACGAGTGCACACGCCCCTTCTTTGTGGGCAAGCTTGCAAAGCAGGTGTTTTCTTTCTTTTAACAATCTTTGCCCGCTCTTTACGAATGAGCTGGTTAATTGTAGGCATGGGCTTCCTCCATATATAATTAAAAAAACGATTAACAAACAAGAGCTAATCTAAATATATGATTTAAATTTGCATGTCAAGAAAAAATGTTCAAATTTTTATATTTTTTCTCAACAAAGCACAGAAAACAGTACAAACACTCTAATATTATTAGATATTATTTTTTATACTTTTTTAAAGCTCTTTATCCATAAAAACAGTAAGCATTGCCTCAAAAAGCCTGCAATGCTGTTTTAGTAAAATTTCAGGCTATAATCTTTTGAAAGTAAAAATGATTTGCAAATCAAATATAGCCGTAAAATAAAATTATTCTTTAACTTCTTCTTTAGTTGCTGTGACCTTTAATATCTGCTTTAGATCAGCATCATCAACGATAAAAGTCCAGCCCTCAAACGAAAAACGCTCCCCACTAACTGGTACATGCCCTGACATTAAGCATAAATACCCGCCAATAGTATCAACATCTTCAGCATCAAGCTTCATGTCAAATGGCTCTAAGTCCTCAAGATAAGCACGCCCTGACAATTGCAAGGTATTATCATCTAAAACAATAATATCTTCTTCTTTCGGTGCATCATGCTCATCTTCAATATCACCAACAATTTCTTCGAGTAAATCTTCAATTGTGACAATGCCGGCTGTTCCGCCATATTCATCAACAACTATTGCAAGATGATTTTTACGAGAACGAAATTCCTGCAAGATTTCAATTGCTGGCTTTGTTTCAGGGACAAAAAAAGGTGTGCGCATAATGCTTTCTACTGTTAAGTCTTGCCCTTTAGCGTCTAAGATATAATGCAACATATCCTTTGCAAAGGCAATACCAACAATATTATCACGGTTATCTTCATAAACAGGAATACGAGAATGACCTGACTCAACAATTAATTTAGCAACGTCGCTAAGAGTTGTTTTTGTTGAAACAAAATCACAGTCAATGCGTGGTGTCATAATATCTTGAACTTGAATATCATCTAGTTTAAGAATAGACAAAAGCATTGAGCCTTCTGTAGCCTCAAGTTCACCGTCCTTGTGGGCTTGGGTGATGGCTTGCTCCAGATCTTCTATAGTATCAGTTGGTTGAAACATTTGAGTCAAGCGTGACCAAAGACTTCGATTGGGACTAGGGTCCAAGCATAAGCTCCTTGTTAAAGGTTGATAAAGAAGCACAAAAAACAAAATTTGTACTAAACAGATAAAATTTATTTATCTAGCTTTAGGATATACCATATTCTACTATTTTTTCAAGCCCTATTTAAAAACTATTTTTTTCTTGATTATATAAGTTATTTTAGCATGTTAACCAATTAAACCACTTTGGCACAAACTATGCATAGTTTATAAAAAAATATATAAAGGGGAAAAAAATGCAGATTACCAATAGCTCATATGCGTACGGCTTAGGCGCTTCTTATACTAATGTATTGCAAACTACGTCTGATACTAATCAAACAGCAACTGATGCTGAAAAAACTGAGCAAGAAAATAGTTCCTCTAGCATTATAGATAAGAGCAGTTTAGCTGGTACGAATAATCCATATTATACTGTTTTTAATGCAACTTCAGTTAATCAAGCAATTGATTTAGCAATGCAAGAACTTGGAATTAGTTCTGGCCAGAGGGTTAGCTTTGAAGATATTTCTGATGCTCGTGAGCAAATGGAAGATGATTTTACTGACGAAGTTGTAGAAGGATTGGCGGAGCTTGGCTTGCCAGATGATATTGATTTTAGGCTTGCTAGTGATGGAAATGGCGGAATAACTGTTATTTCAACCCACCCTGACAAACATAAGATTGAAGAATACTTTGACAAGCACCCTGAGCTTGTTGAGCGTTTTAATAATATTATGACTCTATCTAATGTTGAAGAGTCACGAGCTGCTAATAATTATGACCCACAAGTCATGCGAACTCAAATTCAAATGCAATCTCTAAGCACATGGTTTGCAGAAGAAGGCTCAAGCTCTAGCTTTATGGCGTATGAAAGCAGTAACGCATGGTTTTCAACTGGTGTTGATACAATTGCATAGCGTGGCTTTTGCATGAAAATATTTTGGATTGGTAATCCTTTTTTTAACTCACAGCTCAAAGATTGTGGATTTGAAGTTATTTACCATAATTTTGATGAGCCTAAAATATATACGTGGCAAGAAATAGTTAAGCTTGCAAATGGTGCTCCTGATATTTTAGTCGTAGCTGACAAAAGTCGTCCACCCTTTGTACTTGGGCAAGAAAGTTTTCCCTGCTTAACTATTTTTTATGCTATTGATACTCATATTCATAGTTATATGCCTTATTACGGGCAAAGCTTTGATCTATGCCTTGTTAGCTTAAAAGATCATATTCCTAATTTTGAAAATTTATTTTTAGATAGTGAACAGATAAGATGGTTTCCAGCTTATACTTTAAACTTAGTTGAGCAAACTAAACAAAAAAAATATGACTGTATTTTTGTTGGGACTGTTGATCCAGTCACAACACCTAAGCGCAAAATAATTCTTGATGAACTCAAGGAACTTGTACCATCTCTGCACATCACACGTGGTGATTATAGAAAATTGTATCCAGAAGCAGAAATTGTTCTTAATATCAGTGAGCGTGGAGATTTAAACTTTAGAGTATTTGAAGCTCTTGGCTGTAATTCTTGCCTACTTACACAGAATATTAATAATGGGCAAAGTGAATTATTTACGCATGGTGAAGATTTATTTACTTATGAAAATTTAGATGCAAAGGAAATTGCAAATGCCCTTAAGCTGTTACTAGCTGATGAACCCTTACGTAAAAAACTTGCTTCGAATGGCTTAAATAAAATAAAAGCAAATCACACAACACTTAGACGTGCTGAACAACTTGCCTATATTATAAATAATTTGCCAAAAAACTTTCAGGAAAAACGCTTAAAAGCATCAAAATATATTAAGAAAGAATTTTTGCGAATTCCATATCTGCATTTTGCAGAAACAATTAACTATCCTGCTCTACAACGTGCATATCTAGAGCATGCAAGATTATAATTCCAATTTTGAAAGATTATTTTTGTCTGTATCGTCTTTTGCATTTGAATTGCTTTGAGAATTAAAATTATCTTTCATTCCAAATAATTCTTCTTCAAATTTTTCTTTATCAAATTTATCATCAAGCTTTGTTCTTGGCTCAATATTTTGCATTTTTAAGGGAGTTTCTTTTGTAAAGCTTAAACTCAAATTTTCTTCACTTGTGCCATGCATTTTTAAATGTGTTTCAATTGAGCGAATTAAAAGAAAATTTTTAGCATTATTGTCTTTCATTTCTTTCAAAATAGCATCTTGACGGCGTAAAATACAATAAAACATAAAAATTAAGCCTAAAAAAGCAACTAAAAATAATATTTCCCACATATAACAACCTTTTTTGTATTTGACTAATTAGCTCACACTATTTAAAATAAATTTCATAATGCAAAAGATAAAAAGTTTTTTGTATGATTAATGGACAAAATGAATTTTAACTAAAACTATAAATAATGCAAGGATAATAAATTTATGGCTAGTTCTGCTGTGCGCCCATATCTTGTGATGGCTGATAAAGATGGAAATATTTACGAACACCCTGAGCTTTATATGCTTTGTCGTCGTAATAATGAGTGGGCTCTACCAAAGCCTGATGAACTCATGCCGCTACCAGATGAAAGTGATTTGTTTTTACTGCCTAACCGTCACGCTGCTGGTTTAAACCCTGAAACTGGCTTGGTTGAGATTATGGAAGACTTGGCTGTTGCCGCATTTGCCGCACCAGCACACACTTTAACAGCGCACCCAGTGTATGAAACAGAGGAAAATGCGCCAATGTTGCCCCTTTTTGCTTATGGTGCTGTTGGCTTATATAATGATAGGTTTTATGTTTGTGCGAAAAAAGTAGATGAAGATCAAAGACAAGTATTTAGAGGTATAAGCCAAAATAGAATTTTGGAGCAAGGACGTAAGCTTGCTAAAATGTACCCTAACAATAGATTAATTCAGCATATTGTTAATAATTGTGCATTTAAATATAATTGCCCTGCTGCTCGCAATCTTTGTCTAGGGCGTTATGAAGCACCACTTCCAACTTCAAATACTTGTAATGCAAGATGTGTTGCTTGTATTTCACAGCAAGATAAAGACTCTGAAATTTGTGCAACACCACAAAACAGAATGACTTTTACACCAAATGTAGACGAAATAGTTGAACTTATGCGTCATCATGGTCGCAAAGAAACTAAAGAACCGATTTTTTCCTTTGGTCAAGGCTGTGAGGGTGAACCCTTATCCCAAGCTGATTTATTAATTGCATCTGTTCAAGAATTTAGAAAGCACGGAGGACTTGGAACAGTTAATTTAAATACTAATGCCTCACGCCCAGATAAGGTTGAAGAACTCGCAAAAGCTGGTCTTAGCTCCATGCGAGTTAGCATGAATTCAGCTCGTGAAGAGGTTTATAATTTATATCATCGTCCACAAGGCTACAGTTTTGAAGATGTAAAAAATTCTATTAAGCTTGCAAAAAAACATAATGTATTTATATCGTTAAATCTTTTATATTTCCCTGGAATTACTGATACTGAAAATGAAGTTGATGCTCTTTGTAATCTAATTAAAGAATGTGATGTAGACTTTATTCAACTTCGTAATTTAAATATTGACCCTGAATATTATCCAAAATTATTTGATGGAATTGATTTTGGAGCTTGCATGGGCTTTATTAATTTTAGAAAAAGATTAAGAAAAGAATTTGATATGAAATTTGGGTACTTTAATCCATTTATAAAATAATTTTTGTTTAAAATATGACGAGATAAAAACTGAGTTAGTAGAAGCTGAAAAAGTCATTTTTAATGCCTTTTTCAAGTGGCTTAGCCACGCAGGCACGCTCACTCCAAACACCCTTGCGGGACGCTAGAAGCAAGTTCTAGCTTGTTTTGCGGGACGCAAATTTATTGCTTTCGCAAAAAATTTGTAAGCCGATGATGAAAAATCATCTCATAATACCATAAAAATGCAAGAAAAGTAATCTGTGATTCCTTTTCTTGCATTTTTATTTGCTAGTTTTAGCAGTTAAATTCTTTTATTAGTATGTGTTAGCATTTTTTCATCATCGACGAGTTAAATTTACAAGTATATAAATTTAATTCGGTTTGTTTTATACTTAGCTATAATGGACTCAGTGAGTAAATGCTTTATAATAAGCTTAAACTCTTTTGAACGTATTTTACTTTTCGTATGCA
>CAYJPK010000005.1:42331-48364 GCA_964372035.1 uncultured Desulfovibrionaceae bacterium | reverse complement strand
TACTGTTAATCGGATTTTACATGTTCTATTTAGGGTTTTAGCCTTAAGTCAATCTTATAGTATTATCACAAAGCCTAGTAACTTGAAACTTAAATGGCTTTGTGGTAAAAAAATAATATGAATAATGAACCGAATTTTATATCGCCCACTTTGAAAATATTTGCAAGCGCAAAAGCATCAGAAGAGAAAAAAACTGGTGCTCCGCTCTACCTTACACCTGTTGCAGCTGGATTTCCTTCGCCTGCTGATGACTTTATTGAGCGCAAACTGGATTTACACGAATACCTCGTAAAAAATGAAGCAGCCACCTTTTTTCTTAGAGCTGTTGGAAATTCTATGATAAATGCTGGTATTCATGATGGTGATTTATTAATCGTCGATCGCTCCTGCCAAGCTTCAAACAATCGTATTGTAATTGCAGCTGTTGAGGGTGAATTAACTGTTAAACGAATCGTTAGACGTGGCAATAAAGTTTTTCTAGCGCCCGAAAATCCAGACTACCCTGAAATTGATATTACTGAACAAGAATATGTTCATATTTGGGGTGTAGTAACAAATGTAATCCATAACCTACTATAATTATAAATAAATATCATGTACGCTCTAGTTGATGCTAATAATTTTTATGCTTCGTGTGAAAAGCTTTTTCGCCCAGATTTAGCAAATAAAGCTGTTGTTGTTTTGTCAAATAATGATGGTTGTATTATTGCACGCTCCAAAGAAGCAAAAGCTCTTGGTATATCAATGGGTGAACCATACTTTAAGGTTAAAAATCAATTAGCAAAGCTAAATGTAAATGTTTTTTCATCAAACTATGCATTATATGGAGATATGTCACAACGCATTATAAATATATTGGAAGATGCTTGTGAAGACGTTGAGCAATACTCCATAGATGAGGCTTTTTTAAAATTAAATCCTGCATTAAAAAGTAATATGCGTGACTTTGTATATAGCCTTAGAGAAAGAGTTTTGAAATGGACAGGTATTCAAGTTTCTATTGGTTTGTCGCAAACTAAAACACTAGCTAAACTTGCAAATTATTTAGCAAAAAAAGGACAAGGGCTTTGTTATTTAAATGTTAATGATCCTAGATTTTGCGAATATTTGCAAAAAATTCCAGTTAATGAAGTTTGGGGAATTGGCAGAAATTTCGCCATAAAATTAGAACGAATAGGAATAAAAACTGCTCTAGATTTAAAAAATGCTGATGATAATTGGATAAAGAAAAATCTTACAGTTACAGGTTTAAATACAGTTTTTGAACTTCGTGGTATACCAAGCGTTGTCGAAGATAGTTTAAGCCCAAGACATTCTATAACAACATCTCGCTCTTTTGGCACAAAAATATATGCAAAAAATGAATTATTTCAAACTCTTTGTTCTTTTACCTTTCGAGCTTGTGAGCGTTTGAGAAAAGCCAACTTAAAGGCAAAAAGTATTCAAGTTCTAGTGCGAACTTCAAAGCACAGTAGTAAAGATGAATTTTACTCAGAAAGTATCAAACTAAATTTACCAAGCCCTAGTGATGACACCAAAACCTTTATTCGCCTAGTTGCAAAGGGCTTAGATGCTATCTATAAAGAAGGATTTGCCTATGCTAAGGCTGGAGTCTTGCTTTTTGATTTATGCTCTGAAAAAAATATTCAAGCTAGTTTATTAAACTTAACTAATAATGATTTAGAAAATGAAAGCAATAAATCTAACAACTTAATGAAAACCCTTGATAAGTTAAATAACAAATATGGCAAACAATGTATTTTCTACGCAGCTCAAAGTACAAAAAAAGCTGAATGGTATATGAAGCAAGAACATAAATCTAAAAATATGATTGGCTCATGGGCTGAACTTGCTCAAGCGAAATGCAAATAAAAACAACGATTTAATAATATCAAAAAAAAGACTTGACAAGGCTTATGAATTAGTCGTATAAACAATTAACAAATAATTTATAAGGAATTTCAATGAGAATGTTTTCTTCAGCAAAAGAATTAATTTTAAAAAAAGATATGAATAATGTATCTTTTGTTGCTTATTGGTGGTGTGTTTGCGTACCGTCAATGGCTTTTTTTGCTATGTAAACACATAAAATCTTTATAAAAAAGAGAGCCGCTGACATAAATTGATTAGCGGCTCTCTTTTTTTATGCGTGCTAATCAAAAATTATTAACTAAATTTAAAAAAGGATTACGCAATGCAAAGGAACTTATCTGTACTTATCTTAACATTATTCATAGCTCTAAACGCTTTTTCTGCTTCTGCTAAAGAATTGCGCTATGCAAATTTTCCTCCAGCTAGCACTTTCCCAAGTATGCAGATGGATACATGGGTTAAAGAAATTACAAAGGCAACTAATGGTAAAGTTAGCGTGCAAACATTCCCAGCTAGCACACTTTTAGATGTAAAAGCGATGCTTAGAGGTGTTGCAAGAGGTCAAGCTGATATTGGTTGTATGAGCATGTTATATTACCCTGGTTCATTTCCATTATTTGAACTCTTCGGCTTACCTTTAGGATTTTCATCTGCAAGCGAAGCTAGTTTTGTTGCTTGGGAGCTTTTTAAAATTCATAAGCCAAAAGAACTTGGGCGTTATAAAGTCCTTTCAATTTTTAGCTCAGCTCCATCACAAATAATGAGTACAAAACCAGTTGAAAACCTTGAAGATTTGAAAAAAATCACCTTACGTTCATCTGGCTCAATTTCAGATGCTTTAACTGCAATCGGTGGCAAAGCAGTTTCAATTCCAATGTCTGAAACACCAGAAGCATTGCAAAAAGGTGTAGTTGAAGGTGTTTGTTCCTCATGGGATACCTTGTATGACATGAACTTTGCCCAAGACTGTAAGTACGGCTTAACTGTTGATATGCCAGTTTATCCATTCGCTGTTATTATGAATAAAAAAACTTGGGAAAGTTTACCTGCGCAAGTTCAAAAAGCCATTGATGACTATGCTGATGAACATGTAGAATTCACCGGAAATCTTGTTGACAATGCAGGTAAAAAAGCAATCAACTGGGCAATAGAAGAACATGGCTTTGCACTATCAACAATAAATAGTGAAGATAGCGCTAAAATTAAAATTGCAACTTCACCGTTAATTGAAAAATGGAAAAAGAATGCAATAGATAAAGGCTTAGACGCTGATAAAATCTTAGCTGATATTGAAAAATTACGTACTATCTATTTAAATAAAAATAAATAATAAACAAGACAATTTAAACTAAAAAAGAGATTAACCATGTATAATTCATTAATAAAGAAACTTACACGCATACTATTTTTTATAGGTTCAAGCCTACTTTTAGCAATTTTAGTATTAACACTTGCCAATATCTTTATGCGGGCTTTTGGTGAAAATTTACGTGGTGTAATTGAACTTAGTTCATATCTTGCGGCTTGCGCAACTGGTTTATGTATACCATTTGTGCAAGCTCACAACTCCCATGCTAATGCAGGAATTTTATTTGAAAAATTACCAAAGAAAGTTCAAGAAATTCAAAGTATTATTGTTTCAATAGTTTGCTTTAGCTTAAGCCTTGGGCTATCGTTTGAACTTTTAGATTTAACATTATTCGTGCATGAAGGCATGGAGCTTGTTGATGGTTTTGATATTCCATCAGCTATCTTTATCGCCCTATTAACATTTGGATTGTTTATTCAAAGCCTTATCATTCTTCTTGAATTATTACAACTTTCGAATAATTTTCTGAAAAAGACTTTATTAAAAAATGTAAATTTCCATAGAATCAACTTTTCTCGTGCTCTTGTTAAATAACATTAATTAAAGGATATTTGCCGTGTCACCAACATTTATTGCCATAATATTTCTTGTTTTGCTTATTGTAGGGATTTTATACATTCGTATTCCGATTGCTTTTTTGCTTGCTATTCTAGGGATTGGTGGTTATGCCATACTTGATAGCACTAGTCTAGCTTTAAACATGGCAGGCAATGAAATTTGGAGTGTATTTTCAAATTATGGCTTAACAGTTATTCCCTTCTTTATTTTTATGGGGCAAATCTGCTTTTATTCAAATTTAAGCAAGCGACTTTATGCAAGTATTCAAACGTGGTGCGGTCATAAACGTGGAGGGCTAAGCCTTGCAACAATTATGGCCTGCGGTGGCTTTGCAGCAATTTGCGGTTCAAATACTGCAACTGCGGCAACAATGAGCGTGGTCGCACTTCCAGAAATGAATCGCTATGGTTACAGTCCATTATTATCTACAGGAACTGTTGTTGCCGGCACAACTCTTGGAGCAATAATTCCACCAAGTGTTGTGGCAATTGTTGTTGGCGTTCAAACAGCACAGTCTATTGAGGCTCTTTTCTTAGGCTCTTTATTTCCAGGCTTATTGCTATTAGCATGTTTTATGATTACTGTGCCGATTATTTTAAGATTACGCCCAAATTTTGCACCAGTTGCACCAAAAAGCTCTATGAAAGAGCGTATTAATTCCTTAAGTGGATTTGTTGAAGGTGCTATTTTATTTGGATTAGTTGTCGTTTGTCTTGGGCTTGGATTTTTTACTCCAACTGAAGCTGGAGTTGCTGGAGCATCTGCTGCAATTTTAATGGGAATTATAACTAGGACTTTAAGCTTAAAAGGATTTCTAAAAGCTCTTGATGAAAGCTTTAGACTTTCAGCTATGCTCTTATTCTTGCTTGCAGGAGCTTCAATGTTTGGAAAATTTTTAACCCTAACACGACTGCCCTTTGAACTTGCAACAAACCTTGCAAATTCACCACTTGCTGAACCTCTTATCTTATTAATTGTACTCGTTATTTTTATTGTTGGTGGAATGGTTATGGACGCACTAGCCTTACTTGTAATTGCCCTACCAATATTCTTCCCTTTAGCAGAAGCAATGAACTGGAATACCCTATGGTTTAGCGTTGTGTTAATTGCTGTAACGAGTTTAGGCGCAATGACACCGCCTGTTGGTATTGCGGCTTATATTGTTTCAAATGTATCAGAAAAAAATTGTGGGAAATTTGTTCCTTTAAATCAAGTATTCAAAGGGGCAATGATGTTTTTACCTGCATATTTTGTTTGTTTGGTCTTGCTCATAGCCTTTCCTACTATTGTGCTTATGTTGCCAGAATTACTAAAGAATTAAAGTTTTAGATTAATGGTTATAAAAAAGCGTTCCTGCAATCAAATTGTAGAAACGCTTTATTTTTTTATGTAGCAAAAAAATTATAAATTACCTTTTAAGCCAATTTCATCTGCTTTTACTCTCATACCCTCAATAGTTAAAGTAATAACTTCATCTAAGCTAAGCTCAAGCATTTCACAGCCATTTAAGACAATATTTCTATCAACACCAGCCGCAAAAGCCTTATCCTTAAATTTCTTTTTAACTGACTTTAGCTCAATATCTAACACACTCTTAGATGGGCGCATTAAACATGCCGCATTAATAAGACCTGTCAACTCATCTATAGTGTAAAGAACTTTTTCCATAAGACTTTCAGGCTTAACTTCTGTGCAAATTCCATAACCATGACTGCTCATCGCATGTATATAAAATTCATCAACGTTATTTTCTTTCAATATTTCAACTGCTTTTACACAGTGTTCAGTTGGATACATTTCATAATCAATATCATGAATTAAACCAACAACACCCCATAAGCTTTCATCTTCACCATATTTTCTTGCAAAGCCTTGCATCGCTGCTTCAACAGCTAATGCATGTTTGACTAATGATTCAGTTTTATTATATTTAGTTAAAAGCTCCCATGCCTTTTCTCTAGTAAGTAATTCCATTATAAAAATCCTTTAAAGTAACACGTTAAAAACAATCTGTGTTTTATTAAATATTAGCTTTGGCATCGTTCCGATACACAAAGCCAAAAGTAAGTAGAACAAGTTCAACTTACTTTTGCTAAAGATTATGTTCGCTAGTGGCAAGCCACGCTCACAAAAAACTTAAACCTCAAACAAAAACCTTAATCTTATCAGCCTGTTTCTAATTAAATATTAGCTTTGGCATCGTTCCGATACACAAAGCCAAAAGTAAGTAGAAC
>CAYJPK010000005.1:0-42231 GCA_964372035.1 uncultured Desulfovibrionaceae bacterium | reverse complement strand
CCACGCTCACAAAAAACTTAAACCTCAAACAAAAACCTTAATCTTATCAGCCTGTGTTTTTTCAAGTAATAGGCGAAGTCCTTCATTTGTTGAGATTATAAACCTTTCACTATTAGTCATACAATAAATATGGGCATGTTCAACTGATTTTAAAGTTAAAACATCGCCCTCTTTAATATTGAATGATTCCATTATTTTTTTAGCATTTTTTCCACCAATAATTTTGCTAACTGTAAAAGGAACTTTAGCACTTGCATTTGCAAACTGACAATTTTTCTTATTATTCATTGTCCCTATAATTTTAGCTGCCATGCCTTCTGAAAGTCTAATCTTTTTCTTACCCTGAACATCAACTATATATTCCATTGGAGGAAGAATTCTAATAAGTTCAAACTCGTCACCATCTTTTAAATCAAGAGCATCAATTGCGGCTTTTAGTTCCTCACCGCCACCAATAGTTTCAATATGCCCACGCTCTTTTGGCTTCATCTCAACAAGTGGGATAATTCTATTATCATCTAAATGTGCAACAATCTTACCACCCATGCCACCAGCGAGAATAATTTCCGTATTTTCAGTTTTAATACGAACACTATGCATATCAGACTCAGCGTCCATCTTTAAAACAGTACTATTTACAAAAATTCCCATTTTAAAAAGGTCGCTTTCTAACTTTGCATCTTCAATTTTATGAATATGTAAAATAGTCCCATATGGTGCATTGCTAAAAGTTGTAAACATTCTTTTCTCCAAAGTTAGCTTTTAGATTGATTTAACAAACTATCATCACAAATTTCTTGCTTTTTGCTAGCAGCTTTTGCAGCATAGGCTAAAATTGCAACGGTACTTGCATTATGCATAAAGGCAGAACGAACTGGCGAAATTTTACCTAGTGAAGCAAGTAATAAAATTAGGGAATTAGCACCAATTGTAGAATAAAAAGCATTTTTAAGGGCTTTTTGAGTTTGACTTGCTATATCTCTTGCAACTAATAAGGTACGCAAATCTTCCTCTAAAAGCACCATCTGTGCTGATTCTCTAGCTAAATCTGCACCCTTTGGCATACAAATACCAACATCAGCAGATAATAAAGCTGGTGCATCATTTACACCATCACCAGCAAAAGCTAGTTTTTTTCCTTCTTTTTGCATTTTATTTACTAATCTTGCCTTATCTTCAGGCTTTAACTCATAATGCACTTCATCAATTGATTCGAGTTCACTTGCAATTGCAAGAGCTGTGTCTTTGTGGTCACCAGTTAGCATAACAATATTTTTTATACCACGTTTTTTTAGCTCTGCCAAAGTATAAATAGCTTCCTCACGAATTTCATCTCTAAGCGCAATAATGCCAACAAGTTCAGACTTACGTGCAACATAAAGGATTGATTTACCATGACTTCTTAAGTCACTATCAAAACCATCAGCCTTTGAGCAATCAATATTTTCATCTTCTTCTAAAAAGTGACGACTACCAACTAAAACTTGCTCACCATTAACAAACGCTGAAACACCATGAGCCACAATAAAGTCAACCTGACTGACTTCTGGAAATTCTAATTTGCGTTTTTTTGCCTCATCAACAACAGCTCTTGCTACAGGGTGACCATAATGCTCCTCTGCACTAGCTGTTAAGGCTAAAAGCTCTTCCACACTTAAGGTTGATGCCGCTTGATTGCATGAAAAAGGTATAATATCAACAACTTCTAGATTACCCTTTGTAAGCGTACCTGTTTTATCAAATACAATAGTATCAATTTTTGACAGACTATCTAAAGCTTGCCCACCTTTTAAAAGAACTCCACTTTGACCTGCATTATACATAGCAGACTTAACTGCAATCGGTGATGCTAATTTAATCGCACAAGAATAATCAACAGTTAAAACTGAGGCAGCTCTTAGCGTATCACGAGTTAAGGCAAAAAGTAAAAGACCAAGTCCAAAAGTAACGGGAACTAGTTTATCAGCAAGTTCTGAGCTTTCTTTTTGTGTTTGAGATGGGTTACGTAAAGAATTTTCTAAAAAGCGATTAATTCTTGCCATGCTTGTTTCTTGCCCAACATTATGTGCAGAAATCCTAATTCTTCCATCTTCCAGGACAGAACCAGATAAAACCTCGTCGCCCTCTTGCACATGAACAGGTAAAGATTCACCAGTTATTGAGCTTTTGTTGACAGCAGCTTCGCCATCAACAACTACACCATCAACAGGCACAAGCTCACCAGTTCCACAAATTACAATATCATCAACTCGTAAATCTGAAAATGGAATTGAAATTTCCTTTGCCTCACGCTCAACCCAAACAAGCTCAACCTGAGGTTTTAATAAACGCTTCAATAAATCATCAGACATTTCTTCAGTCCAATGTTCAAGCCATGATGCAACACCAAGCATTGCAACAATAGTATTTGCTGTCACAAAATCTTTACGTAAAAGAGAAAACAACACAGCTGATGCGTCCAAAATTTCAACCTTAAGACCACGTTCAAATAAGGTAGAAATGCCGGTCATTATAGTAGGAGCTCCAATGCTCCAGGCTAAAAATTCCTTAAGACGAGTTGACTGAAAGTTAGTTGATGCTGCAATTAAAGCCTGACCAAGCACGCAAGCAAGTGAAATTTCATTCTCTTTTTTATGAAAAAAGTGATAAGCTTCTTTTGGAATATTTTCAAGCAAAGCCAATATCTTCTCTTTATTTTCCAAACTACCGTCATATTCAACAATAAGGCTGGCATTTTTAGCATTTATACGTGCAGTTTCAACACCAGAAAAACCTGCCACAACGGCTTGAAGATATGAATGGTCTAAATCAGGCGATAATAAAGCCTTGCACTGAATACGCATACGCTTTTTAGTTTCGTGCAAAATTTTATAGCTATTTTTTTGGGCTGATTTTGTATTTATGCTTTCCATATTTTCACTTTGCATAAGCAATTTTTAAGTTAATAAAGAAAATTATTTTTTTGGCTTACCATAAAGATTTGCATGCCAAAGAGAAAACCCAACAAGGGCAATTCCCGCTGCTGTATGTATTTTCTTTGAATGACGGTGTTTTACAAAGCCTGTTATCGTAGTTAAAGCTAAGCTTGAAGCAAGTCCTATTTTAGCAATTTTTCTTTGCTTTGCAATTGGCATTTTTTCATTTAACCATTTGCATTTTAAGGATTTTTCAGAACTTTCAGAACTGCAAGCTTCAGTTTGGCAAACTTCGTCTAAATTATTATCTAAATTAGTTGTTTCCATACTTACTCCTCCTCGCTCATCTCAGCCTTTGCATCATGAATTTGCTCTTTCATTTCTTCAATGTGACCTTGCAAACTAGCTAAAAGTTTCGTAGCAGTTCCAACAACAGCTTTTTGCACTTTTGGGTTTGTAGCAACTAACGCCACTCCAGCACCAACTAATAGACCTGATACAAGAGATTTATTTATACCAAGTATTTTATTTTGGTTATTTGTCATAGCATTTTGAGCCATATTGTTTTGATTAGAATTAAACATAAATTTTTGACCTACTTTAGCGCCTAAATCTTGTGCACTTTTAAAGTTAAGCGAAGAAATTATTTCCTGCGCTGCATTTGTATTTTTCTTATAAAAATTATATGCATCTATTGGGTTTGTGTAATCATTTACATTCTTCATAGCAAATCCACCCTATACTATGATATTTTCAATACTATCATTTTCTGATGCATTATTTTCTTCTAAACATTCTTGATTGTTTACTTTATCTAAAGCGTTATCAATCGCATACTTAGTACCTGCTGTCACAAGCGCTACACCTGCGATAGATAAAACACCAGTAATGCCTAAAAGTGCTGTAGCAGTTACACCAACTGTTGTTGCCGCTCCCATACTACTTGCTTCACGCATAATATTTGCAACAGCTTTTTCTTTGCTAATTTTTCCCTTTCTGACCTTCGACACATTTGAAACTGTTGCAAGCGTTGCGCCAGTAACAACTCCAGCAATCAAACCACCAAGAGCAGTTGCACCAAGGCTTGGCGTATTTGCTTTTATAGGAAAAGAAGTTTTACTATTCATTATAATTCTTCCTTTAGTTACAGCTAGTTATTATCATGCGCATTGCAAGAATTTTCATCATATTCACTGTCAAATTCATCATCAAAGCCATCATCTTTTTTAGGCATAAAACCTGCTAAACCAGAACCAACTAAGCTAGCCAACATATCTTTTAGTGGTGTGCAATTATAAAGTAAAATTGCACCAGCTCCAATTGCTAAACCCTTAATAAAGTCACCAGAAGTATTTTGCATAAATGATAATAGCTTTTCAGGTCCAGCCTTACCGCTTGCAACTTCATCAATAGTTGCATAAATTTCTTGAAGTTTTTCAGGACTAAGCATGCTATTTAGATTGTTTTGAGTTGTACCATTTTGCATATTATTTGGCATGCCATTTTGCGTATTATTTTGCATAGTCGCTTGAATAAAAGCTTGCATATTATTAATTTGCTCTTGCATCGCATTCATTTGCATTATATGTGAATTTTGCATATTTTGCCTTGCATACGGGTTACACATATAAGGATTAGCATATGGCTGATTAAAATTTGGTGGTACTTGAAAATTATTATATCCAGCCTGATAATTAGGATTTGACCCAACTTGATTAGTAGGATCAAAATTCATACCCGCTTGATTAATCCCTGAAAAATCAACTGGCACATAACCGAGTTCAGGATTATAAACATAATACTGATTCGCTGTTTGATTATTAATATTGTTGTAAATATTATCGTTTGGAGCAGAATTTTTATTTTTAGCCATGACATCTCCTTTTATCAAGCAAATAGTTTATGCTGATAAAATTGTTTCATATTTTTTTGCAAGTTCTTCAAATCTTGGACGATTTCTAGTTGTTAAAAACTCAGTAAACTCGTCCGGTACAATGCTATTTATATCATATTTAAGCACTACAATTCTAGAAAAAAGATTTAAGTTTGAATCTATAATTGCTTTTGGCATTTTTTTGTTTTTATTACCACTAACAGCATTCATGGCTTCACTATCAGCAAGCAAGCCAAGTGAAAATTTAAGGTGAATTTCACCATCTGTATGTTTTTCAATTGTTAAATATTTTCTAAGAGCAATTAAAGCTTGTAAGTCCATTTTTATCCTTTATTTGTTATATTTTTACATTTACATAAAATTTCGCTATTTTCTTTAGCACAAGGCATTATACCATCTTCTGGCTCAAAACTCAAAAGCCTTGAGGAAGAAGCTAAAACACCTAAAGTATGTGCAATATGCAAGGTTCCAGCAAGAACAGGATTAATTATTCCAAAAAATCCAAGTGCAACACCTGCTAAATTAGAACTTGTTGCTAACCAAAAATTTTGATGCACAACATTAATCGTTTTTTTGCTAAGTTCATGTAAATAAACTATGCCACACAAATCATCATTAACAAGTGTTATATCAGCAGCCTCAATAGCCACCTCTGAACCACCTGCTCCCATTGCAATCCCAACATCAGCTTGAGTTAATGCAACAGCATCATTAATTCCATCACCAACCATTAAAACAGAGCCATATTTTGTTTGCAATTGTTTGATAATATCTGATTTTTCAGTTGGCATTACTGATGCAAAATAGCCATCAATCCCTAAACTTTTTGATAAAGTTCTTGCTGTATTTTCCTCGTCACCTGTTATAAGGTAAACATTTTTAATGCCAGTATTTTTTAATGTTTCAATAACTGCTTTTGCCTCTGAACGTATAGGGTTATCAAAAGCTAAAAGAGCAACAATTTCTTTATTTTTAGCAACAAATAAGACAGTTCGCCCTAACATTCTAAGGCGCTTAACCTGCTCAAAAACAAAGTTCTTGCCTGTATAAATTAACATTGATTCATCAAATTCAATACCAAGATGCTCCATAAGTTTATGATTACCAACTAAAATTTCATCTCCCTCAACTGTTGCCATCATACCCATACCAAGAAAATATTCACAACAAGTATGATCAAATGGAGAAATTTTACGCTGCTCTGCTTCTTTTTTAATGGCTTGAGCAAGCGGGTGATGGTTATGCATTTCAGTTGAAAGCACAAGTTTAAGCAAGATATTTTCTGCTTCTATTTCAGAGCTTGGTATGTTCTTTATTCTGTCTTTTAAAAGAACTATTTCCATTAATTTTGGCTCTGAAATTGTAAGAGTTCCTGTTTTATCAAAGCAAATACAATCCACCTTGCCAACTTCCTCTAAATACCTACCACCTTTGATTAAGATATTCTTTTTGGAAGCAATATTAATAGCAGCACTAATCGGCGTACTTGCTGATAAAGCAGTAGCACAAGGGCAAGCCATAACAAGTAAAACTGTAAAAGCACGACTTATGCTCTTAGTAAAGAGTAAAGTAAGACCAGTTGCTACAAAACCAAGAATTATTAAGCGTTTAGCTAGTTTATCTGCAAGACCCTCAACACTAGCCTTATTTGCTAGTTCATCTTCTACTAAGCATAAAACACGAGATAAATAAGTCTGATCCCCAACTTGTTTAGCACAAACATAAATTAAACCTTGACTAACAAAGGTACCTGCAAGCACCATATCACCAATGCTTTTTTGCATTAAATCAGCTCGTCCAGAAATTGGTGATTCATCTAATAAAGCGTGACCATTGATAATTTCACCATCAATGCAAACTTTTTCACCAGTATGCAAAACTACAATATCACCTTCTTTCAAATCGCTAATTTTAGTTTCAACTTCCACCCCATCAACTAAGGTGAAGGTATGGTGTGAGGTAGCTTGCAAAATATTTGAAATAGATTTTCTTGAGCGTTCTGTAATCCATGCAGTTAGAAGTTCAGCCCCTGCATTAATCCATAAAATTTCAAAGGCTGCTAGTGCTTGAGAACTAAAAGCAGTTGCAATACAACCAGTACCTAAAAAGCCATCTAAGCTAACTTTTTTCTGTTTTAATTGCTTAGCACCAGATTTTATAAGAGGAACTGAAAACACAACACTAGCAATACCTAAAGGACTAAATAAAGCTTGTGAAATTGGAGCGTTAAATGCAACTTTTTTAATAAAAACCAAGCTAAAAATTGAAGTTAGTGCCATAAAACGCATAAAAGCCGGCTTAATTAAATCACCATGCTTAGCTACATCATTGCAATTACAATTCGTATCATCTTTAACGTTTGTTACAGCTTTAAAGATATTACTCGTTAGCCCTAAAATTTTATTTATGCTTTTATTTTCATGCAAATTTTTATTATGCATTTCCATAATTTGTTTAGCACTAGCATTAATATTTTCTAAAATTTGTTTAACAAAGCTGCTATCAGATTGCTTTAGCTTTTGATATGTTACAACAATACTATTACAAGCAGAATTAATGCGCACAAAAGATACAAAGCTTAGAGAGCTTAAATTTCGCTCAATTAAAGCAAAATAAAGCTCATTGCGATTAGCAAGCTCAACCTTAACTCGCAAACGTCCTAAAACTTGATGTTTAATTTTATAGTAAGTCATAAATAAAACCTTTTTTACAAACTGTATATTTTTACCTAGCATAAAAAAACAATTTATTCAAGACAAAATAAGCAGTTAGACCTATAAAACATTAGGCTAAATACAGAACATTATTATTCTTTTACAAAAATCTTACAAGCCAAAAATATCAATATAACAAACCAAAATAACAGTCACTTTTATACTACTAATCAAGTATCTCTTAAATAAACTAAAAAACAAGCCTTCAACAATTCTAAATTAGCACAATATTGTTTTATTTTTCTAATTAAATTTCTATTTTACAAATCATTGACACATTTTTTTTATCTAGTATAGTATTTTAAGATGACATCACTACCATCAACGTAAGCAAAGTAACACTTGCTCCAGCACTTAACAGTGCAATAAAATTGCACTTATGCTTTCGCAGTGATTGCCTGCTAGCGCAGTCAATGATAGTAATTTCATCTGAAATTACTATATATTATTCTTAACAACAAAAAAATAGGAGTTAATCATGGGATTTTACAAAGCTATTAGTATTGCGGCACTTGGCATTGCTTCTTACGCACTCTACAAAACAGGTGCGCTAAATCCTGTCATAAAGACTGCTGCTAAGGCTAGTTCAAAAGCCTCAGAACTTGTTGATGAAACAATTGCAAAGGCAAAAAATAAAGTTGATGAATTAAAAAATAAAAATGACGAACCAGCAACTGACGAAATTTAATATTTATTTTTTACGTATAAAAAGGTAGTTTTCAAAATAATTAAACTACCTTTTATTTTTTTACACTTTAAAAGCTATATTAAAATTGCGTTTGCCAGATCATCATCAATACTATAGCGAGCATCTTTAACGCAAATAATGTAATT
This sequence comes from uncultured Desulfovibrionaceae bacterium, assembly GCA_964372035.1. Classification (GTDB taxonomy): domain Bacteria; phylum Desulfobacterota; class Desulfovibrionia; order Desulfovibrionales; family Desulfovibrionaceae; genus CAYJPK01. The sequence goes on along the minus strand of CAYJPK010000005.1, from coordinate 33,874 downwards.
CTTATGCAATTTTGAAATTATAGTAACAGTTTGCCCTTCATAACAGCCAAGCGAAAATAAAAATGCTTTCATTTCAGTGTCACCACTTGTATCAATTGCATTGATAGTATACTCTTTATTAACTTCACCTTGCACTAAAGTTTTTTTGTTATCCACACTGAACCTCCACAAGTTAAATATGTCATAGACAAACGAATAATAATAACAATAAATCAACATGTCAATCTAAATTTTAAGACTCTAACTTTATTTGTAATTTTTGTAAATAATCACACACCTACTGCAAAACATGAGCACAATAAAAGCTCCAAAATATAATCCTTAAAGGTCACAATAAAGGCTTGAATAAATTTTAATTTAAATTTATAGTGGTTTTTTAAACGATATTATTTAATAGGTATAATAATTTGTCACACGCATCACTTGCTAGTCGCTATCGTCCGCAGTTATTTAGTGAAGTAACTGGACAAGACATGATTAAAACAATTCTATCACGTGCATCAGCACAAGATAAAATTGCGCCTGCTTATTTGCTTAGTGGTACACGAGGAGTGGGTAAAACTACTATTGCAAGGATTTTCGCTAAAGCTCTTAACTGTATTAATTCACCTACAGCTGAACCCTGCAATGTTTGTGATGCTTGCAAAAAAGCCATGCTTGGCAATCATGTAGACATTATTGAAATTGACGGTGCATCAAACAATAAGGTTGATGATGCTAGAAAGTTAAAAGAAAATATTGGATATGCTCCAATGGAAGGGCGATATAAAGTCTTTATCATTGACGAAGCGCATATGCTAACGACACAAGCCTTTAATGCTCTACTCAAAACTTTGGAAGAGCCACCAAAGGGTGTTGTGTTTATCATGGCAACTACCGAGCCTCACAAATTCCCACAAACCATCATTAGCCGTTGTCAGCAATTTGTTTTTCAAGCTCAACCAGAGCGTGAATTAATTGAACATTTACGACGTGTTATTGAAAAAGAAAATATTAAGTATGACGAAGAATCACTTCACTTAATAGCAAGGCGCGGAGCTGGCAGTGTGCGTGACTCCATGTCACTTTTAGGTCAAACTTTAGCTTTTGGCGGTGATGAACTAAATATTGAAGTTACACGAAATGTATTAGGTGTTGCTGGGCAAGAAGCTTATGAGCGCTTACTTGTTGCAATGCAAAAAAAAGATTGTTTTACAATTGTTAGTGTGACTCAAGAATTAATTAATCGTGGGATTGATATCAGCTTTTTCTTAAAAGAATTAAGTGCATTATGGCGTAACTTATTTCTCATTTGCCAAGCAGGCGAATCTGAAAAACAAAATATAGTTAATCTGCTTGATTTGCCTCCTGCTGAACAACAACGTTTGATTGAACTAGCGAAATTATTTAATTTAAGCTATATACATGCTGCATGGCATATGTGCCTTGATAGTCAAAAACAAATTTTAGATAGCTTAGAACCAGCAAGTTCATTAGAGTTATTGCTACTTAACCTTGCAATGCTAAGCGAATTAATAAGCCTAGATATATTATCTGAAAATACTGGCGAGCTTGAAATTTTAAGTTCAAAAAAAGCTCAAATGCAAGTGACGCAAGCTACTAGTAGCCCTCATAATAATGAGGTAAAGCCTCAAATATTTGAGCAAACAAAAGAACTCAGTATAAATAATGAACTTAAACAAACAACCAATGCAGCTATTAATTCCCATAATGAAGTAGCGGCAGAAAAAAAAAACTTTGATTTAAAGGATTTAAGCTTTGAAGGACTTGTTGAATATTGTAAAAATATTGATAATACGCTAAGACTACAACAAGTTGAGGGTGAGTTTATAATTGAGGGCGAAAATATATCCCTAAATATCACCACAAAAAGCCACATGCATTACAATCGTTTACGACTTGTGCAAGATAAAATTATTGATTGCGCTACAAATTATTGTAATAAAAAAATAGCACTTATGCTTAATCCTCCGCTAAATGAGGCAAAGACAGAAGGTGAGCTATTAAAAGAAATGAATGAGCACCCAATAATAAAAAGATTAAGTGAAGATTTTGGGGCGCAACTAGTTAAGTGTAAAAAATAAATAAATTTATTAATTAAATAATATAAAGTAAATAATATGGAGTAGAAAACATGGCTAATATGAATGACCTTTTAAGACAAGCAAATATCATGCAAAATAAAGTTGCTAAATTACAACAAGAACTCGGCAATCGTACTATTGAGGCTTCAAGTGGTGGCGGCATGGTTAAAGTTGAAGTTAGCGGTAAGCAAGAGTTAAAATCAATTGTTATTGATCCAAAAGCTCTCGAAGGTGGAGATGTTGAAATGTTGCAGGACTTGATTCTCGCTGCTATCAATGAAGGCGTGCGTGTTTCTAAAGCTATGGTTGAAAGAGAAATTGGTAATATTACTGGTGGAATTCAATTACCAGGCATATTATAATATTAAGGTATTCTAATATTTTATGGAAAAATTACCTGAACCACTCAAAGAACTTGTACATCAGTTAACTCGCTTACCCGGGCTTGGTCCAAAATCAGCCTTGCGCATGGCTATGACCTTATTAAAATGGGGCGAGCATGAAACAAAGCGTCTTGGTTCTTCGATTTTCGATTTAAAAGATAAATTGAAAATTTGTAATGTTTGCGGTTCATTAGCTGATAATGACCCTTGCCAGATTTGTACAGACTCAACACGAAGCGATGATATGCTTTGTGTTGTTAATGAGTGGGATAGCTTAATCAGCCTTGAAGAAGGTCGATTTTTTAACGGGCGTTATTTTATTTTAGGTGGTTTATTATCACCTCTTGATAACGTGAATGTGGACGACCTTGAGCTAGACAAATTAATTTTGCGTTTGCAAAATGGAAATTTTAAAGAGATTGTACTTGCGCTTGGCTCAACTATTGAAGCCGAAAATACTGCAAACTTAGTGCGCTCTGTAGTGAAAAAAGAATTTCCAGATATGATAATAAGTCGATTAGCTCAAGGTATCCCGCTTGGCTCTGAAATTAAATTTATGGATAAAGAAACATTAAAACAATCTTTGCAATATAGGCAAAATCTTTAAGGTGATATAATGGGTATAGCAATTTTATTTCCAGGACAAGGCTCACAAGAACAAAGCATGGGGCGTGAAATAGCTGAAAACTTTTCACAAGCTATGGATTTATGGAAAAAAGCTGAGCAAATTTCTAATTTACCACTTAGAGAAATATATTGGGAAAGCGGTGATGACGCTCTAATGGCTGACACAAAAAGCTTGCAAATCGCTTTAACCGTTACAAATTTAAGCGCATGGCAAGTTTTAGCACCAAAGCTAAATCCAAGTGCAGTTGCTGGGCATAGCTTAGGTGAATTTAGTGCTTATGTTGCGGCAAAAGTTCTTGATGTTGATAGTGTTCTAAATATCGTTAATATTCGTGGAAAATTAATGGCAGAAGCTGATCCTGATAAGATTGGTGCTATGGCTGCTGTTTTAAAGGCTAATGAACAAACGGTTAAAGATGCCGTTGAGCAAATTGCAAAGCAAACTGGTGAAACTATTATTGTTGCAAATTACAACACTCCAGGGCAATTTGTAATTAGTGGAACGAAAGCTGCAATTAATGAAATTACTCCGCTTTTAAAAGAATTAAAGGCAAGAGCATTACCGCTTGCAGTTAGTGGGGCTTTTCATAGTCCTCTTATGGCAAAAGCTAGTGCAGAGCTAAATAAATATCTTTCAAAGCTTACATGGAACAAACCGCAATTTCCTATTTATAGCAATGTGACAGGTACTGCGATAACAGATGGAGAGAGCTTAAAAGAACTTGCACAAAAGCAAATGACTTCTTCTGTGCTTTGGATTAATACCATTGCAAGCCAATATAATGATGGCATTAGAACGTGGATTGAAATTAGTCCAAAAGCTGTTGTATCTAAAATGGTTAAACCAATTTTAGATGACAAAGGCTTAAGTGATGAAATTTCAAGTTCTTGCTTAAGTAAGCTTGATGAATTAGCAAATTATGAATAAAGAAGCCCTTGAGATTATAGCAAATCATTCAAAAAACAGCACTGAATTTAGAGAAAGCTTTTTAAATTCAAATAATAGTGCTATTGTAGAAGCAGCTAAAATCTCAGCAATTGCTCTTGCTCGTGGGCACAAAATATTACTATGTGCTAACGGCAAAAGTACTGGACTTACTCAAATTTTTACAAGTGAACTTATGGGCGGTTCTTCAATTAATCGCCCACCACTTGCAGCAGTTAACTTAAGTTCTGATAGTTCAGTACTTTTAGCCATTGCAAGTGATTATGATTTTGATGAAGTTTATGCTAAACAAGTTCAAGCACTAGGGCAAAAAGGCGATATTTTATTTGCAATTTCAAGTTCTGGAAATTGTAAAAATATTGCAAAAGCAATTGAAATTGCTAAAGAAAATGAAATGATTTGCATTGCTTTAACTGGTGATAGCGAAAAGCAATTATTTGGGCTTTGCGATATTTTGTTTACTGTTCAAAGTCGTAATAATTCGCTGATTAATGAGATACATCTTACACTTGGACATTTATGGTGTGAACTCATCGACCATTTTTTATTTACAAATGTTATGGCTATTAAAGAAGAAATTTAATTTTTTATAGCCAAAGATATGGATAATGGAGATAATTATGCAAAATTTAGATAAAATAACTATTGCAACACGAGGCAGCAAGCTTGCACTTTGGCAAGCTGAACATATCAAATCTCGCTTGCTAGAAGTCTACCCTACTTTAACTGTTGAGTTTTTGATTCTAAAAACTCAAGGTGATGTTATTTTAGATGTTCCATTATCAATGGTTGGCGGTAAAGGTCTATTTGTAAAGGAAATAGAGGAAGCTCTTTTAGATGGTAGAGCAGATATTGCAGTTCACAGCATGAAAGATGTGCCAATGCAACTACCTGAGGGCTTATGCATTGATATTGTTCCAAAGCGTGAAGTTGCAAATGATGTTTTTGTGTCTATTTATTATACTGGTTTGTCCTCTCTTTCGTCAGGTGCAATTGTTGGAACTTCAAGCTTGCGTCGTAAATCTCAAATTCTAGCTATTCGCCCTGATGTTGAAGTTACGACTTTGCGTGGAAATATTGATACTAGGCTTCGTAAGCTACAAGAGGGGCAATATGACGCAATTGTTTTGGCTGAAGCAGGTTTAAAGCGCCTTGATTTGAGCATGCCTTATATTGAAAAACTTTGCCCGCAACATTTCATGCCCGCAGCAGGACAAGGTGCACTTGGTATTGAATTTCGGGTAGATAGACAAGATATTGCAAATATGTTATCGTTTCTTAACGATGATGCTACTAAGCTTTGTGTTTTTGCTGAGCGTAGCTTTTTAAGGGCTCTAAATGGTAGTTGTCAAGTGCCTATTGGAGCATATGCGACAATTGAAAATGAACAAGTTGTACTTAAAACTTTAATTGGAAAAACTGATGGAACTAAAATAGTTAAAGTAGATGGTACAAGTGAAGAACTTAGTATTGAAAGTGCAGTGAAGCTTGGTGAAAATTTAGCAAGTGAAGCACTTGAGCAAGGTGGGCGTTCTGTTTTAAACTCTGCCTTATATGCAGATTAAACCTTAAAGAGAGATAGTTATGAAACGTATCTTACCTGTTATTTTATGTGGAGTTCTAGGTGCTTGCACCGCTGCTAAGCAAGAAGCTATGCCAAACGATCAAGAACAAGCTATGCGTATTGCAATTCTTGAGCAAGACCTCATGCGAGTCCAAAATGAATTAATTCGCATGCGTGGCGTGAGCCCACAGCCAGCTTCAACACAGGGGCAACAAGTTTCAGCAGAACAAGCAAAACCAGTAGCGCAAGCAGTTCCAAATACTGCTCCAGCACCAACTGTGAGTGCTAAAAATAAAACACCTCTACCTGTTCCTGTAGGTAAAACAGCTGAAAAAGCAAAGTCTGCTCAAGCTAGTTCAAATATGCAAGTTGCGCCAAGCCCTCAAGTTCCTCAAAATATGCAAGCAACTCGTGTAGGTGCTGATCCTAACTTGCCTAAAAATGCGCAAAACCCTGTAATTCCAAACAATACTCCTGTAAATTCAGGGCAAATGCAAGTTGCTCAGCCAGTCCCACCGACTGCTCCTGCAACGTATGAAACTAAATCTGGTGAAAAGATTGAAGTTAAGCCGCTTAATGCTCCGCAAAATATAGCGACTCAACAAGTTCCAGCTAATGCAGCAAATAATGCTCCTGCAAACAATAGCATTAGTAGAGTAACTACTCCTCCACCATCATATACTAACCCTATTAATGTTATTCCAGAACCACTTTTAGTTCTATCAACTACACCTCAGTCAAATTCTAAAACTAGCGCAAAATCGTCTACACAAAGCATATACGAACAAGGACTTAATGCCCTTTATGCTAGAAATTATAAGACTGCAAACGCTAATTTTGACAAATACTTACAAATGTACCCAAAAGGCAAATATGTGCCAAACATTTTATATTGGAAAGGTGAAATTCTATACTCCCAAGCTAAATATCCAGAAGCTATTATGCAATTTAAAGATGAAATTACACGCTTTCCAAAGCACGCAAAAACTGCTGATTCTCTTTTAAAAATTGCAATGTGTTATAGAAATATTGGTGACAAAGAAAATGCAACTTTACACTTACGCATTTTAATTGAAGATTTCCCAAAATCAGAAGCAGCTAAAAAGGCAAAAGTAATGGGTCTTGTGCAATAATATGCAATCAGCGCTTAGCCTTTTAAGTGAATCGGAAAAAGCAGAATATTGGGCTAGTCTAGCACTAAGGTATAGCTCAAATTTAGGCTTGCGTTCAATTAATAAGTTGATGCGTCATTTTGGCTCTGCGCTTTTAGCTGTTCAAAATCCAAATTCTTGGGATAAAGCAAATGTATCTCTAACACGCAATGCCGCAATTTTGCAGAACTCATGGCGTGAACTAGCTTCGCAAGAATGGAATAAGGCGAAAGAATTAAATGCAAAAATTTTGCTATGGACTGACGAAAAATATCCTACTCTTTTAAAAGAAACTCCCGATGCCCCTCTATTTTTATATTACCTTGGCGATATAAAGCTTTTAAACTCACCGGGAGTTGCAATTATTGGTGCAAGAAAGTGCTCTATTGAGGGGCGTAAGAACACAGCCTTCTTTTCAAAAAACCTTTCAGAAAATGGTATTACTATTATTTCTGGCTTAGCACTCGGCATTGACCAAGTTGCTCACGCAACAGCAGTATCACAGCTAGGAAGTAGCATTGCAGTACTTGGAACTGGAATTGATTATATATATCCAAAATCTTCAACCGATATTTATTATGCACTAGTTGAAAAAGGCTTAATTCTATCTGAATTTGCGCCCTCTACTCCACCTGAAAGAAAAAATTTTCCTATTAGAAATCGAATAATTAGCGCATTATCACAAGGTGTTTTGGTTATTGAAGCAAGCATCAAAAGTGGAAGCCTTATAACTACTCGTTGCGCACTTGACCAAAACAAGACAGTTTTTGCTATCCCTGGTGGAATTAACTCTATCTATTCACTTGGTTGCCAAGAACTTATTAAGCAAGGTGCTACTCCTGCTTTTTCACCTCAAGATATATTAAAAGATTTATCACCTCTTTTAAAAAATTATGTATCTAGCGAAAAAACAAAAATCAATGTTGATAACTTAGCACCAGTTAAAATTGTGCTTGAGGATAAAAATGAACAGGCAATTGTTGACATATTATCCTTTGAAAATAAGGCATTAAGCATAGACGATCTCAAAGATGAACTAGATGATATTGAGGCGAGTGAACTTAATTCTCTTTTAGCTCAGCTTGAAATACAAGATATTATTGAGCGTTTACCTGGTCAATATTATATAATAAAAAAGAAAGATTATTAATATGTTAAGTGATAATAAACTACCAAAATCCGCCAAGGCTTTTTTAGCTTGGTTTTCACTGCAAAAAGGTATGAGTAAAGCAAGTGTTGACGCTTACACAAGTGATTTGGCGCAGTTTGAGCAATTTTTGCAAGAAAATGAACTTAGTTTAAATGATTATGATAAAATAACACGAAAACATATTCAGCGTTTTTTAGCCTCACTTTATCGTCAAGAAATGGCAAAAAGTAGCATGGCACGAAAGTTATCAAGTATTCGTACGTATTTTAAATATTTAATTAAAACTCGTAAACTTGAACAAAACCCTTGCCAAGGAGTTAAAAATCCTAAACAAGAAACGCGCCACCCAAATAGTTTAAATGTAGACCAAGTATTTGAGTTATTAGAGAAAAAGCCAAAAGCATTAAGTAAAAACCCTGAAAATGCTGCAATTGATCATGCAGAGGAAAAACGTAATCTGGCATTATTAGAATTATTATACGGCTCTGGTCTACGTATTTCAGAGGCCTTAGAGTTAGATATACAAGATATTGATATAAAAAGTGGAGTTGTAAAAGTTACTGGTAAGGGCAACAAAAGTAGATTATCACCACTTAGTGACACTTCAGTTTCTACACTTAATTCTTGGCTTGAAAATCGCCATGTTTTAGCACATTCAGTTAAAGAGCATGCTTTGTTTTTAGGTAGACGTGGTGCAAGATTAAATCGTAGACAAGCCTCCAGAATTGTAGAGGAAATGCGCAAACAATCAGGAATTGAATTTAGCATTTCACCGCATAGCTTGCGTCATTCATATGCAACACATCTGCTTGAAGGTGGCGCTGATTTAAGAAGCGTACAAGAGTTATTAGGTCATTCACGACTTTCAACAACTCAACGCTACACTCATCTAAGCTTAGATAGACTTATGAAAGTCTATGATAGTGCTCACCCAAGATCTGAAACAAGCAATATAGAAAAAGAGAATAAAGAAGGATAGTTATGTTAAAAATCATCATTAGTATTTTAGTTAGTTGTTTAATCGTTGGAGTTAGTGCAAATTTTATGTATGAAAGCCATCAAAAAAAAGAATTAAGCCCTAGTGAATATGCTTCACTATATTCATTAAAATACATGGCTCCTGAATTATTTTTTAAAGAACTTCTACCTGAAATTGAAAAGGCGATGGCTGATAATATATTAACTCGAGCTGAACGTGATATTATTTTAAACAAAGTTCAAAATTTGGGAAAAGTATTTTTAGATTCTGCAAAGGATAAAACACTTGGTCAGAATTTAGATGAAACTATAAAAGAATTTAGTGAGCAAAAAGACAAAACTACTAAAGATTTAAAACAAGGTTTTGAGGAAACACTAAACAATGCACTTCAATTTTTCCAAAAAAAATCAGAGGAATTGCTTGATAGCTTACAAGAACCTGAAACCCAGAAAACTGAACCTCCGCAAACTTTTTAGAATACAAATAATTTAAACACTAAATTTGAACATTTAGTGTTTTTTTATGCAATATTTAAAGTTTGACTAACGTTTTATAATACCTTATAAACAAATAACTATATTTATTTTAGGCTATAAAAAAATGACAAAAACAGGCAGATTATTTGGCATAGGAATTGGACCTGGTGATCCAGACTTACTAACCTTAAAAGCAATCAAGGCTTTAAAAGAAATTGACATAATTTTAGCTGCGTCATCACCAAAAAACGACTATTCTGTTGCACTTGAAATCGCTAGACCACATATTAATGAAGAAGCTCAAATTGAGTTTATGAAATTTCCAATGACTCGTGATGAAAATGAACGAGAAGAAGCTTGGCTTGAAAATTCACGTAGGACTGTGCACTTATTAAAACAAGGCAAAGACATTGCTTTCTTAACCTTAGGTGACCCTCTTGTATACAGCACTTTTGGTTATTTAATGCGTAAATTAAATATCCATGCTCCAGAAATTGAAATTAAAATTATTCCGGGCATTACTTCATTTCAAGCTGCTGCAGCAAAAACTAATACTATTTTATGTGAAGACGGAGAAAGCTTAACAATCTTCCCTGGCATCGCAGAAGATAATGAACTAGCAGACACCTTAAAAACTCAAAATAATGTTGTAATTCTTAAGACCTATAAAAATATAAACACAATTAAAAATACTATAAAAAAACTCGGTCGAGAAAAGAACTTTAAATTTATAAGCAACTTACACCTTAAAGATGAATTTATTACAAATGATTTATCATTAATTCCCGAAAAACCATCTTATTTTAGTTTAATAATTGCAAAGGATTAGAAGGATTTAACCATGAAAGATACGGCTATTGTTTTATGTGTTTTTGGCAGCTCATATGAGCATGGAAAAAATAGCATAAACAATTTCATGAAAACTATAGCAGATAAGTATACTGACTATACTGTTGAACTTTCTTACACTTCAAAAGTTGTACGTAAAAAATTGCAGCAAGCTGGTGAAGCAGTTAAATCATTACCGCAAACTATCTCTGATTTAGCTGAAAGTGGCATAAAAAAAATAATTGTGCAAAGCTTGCATGTTGTGCCAGGCTATGAGTATAATGATATACATACAATAGTTAGAGCTATGGGTAATTTGCCTAAAACTGAACTTGAAATTGTTGTTACAAAGCCACTTATTGCAAATTCTCAAAGCTTAAGCGAAGTTAGTTCTGCACTTTTAGAGATTTGTGAACCATGCTTGAGCGATGAAGCAATTTTATTTGTAGGGCACGGCACTGACCATGAAGGTGGTTTGGCTTATCCTGCTTTGCAATATGAGCTATCAAAATTGAATAAAAATGCTTATGTATGCATTTTAGGTGAAGATAAGTTTGAAGGTGAGGTTAACCCAAGCTTAGAAAGTGTACTTGAAATTTTAAAAGAGCGTAATACTAAAAAAGTATCAATACACCCTCTTTTGATGGTGGTTGGTGTGCATGTAAAACAAGATATTGGCGGTGAGGACGAAGGCTCTATAAGCTCTACAATTAAAAATTGTGGCTACGAACTTAAGCAAACTCAAAAGGGGCTGCTTGAATATCATAGTATTACAAAAATCTTACAAAACAGACTAGATGAGGCACTTAAAAAAATAAACGCTTAAAATTAACGGAGTGATTTATGCATGAATTTAGACTAGAGCATGATAGCCTTGGCGAACTCAAAGTTCCTGTTGAAGCATATTATGGTTGCCAGACTTTGCGTGGTGTTGAGAGTTACAATATAACAGGCACAACTATTGGTAGATTTCCTAGTTTAATCAAATCATTAGCACAAATTAAAAAAGTTGCTGCAATTACTAACAATGAGCTTGGACTACTTGAACAAGAAAAAACTGATGCAATTGTTAAAGCTTGCAATGAATTAATCCGTGGAGATTTTTTAGAAGAATTTATTGTTGATGCAGTACAAGGCGGAGCTGGCACAAGCACGAACATGAATGCAAATGAGGTTATTTGTAATCGTGGGCTTGAGCATATGGGGCGTAAAAAAGGTGAATATGATTACCTGCACCCTAATAATGATATTAATATGTCACAATCAACTAATGATGTTTACCCAACAGCAATTAGAATGACATTAATTTATGAGCTTCGTTCTATTTGTGAAGCAATGACTTATTTAAGCCAGCACTTTGCCAAAAAAGGCGATGAGTTTTCACATATTCTTAAAATGGGTCGTACTCAGTTGCAAGATGCAGTTCCAATGACACTTGGGCAAGAATTTCATGCTTGGGCTGAAATGATTCGTGAGGACATACTAAGAGTTCAAGAGGCTTCAAGCCTTATGCGTGAAATTAACCTAGGTGCAACAGCAATTGGTACTGGAATTAATACTGTTCCAGAATACAAAGATCTAGTCACTATGCATTTAAAAGAAGAAAGTGGCATTAATCTTGTTAGTGCTGCAAATTTAGTTGAAGCAACTCAAGATACTGGAGCTTACGTTCAATTGTCAGGAGTGCTTAAGCGTGTGGCAGTTAAGCTATCTAAAATTTGTAACGATTTAAGACTCTTATCAAGTGGCCCTCGTTGTGGCTTAAATGAAATAAATTTACCACCTCGAGCACCTGGTTCATCAATTATGCCTGGTAAGGTAAATCCTGTAATCCCAGAAGTTGTAAACCAAGTTGCCTTTGCCGTTGTTGGGCATGATATGACCGTTAGTATGGCGGCTGAAGCTGGACAGCTAGAGTTGAATGTAATGGAGCCTATCATTGGGTTTTCACTCTTTAAGTCCATTAGTATGCTTACAAATGCTTGCTACACTCTTGCTGATAAATGCATAAAAGACATTACTGCAAACGAAGAACATTGCCATAATATGGTTAATAATTCCATAGGTTTAATCACTGCACTTGTACCATTTATTGGCTATGAATTATGTGCTGAAGTTGCTAAAGCCGCCTTTAAAACAGGTAAAGGCGTTAGAGAGCTATTAATTGAAAAAAATATTATGAGCGAAAATGAATTAAATGAGCTACTTAAACCTGAAAATATGGTACAACCGGTAGCAATAAAAAAGAAATAAGGTTAAATAAAATGAGTGAAACTCCTCCTATTTATCATGAAGATTTAATTAGAAATAAAGGCAGGGAACCAGTAAAAGTACTGCTCCAGCCAGAAGAAAAGATTATTGAACTAAGAAAAGTAAAAAGTGTGCGTGGTGTACTACAACAATTAAATTTACCACCCTGCACAGCTATTGTTGCAAGAGGTAAAGAACTTTTAACTTCAGATAGAGCTGTATATCCTGGAGATGAATTATTAGTTCGCAAGGTTGCATCAAGCGGTTAATATATTACATGGATTTTTAGACAAAATGAGGTAAAAAAATGCAATATCGTACACTTGGGACAAATAAAGTTTCAGTGCTTGGTTTTGGCTGTATGCGCTTACCAACTGTTGATGGAGGTACAAATAGAGCTATTGATGCTGATATCAATAAAACTCACCCTCTTATCATGGAGTCTTTTGAACGTGGTATCAATTATTTTGATACTGCTTACAATTATCATAATTTTTCAAGTGAGCTAGCACTTGGCGAAGCGTTAAAAAAAGAAAAGTTACGCAATAAAATTTTTCTTGCCACAAAATTAAATCAAATGTTTTTTGATAAACCTGATAAATTTGAACAGGCTTTTAACGAACAGTTAGAAAAATTGAAAACTGATTATTTTGATTATTACCTTGTGCATAATTTATCTTCTAGTCGCTATAAAATTTTTAAAGAAAACGGTGGCTTAGACTTTATTGAAGCTCTAAAAAAACAAGGTAAAGTTCAGCATATTGGTTTTTCATTCCACGATGATTATAGTGCTTTTCCAACAATTGTTGATGGTTTTGACTGGGATTTTTGCCAAATTCAATATAATTATATGGATATTAATTTTCAAGCTGGTACAAAAGGTTTAGAGTATGCAAGTTCAAAAGGTCTTGATGTTGTAATTATGGAACCGCTTAAAGGTGGTAGTCTTACAAAAACACCTCCAAACGATATTCAGGAAATTTGGAATAAAACTGGCAGAAACTATAGCCCTGCTGAATGGGGACTTCGTTTCTTATTTGATAATCCTAAAATATCCTGTGTACTTAGTGGAATGAATGAGTTATCACAAATTGAGGAAAATTGCCGTGTGGCTGATGAGCATTTAGCTAACACCTTAACTCAAGATGATTTTGCTGCAATTGCTGAAGTTAAGAAGATTTTTGACTCACGCAATAAGGTTGAGTGTACTGGTTGCGCTTATTGTATGCCTTGCCAATTTGGTGTTAATATTCCTAATGTTTTTCAGATTTATAATTCATTTTCACTCTTTAACGATACTTTCTGGGCGAACACGTTATATAATATCAACTTAAAATCTATTGATGATAGAGCTGATAAATGTACTGAATGTGGAGCTTGTGTTGAACTTTGCCCTCAAAATATTAATATTCCTGAAGAACTTAAAAATGCACATGAGTGCCTTAGTGCTTTAGCAAAATAATTTTAGTTTAAATTTTATAAAAAAAGTGTGCTAGCTCTAGGTTTGAACTAGCACATTTTTTTATTTTATCTTCGACTAGTATGTATTTTTTGAGGTGGTTTTACTCTTTCAGTTTTTATTAAAAAGCCATGTTGTCGTAATCTTTGCGCATCAGTATAAGCCACAAAAATATCCCTTCCACTCTCATCTAAACCACTATAATACATAGCAGTTGCAACAGTTCCTGGCGTTGGGATAAAGCATTGAACTTGTTGAGGTTGCCAATTACGATTTTCAAGCCAAAGAGCTAAGTCCTTCATATCTTTATCAGTACAACCAGGCATGGCACTCATTAAATAAGGCACAATATATTGCTCTTTTTGTTTCTGACGTGAATATTTTTTAAATAGGCTCAAGCATTTTTCAAAAACTTCTAAGCTTGGTTTGCGCATATTTTTTAAAACAGTATTTGAAGAATGTTCAGGTGCTAATTTTAATTGCCCACCTGTAAATTCTTTGACATAAGCAGCAAGCGCCTCTTTGTCTTGAATTGCCAAATCAAAGCGTATACCACTTGCAACTCTAACATTCCTAATATTTTCAACACGTTCAGTTGCCCGAAGCAAATCAATTGTTTCGTTTTGGTCAACAATAAAATGCTTACATATTTCAGGAAATAAACAAGACCTACGCTCGCAACTTGCTTTGTTTACAGCACAAACAGCTTGCCACATGTTCGCACTTGGTCCACCAATATCTGTAATAGATACAGGCTTTTTAGAGCTTTTAGCAATTGTTGCAACTTCATCTAAAATTGACTTAGCTGAGCGAGAAGTAATTTTACGACCTTGGTGAAGTGTTAAAGAACAAAAACTGCAACCACCGCCGCAACCACGATGCCCAGTAATACTATTTTTAATCATGCTTGCAGCCGGAATTTCTTGCTTATATTTTGGGTGTGCAATACGTGAAAAAGGTAAAGTATATATAAAATCAAGGTCTTTACTATCAATGTTTTGAGCTGGTTCTAGCCAAATTGCCCTATCTCCCATACGCTCTAAAATTGGCATTTTACCAATATGCATATGCTTTTCATGTAATAATGCGGCTTCTAAAACCTTTGCCCTATCTTCAATTTGCTCTTCAAAACTTGGAAGCTCAATATATTCTGAATTTAAATTTTCAAGTGCTTTTTTATTAAGAATTCTTGCTGTGCCTTTAATGCCAGCTAAGACTTCACTAAGCTCAAAACTATCACCACTTTTAACGGCTTTATCTAAATTATTTGCAACATTAACAATGGCTTTTTCGCCCATTCCATAAATAACTAAATCGAGTTTTGCATCAAATAATAACGATTTACGCAAGCTATCTGTCCAAAAATCATAGTGAGTAAAGCGTCTAAGTGAAGCTTCAATACCGCCTGCAACTACAGGCAATTTTGGAAATGCTCTGCGCAGTAAGTTACTATAAATAATAACTGCACGATTAGGACGAGCACCATGGCTGCCACCAGCAGTATATTCATCATTATGGCGTTTTTTACGAAAAGCCGTATAGTGGGCAAGCATTGAATCAATAGCACCAGCTGAAACCCCTGCAAAAAGCCTAGGTCTACCCATTGCCATGATGTCAGTAGTATCGTCAAATTTCGGTTGTGCAATAATGCCAACCCTATAGCCATGCGCTACTAAATAACGCCCAAGTAAGGCTGCTCCAAAGCTTGGGTGATCTACATAAGCATCACCATTTACAAGTAAAATATCAAGCTCGTCCCAGCCAAGATCTAACATTTCTTCCTTTGTAGTAGGTAGAAATTTAGGTTGAATAAGTTTATTCATTAAATAAAATCTCTATACATTTTTTGCTTTTTAACAAAGTAACAACTCTTTGTATATCCATAACTTGCAGCGTATTTTTCAAGTTCATCAAAAGCATAATTTATATGTGTTACACTGTGAGCATCAGACGCAAAGCTAATATCAAGCTTTAAATCTTTTGCTATCTCCATAATTTTAGGGCATGGGTAAATTTCAGAACATGGCTTTCTAAGCCCCGCTGAAGAAATTTCCATTGCCATGTCACTTTCTTTCATAGCAACTAAAGCATCACGGACTAAATCTAAGTTGTCATCATTTAACCAGTCATGGAATTTTTTCACACTGAATATTTTAATGATATCAGGGTGAGCCGCAATATTAAACCATGATGTCTGTGCCATTTTTTTTAAAGTTAAAAAATAATCTGTGTAGTGTTTATTATAATCAACATCATCTGCCTCCCAGTCAAGGGGAAGAGAGTCAAATGGCCATTTTTTTAAAAAATGCACACCAGCAATTAAATAATCATAATCATATTCTTTAATTGCTTTTTGAATAAAATCAGTTTCATCTTCAAACCAGTCCACTTCTAAACCTAACAAGACTTGAACATCACTCTGTGAGTTTTTAAGATTAGTTACCTGCGTAATATAGTCTTCAAAACCTGCTGTTAATTGTTCACGGTACTCAACAGGATAATCATAGCCAAATGGTCGTGGTGAGTGCTCTGAAAAGCCAAAAATCTTAAATCCTGCGGCTTTTGCAGTATTAAACATGTCCTCTACACTATCAAGAGCATGGCTAAAAGCTGTATGCGAATGCATATCAACACTAATCATAAAAAAACCTCACTTATTAATTATTATTGTCTTGCATATTTTCTTGACAAAATATACACTTGCCTTATCTAAATAGCAAGTACCGTATTTTAAGGAGATAAAATATGATTAATTTAAAAGAAACTGCGCAAAAAGAGCTTGATGCTTATTTTGCAGATAAAGAAAAATCAGGTATTAGAGTGTTTTTAGCCTCTGGTGGTTGCTCTGGTCCTAAACTTACTCTTGCCCTTGATGAAGCAAATGAAGGCGATGAAGCTTTTGAAAGTGGTGGTTATACCATTTGTATCGAAAAAGAACTTTTTGCTCAAACTGGTTCAATCAACATTGATATGGATTACATGGGTTTTACCGTTGAATCTGAAAAAGAAATTGCTGGACTTGGTGGCGGTTGTTCATCATGCGGTGGCGGTTGCGGTGGTTAATTAGCTTTTTGTCATATAAGCTCGGCATGATGTCGAGCTTTTTTAAATTATTTTTTTGGAGAGTATTATATGCGTAAAATTTGGTTAAGTATCTTTGTTTTATGTTTTTGTTTTAGCTCTAGTGTAATGGCAGCAGAAAATGCAACAACAATTCCAGACACACCAACAAAAATTGTTGAACGTAGTACTGCAATTGCTGTTGAGCATGAAGGCACTGATAGCATTGGTGCTCGCCTAAATACTAGGATCAAAGAAGTTCTTAACGGCAGTAACCTATTTGATTTAACAGAAGAAAACAAGCCAAAAATTCGTATTTTGCTTTCTACAATTTCTGAGTTTAAAGATAGACCATCAATTGGCTCTGCTTATAGTGTTGTATGGGCTTTTTCACAAAGTGAAGAAACTCTGCGCCATTTTTTAGATCGTGAAATTGGTGTTGTTAGCCCAGATCAAATTGATGATGTTGTAGCAAAGATTATTGCAAAAACTGACACCCTTGCTATTAGTTACGGTTATTTATTCAATTAATTCAAAGCTGTTTCTGTAAATCATTATAGAAGCATAAAAGCCTAAAGCTTTTTGCTTGCATTTATTGATAATTTGTACTATTAAAACTATATATTCAGCAAGGTATTATTTATATATCAAATTATTTTGGAGAAAATATGTCAGAAGAAACTACAAAAAAAAGCATTCAATGTAAAAATGCACCTGAAGCAATTGGTCCATATTCACAAGCGATTGCTACAGATAATTTAGTTTTCGTATCTGGTCAATTACCGATTGACCCTACTACAAAGTCTATGGGAGTTGATGTTAAAGAATTAGCAACTCAGTCACTTAGCAATATCAAAGCTATTTTAGAAGAAGCTGGTTCTAGCATGGAAAAAGTTGTTAAGGTAACAATTTTCCTTACAGATATGGCTGATTTTGCTAGAGTAAATGAAGCTTATGCAGCATTCTTTAAAGCGCCTTTTCCTGCAAGATCAACAATTGCAGTAGCAGCACTTCCACTTGATGCAAAAATTGAAATTGAAGTTATTGCTTTAAAGTAACAGCTTGTTATACCTACTAAAAAGTGATACTTTATTGTAGGTATTAAAAAAATAAAAATGCAAGAAAAGTACATTTTATGTTCTTATTCTTGCATTTTTATTTGTTTATTGTAACTATTAATTTTTTTTATTACTACATGTTAACATGTTTTTCATCATCGACTAATTATTAATTACCATGCCTATCGTTTGGCACAACTTCAAGCCAGTAACCATCAGGATCACTAATAAAATAAATACCCATCTCAGGATTTTCATAGCAAATGCAATTCATTTCTGTATGTAGTGCATGAGCTTTTTCCATGTCATCAGTGCCAAATGCAATATGGAATTCATTTTCACCCAAGTTATATGCTTCAGTGCGTCCTTTAATCCAAGTAAGCTCTAAAGTATGTGAACTTTGACCGCCATCACCTAAGTAAACCAGTTTAAAGCTTTTGTCTTCTGGTTCATGTGTGCGAACAACCTTTAGATTCAAGGCTTTTTCATAAAACGCAATTGATTTTTCAAGATCAAGTACATTTATATTATTATGCAAAAATTTAAAACTCATATTTTCCTCCGCAACGATAAAGTATTTTAAATATTTTAAGCTTTTTAGACTTTTAGTCAAGTCAGCTTTTAAAATGTTTGAAAAAGTTTTTTTACAAAATGCAATTTAAACACATTAAAAAAGAAGAACTTGCAATAATTCACAAGTTCTAGGCTTTTTGTTTAAATCAAAAATTATTCATCTTCATTTTTACTTTTTTGCCATGCTTTTTCTTCGCCCTTCAAAAGACGCTTAATATTATCAACATGACGATAATAAACAAAGGCAGTAATAACTAACACTACAGGTAACACACTATAATCTTTTTGATAAATCAAGATAATAGGTAGTAAAGTCACCATAAAAAGTGAACCAAGAGAAACATATTTTGTACGCCAAATAATTAGCACGCAAGCAATTACCGAAATTAAAAGAGGATAAAAAGCTAAGGGAATTAGCACGCCTATAGAAGTCGCAACAGCTTTTCCACCTTTGAATTTTAAGAAACAAGAAAATAAATGACCTAAAATAGCAGCAATTGCCGTTAAGTTATAATAAAGTGGATCATCAACAATTTGCATACAGATATAGACTGGAATAAGTCCTTTTAATATATCACAAATTAAAGTTGCTGTTCCCCATTTTTTACCACAAAGTCTAGCCACATTAGTTGAACCAACATTTTTACTGCCTGATGTGCGAGGGTCAATATTACAAAATGTTTTTGCTATTAATAAGCCAAAGGGAATCGAGCCTAAAAAATATGCAAATATCACGCATAACACGCCTGTAGTCATATATTTATTCCTTTACTCACGTGATTAAAAATCCATTGTTTCTGCAAGATGCATTTCATTTCTAAGTGGATTCACCTTATTAATTCTAACTTGCAATTCAGTTCCAGGGTGGGTGCGCTCTGAAAATAAATTTCGCCTAGCTCGCAAGAATATTTGTTCTTTAACGAGATTTACCCAAACAAAATTATCATTCTCATCAGTAATTACACCATCCCACCATTTTCTATCACCTTGTTGTTTGAAATATAGCAATTTCCAATATCTAGGGCGTGTTTTTTGCACCTGTCCAACTGATTCAAGGCGAATTGAAAGTTGTAGAGCTAAATTTTCAAGCTCTTCTTTACTCCATTTTGGGCTAGCATTTTGTATAAAATGTACAACTTGCGCTTCATTAATCAAGTCTTGATAACGCCTTAAAGGTGAACTCACCGGAGCATAAGCAGCCTCACCAATTCCAACGTGTTGCCTCGGACTTGTTTCGATTTTAGCTGGAGTTAAAGCTCTAATTATTTTAGCAATTTTGTGTGGTTGCGTCCAAACTCCAACATATTCTCTTGGAATTGTAATATCTTGCGTGCGGTATAATAGTGAAAAATCATTCTTAATCGCAAAAGCTCCAATGCTAGCATTTGCCAAAATCATTATCTCAGATACTAATAAATTAGCATCGCCAATATTTTCTTCTTCCTCAATGCTAACAACGACATCATTATTTTCATAATTGAGAACAACTTTAGGCTCTGGTTTTTCAATTATTACAGCACCCTGCAAAACTCTAAGCTCTTTCCTAGCCTTAGCTAAATCACAAGCTAATATAAGCTGTTTAGAGTATTTACTTGCTCTATTATTTTCAAGCTCATTTTTGCCAGTTAAAATATCTTCAGCTTCAAAATATGTTAAATTTTCTGCAATATTTACAGTACAAATACTTGGTGTAAATTCAATTACTTTGCCATCTTTTGAAATTAAACAATTAAAAATTAGGGCTTGCTTAGGACTATCACTTTTCAAACTATAGGTGTTAGTACCAAGGCACTCCGGCAACATATGGTGACTTCCTTCTGGCAAATATAAACTAGTAGCTCTACTTGCAACAGTTTTGTCAAGCGGAGTTCCAAAATTCCAATTTAGTGCTGGGCACGATAAAGCCACAAAAAGACGATAATTTTCACCATCTTCTTCAATGTAAAAAGCATCATCAATATCGCTAGTGCTTACACCATCAATACTAATAAACGGATAGTCAAGCTTATTCTCAAGTTCACGTCTAGCAAGCTTATTAAGAACTTGAGTTTCTTTTTCAAACTGATTTGCCCAAGTATCATTAGCACTATAACCTGCAACATCAAGTAAATAATTATAATGAGGCGGTACAAGTTCCCAAGCAGTAGCTAAAAATAACGCAAGGTGAATATCATCAGAAATCAACTTTGTTAACGATTTCCATAGTGGCTGATCATGTTCAGGATTAGCCAAGCGTAACATAAGCAAGTTTTTGATTTGCAAAATAACATCATCACTTGGATATTCATGCTCTTCAACATCTTCAAGCTTTCGTTTTTTACAGTGAATATCCCATAAAACACTAAACCAAGCCATTGTTTGTTTAACAAATTTTTCTTTTGCTCTAATTGACTTTTCTGCCTCAATACGATCTGCTACATATTCAGCAGAAAAGATTTCAAACTCTTTACCATTAAACTTAAAGTGTGACTTAAAGTTAAATAACGCTCTTGCGCACGCACTAATATGATCAACACTTGGCTCACTAAAAATCAGCTCACTAAACCACTGTGCCTTTGCAACATTTAGCTCTGGTGAACTGATTTCCCAAAGTTCAAAAACATTAATTTCTTCTGCAATTTTTTCTCTAGCACCTTGATGCTTATTAAGAATTTGAACAATTTCTTCCTTACTTAAATCAGCTTTATAGCTTGGACCAAACCAAGGCAACAAGCGATTTTGATGAAGTGGCATTTCACGCCTATTCGGTAAGAGTAGGCGTAATTTACCATTATTATCTTCTAATACAAAGGCTATTTGAACAATATTTGCATGTAAAAACTCAACAACGCTGCCCGCAGTGGGAACTTGCAACATATTAAATCCTAATGTTTAAATGACCTTTGACCTGTAAATACCATTGCTACTTGTGGGCTTTGCTCATTTGTAGCCATAATAACTTCAACATCACGCATTGAGCCACCTGGTTGTGCAATCGCAACAACGCCTTGTGCAACTGCAACATCAACGCCATCTCTAAATGGGAAGAAACCGTCAGATACCATAACAGTACCTTTTAAGCCGCCCTTGTCATTTCTTGTTTGCTCATTGATTTCAGCCAAACTTTTTGCCGCAGCTTCATCTGACAATGCTTTTTGTTGCAAGTCATAAAGTGGCATATTTTCTTTCTTAAAGCATAATTTATCAGCATACTTTGTGTAAGCTTTATAAATTGCAAGTTCAACACAACCAACTCTATCCTGTTCACCAGTGCCAATTGCAACTGTTGCGCCATCTTTTGCAAAGATTACAGAATTTGAGGTAACCCCAGCTTCAACTGCCCAAGCAAATAATAAGTCATCTGCTTCTTCTTTACTTGGCACACGAGCATTTACGCTTGTACCGTTTTTATCAGTTGCTGCCGCTGGTAAGAAATCTTCAACAGTACGAATACGATTTACAAAAGATTGCTGAATAATAAGACCACCATCAGAAAGTGACTTAATATCTAAAAATGGTTGGTATGCAATTTTTTCAAGTTCTGCTAAAGCTGAAATTTGCATAATGCGTAAGTTTTTACGTGTTGCTAAAAGCTCAAGAGTTCCAGCTTCAAATGATGGAGCAGCCACAACCTCAAAATAATTATCTGCAATTAATTTAGCCGCTTCCATATTAAGTGGGCGGTTAACAATTACTGCACCACCAAAGGCTGCAATGCGGTCACACCAAAACGCCTTTGATAAAGCATCGTCAATACTTTCTTTTGACCATGCCGCACCGCAAGGATTATTGTGTTTTAAAATAACAGCAGAAGCTCTATCAGTTAAATATTGTAAGATATTAATGCCGTTATCAACGTCAGTTAAGTTAGTTTTACCTGGGTGTTTACCAGCTTGTAAAATTTGCTCTTCACGTAAGTCAGAGATAATACTATCCCCTGCACCACGCCATTTTTTGTCTTGCACAATAGGTGCACCGCTTTCAAGGCGATAAAGAG
This sequence comes from uncultured Desulfovibrionaceae bacterium, assembly GCA_964372035.1. GTDB lineage: Bacteria > Desulfobacterota > Desulfovibrionia > Desulfovibrionales > Desulfovibrionaceae > CAYJPK01. Next base: position 11,310 of record CAYJPK010000005.1, on the reverse strand, counting down.
CCGCAGGCTGATCAGGATTTTCACCATAGCGAAGACCTTTAACCTCACCATCAAAATCCCAAGCTCTACGCTTAAAGCTTAAAACATTATCTCCCATTGTAATTGTTAAATCTTCTGGGAAATCGTCTTTAACTACAGTTTTGTACATATCTTTTAAATTACTCATGTATATATCCTATTTTAAAATTAATTTTCTTCTGCACTACCACGCACAACCTCAAGTATAGCCGGTAAATGACGTAATTTATCCATTGTTAAATAAAGGTGGGCTAAATCCCTAACTTCAATAACTAAATCCATTTCACAACGTCCATCTAGCGTAGTTTCAATAACAGCACTAGTCAAGTTCACATCTTCATCACGAAGCACAATTGCAATCATGGCAAGCGTGCCTTTTTCGTTCTTTGTAAGCATATGAACACGAGCTGGATATGGCATTGATTCATGCCCGTCCCATTGAACAGAAATCAAGCGATCAGGCTCCATTTCAACAATATTTGGACAAGAACTTGTATGAACAACAACACCACGACCACGACTTACAAAGCCAACAATATCATCACCTGGAACTGGGTTACAGCAATGCGCATAACGCACCATAACATCATCAATACCACGAACTGTAATAAAGCGTGAGGCATTACTTTTGTCTTGTTTTGTCTCAGCCACTTCAGGTAATTTTGCAGTAGTAATTGGCTCAACAGCATCTTCAGCTGTTTCAGGCATAATTAAAGCTTGTAAACGGCGAACAATGGTTCGTGGTGAATTTTTTGCATAACCAACAGAAGCATAAAGATCACTTGCTGATTGCAAATTCATATGTTTAATAAGCTCGTCTAAGAAGCCTTCTTTCTCAGCTCTAGCAATATTAATGCTAACCTTACGCCCTTCCTTATCAAGCATTTCTTTACCTAATAAGATAGCAGCGTTGCGCTCTTCTGTTCTTAAGTATTGTTGAATACGGTTTCTAGCTTTAGCTGTTTTAACAATTTTAAGCCAGTCTTGGCTTGGACGGCGGTTTTTATCTGTAATAATTTCAACAGTATCACCACTTTTTAAGCCTGTATTAAGTGGAACTAATTTGCCATTAACCTTAGCACCAACACAGCGTGAACCGACCTCTGTATGTACTAAAAACGCAAAATCTAGAGGCGTTGCACCATCTGGCAATTCTTTAACATCACCATTTGGCGTAAAAATATAAATTTCATCATTAAATAAGTCCATGCGAAGTGAGTTCATAAATTCTTTAGAATCTGACTCATCTTGCTGGCGATTAACAATTTCACGAAGCCACTCAAATTGTGGCGCATCTTGAACAGATATTTGGCGATGACGTTCTTTATAAAGCCAGTGGGAAGCAACACCATGTTCTGCTAGGCGGTGCATTTCCTCTGTACGTATTTGAATTTCAATTCTCTCGCCCTCTGGTCCAAAAACAGTTGTATGTAAACTCTGGTAACCATTAGCCTTTGGCATTGAAATATAGTCTTTAAAACGCCCAGGAACTGGCTTCCATTTTGCATGAACCAGACCAAGCATAGCGTAACAATCCTTAACCTCATCAACAATAACACGAAAGGCTAAAATATCGTGCATATCATCTAAGATTAAATTTTGTTCTACCATTTTTTTGTGAATACTATAAACGTGCTTAATGCGTCCCCAAACTGAACCTTTAATGTCATTTTCTTTTAAAATAAGTTCAAGCAAATCAATGATACGACTAACAAGCTTACGTTCTGCAACTTGGTTCGTTTTCATCCAATCTGTAATTTGAGAATAAACATCTGGCTTAATGTATTTAAAACTTAAGTCTTCAAGTTCAAGTTTAATTCTGTGGAGTCCAAGTCGATTAGCAAGCGGTGCATAAATATCCATCGTTTCTTCAGCAATCGGCTTTTTGCGGTGCGGCTTTTGAAATTCCAAAGTACGCATATTATGAAGTCTATCAGCAAGCTTTACAATTGGAACACGAATATCACGTGACATAGCTAAAATCATTTTGCGAATATTTTCTGCTTGCGCTTCTTCACGTGTTTCAAAATTCATCTTACTGATTTTTGTAACACCATCAACAATATCAGCCACTTGATCACTAAACATTTCACCAATATCTTCAACAGTAGCCTTACTATCTTCAACAACATCATGCAAAAGCGCAGCCGAAACTGTATATGCATCAAAAGATAAATCAGCTAAAATACTTGCAACAGCATATGGGTGCGAAAAATATGGCTCACCAGAAAGACGAAATTGTCCCTCATGCGATTGCACACCATATTCATAAGCTTTTTTAACAAGCTCCAGCTCTTCAGTTGACGCATAGTTATTCATTTTATCTAAAACAGTTTGAATTGGTAATAAATTTGCTACACTTTCAGACATATTGGCTCACAATTTTTTAAAGTTATTGTAAAACAACCTATTTGTTAAGGCTTTACCGAGTATTTTTGCATGTCTTTTGGAACATACCATTTATCAAAATTATACATAATTCCAGCTGGTTCAGGCTTAATTCCATGAAATCTTGCCTGCACAGTTGGTAAGGCATACGGCACATATAAAAATGTATATGGCTGTTCTTTATGCACTATTTCTTGAAATCTATCAAATGCTTTTTTTCTTGCTTCTAAGCCAGTGGTATTTTGAGCTTTTTCTAATAATTCATCTACTTCTTTATTTGAGTATGAAATAAAGTTAAGCCCATTACCCTTTGCTTTTGAGGAGTGCCAAACGTCAAATGGGTTTGGGTCTTGTGGAATCGTCCAACCTAAAATAACGGCCTCAAAACGCTTTTTATTAATAAATTCATTTACAAATGCTGCCCACTCAATTGTGCGGACTTTCACTTCAATACCAAGTTCTCGAAGTTGACTTTGAATAATTACAGCACACTGAATTCTTTGAGTATTTCCTTGATTTGTTATAATACTAAAAGAAAAAACCTTACCATCTCGCTCTAATAGACCATCTTCATTCAACTCAAAACCAGCTTCTTTCAATAATTCACGAGCCTTGCCAGGTGAATATGGGTATGGCACAATATTTTTATTATAAGCCCATGACCCAGGCTTGAACGAACCATTTGTAACCTCGCCTTGACCTAATAATACACCATCAATTATGGATTGTCTATCAATAGCATACGTAAGAGCTTGGCGGACTTTTTCATCTTTAAAAAACGGGTGCTTGAGGTTATATCCGAGGTAGGTATATGCAAAGGATAAATACTTATATTTTCTATAATTATCTTCCCAAAACTTACCATTTGTTTGGCGTAAATATTGCTGTGGTGATAAAGACATACTATCTAAATTACCTGCTTTTAATTCTAAAAACATTGTTGAGCTATCAGGAATCAGTTTATAAATAATTTCATCAATATATGGTCTACCCTCAAAATAAGTATCAGAGGCTTCAAGTATAACATTTGCTCCAACATTCCATGCCTTTAATTTAAAAGGTCCAGCTCCTACAGGATTGCGACTGAACTTAGTAGTTTGTAAATCTTGCCCCTCTAAAAGGTGCTTTGGCATAATTGAGCTCATCCAAGTTTGAATTGAGCTTGAATAAGGCTTTTCATAATAAACTTCAAAGCTAAACTTACCTGTTTTTTTAAATTCCTTAATTGCTAAAAAATTTGCAGCATATGCAGTTGGAGTTTTTGGATCAATCATCATTTTATACGTAAACTCAACATCATCAGCAGTTAATTCAACTCCATCAGCCCATTTTATATCCTCACGAAGTTCAAACTTAAGCAATTTACCATCATTTAAAACTTCATAAGACTTTGCTGCAAACGGCTCTACTTCAAGTAATTTGTTATATCTTAAAGGAGACACAAATAAGTGTGAACTTATTTCGTGTGAAGCAGAATCAGAAGCCAAAGCAGGAATAAGATTACTAGGCTCACCTATAGAGCCAAATATAATTCTATCGCCTGTTGTATATTTTTCTGCTATATTTGCGTGTGCAAAAAAACCACTAGAAAGTATTAAAAAAATATTTAAAAAAAATATTTTAGCATAAGCATTTAATTTCATTTGTCTTTCCTTGTTTTAAACATAAAAACTCACTTAAAATTATATATAACAAAAAATTATTCACTTGAAAACATCTAATTTGTGGGTTATATAAAAATGAAGAATAGGATTTTAGTTATTATTTAGTTTTTTATTGTTTTCGTTAAATACATTTTTTATGTCCGATAAAATCTAATTCAAAGTGTAATAATATATATTCTAGACTGTTATCTAAACACATAACAAGGATTTTTCAAAATGATTCACAGAGATGAAGTAGTTGCTCGTTCAGCATTGCAAGCATTTTTAGATGGCTCGACTTTTGAATACATACGTGAATCCGGACACGATATAGTCAAACAAAAAGGTGTGCAACGCATTGATATTGGCAAAGAATCTAGCATTTGGAGTGTTAGTGGCGTTGTGCAAGGTGAAGATTTTCAAAACTACAGTCCGTCAATCAAGATTAATATTGACGATAATACAGTTCATCAAGAATGTAATTGTCATGAGGCTGCAACTGGTGTTTGTCGCCATGTTGTTGCACTCTGCTTACAATTAATTGATGAGCTTGAAAAAGATGATGTGCAAGCAGAAGCTGAAACTCAAACTCAAAAGCAACGTCAAGACTGGCGTCAAAGCTATAGAAATTTTTATTCCAACTCTTTTGAGCCAGAACCTGGTCGTCACTATCTTATTTTTAGATTTTACCCAGAACCTGGTCGCTTAATTGTTGAATTATTTAGAGCAAGACAAAATAAAACAGGTCTTTCTAGTGTTCACCAGGAAACTACCTTAGAGCAAGTGATTGAAAATCCACAATGGTGCGAACAATCACCACAACTGCTTAAAGTAGCAGAACAAATTGGACATTATCTTGATTATTATGGACATAGGATTGAAATTCCTGAAGGACTTGTTTCATGGTTTTTCTGGGCTATTCGCCGTGAATATTATTTCTTTTGGCGTGATACACAAATTCCATGTCGTATTGAAAATAATCCGCTTACAATTAAGCTCAAGCCTGTACTTGGGGAAAACGGATTATTATTTGATGTGATGTTAAAACGCCCTGGCAAGGATCCTTTTTCTATTTCGGAAGAAGAAGATGATATTACTTTTCACGGTCAAATGCCTCTATGGGTTTGCTTAAATCAATGTTTTTATCCTGTGCAAACTAGCCTATCACCGACCATGGTAAAAAACCTTGTGGCGGCACAACCTATAGTTCCACAAGATAATATTTCTGAATTTTTAGATAGGGTTTATGCAAGGCTTCCTTCCTCTGAGCTTTATGAGCCAGATGAATTCTTGCAGATTATGCAGCCTATTTTCCAGCCTGCTGTTTATGACCCTAAGCTTTATTTAGATGAAGAAGGTAGTTTACTTACGCTTGAAGTACAAAATACTTATGAAACTATTCATGGTGAGTTTAGTATTTCTGGTCCAAACCCTGATTTTCAAACAGGAAGTTATGTTTTTGAGGGACAAACTTTCTTGTTTAGACGTGACCAAAGCGAAGAAGCTAATCTTATGCAACAGCTTGCAGATATGCGCTTTCAGATGCGTTCTAACCGCCAATGGTTTATGGAACCTGAGGAAGCAATATCATTTTTATTAGACCATTATCCGCAGCTTGTTGAAAACTGGCGTGTTTATGGTGAACAAACCTTGTCACGCTATAAGGTTAGAATTTCACAACCAACAATCATTGCTCAAGTTGAAAGTAATGAGGAAGATAAATGGTTCAATCTTGATATTGTTGTTGAATATGATGGTAGCAAAATCCCACTTGAAAAAATCTGGAAAGCATGGGTTAAGGGTCGCCGTTATGTTCAGTTAAAAGATGGCTCGTATACTAGCTTACCTGAAGCATGGCTCGAAAAAACTGCACATAAATTAAAAGCTATGGGTTTTGATCCAACTAAGCCACCTAAGCAACAATTTAAGCAGTTTGAAGCACCAGTTCTTAATAATTTACTTGAAGATATGCCAACGGCTATTACTGATTCTTTCTGGAATTCTTTGAAGGAAAAAATCTCAACCTTTGAGCAAATTAGACCAATTGAACAGCCTGAAGGCTTGCGGGCTGAACTACGTAATTATCAGTTGCAAGGTATTGCATATCTTAACTTTTTATCAGAATATGGCTTCGGTGGCATTTTAGCTGATGAAATGGGTCTTGGTAAAACAATTCAGACCTTATCCTTTATCCAGTACTTACATGAAAAAGGCTTAAAAGGTCCAAACTTAATTGTTGTTCCGACATCTGTTTTACCGAACTGGGATAGAGAAGCAGAAAAATTTGTTCCTGATTTGAAGCGTCTTATTATTTATGGAGCACGCCGTGAAGGTATGTTCAAAAAGGTTGCAGATTCTGACCTTGTTATTACAACCTATGCCCTACTTCGTCGTGACTTAGAAGAACTTGAAAAAAATGAATTTAATACTGTTATCTTAGATGAAGCTCAAAATATTAAAAACCCTAATACCATAACAGCAAGATCAGTTCGTAATATTAAAGCAAGAACTCGCCTTTGCTTATCTGGTACGCCGATTGAAAATAATTTATTTGAGCTTTGGTCATTATTTGAATTCTTAATGCCTGGTTTTCTTGGTTCGCAGCATGCATTCCAAAGTGGCGTAATCAAGCCTATCCGTGATGGAGATGGAGAAAGTCTTGAATATTTACGCTCAAGAGTAAAGCCGTTTATCTTACGTCGTACTAAGATTGAAGTAGCAAAAGACTTACCACCTAAGGTTGAAAACGTAAGCTACTGTGCTATGAGTGATGAACAATCTGAACTTTATCATGCACTTTCTAAGAAATTACGTGATCAAGTGTTGGCTGATGTTGATGAAAAAGGTATGGCAAAAAGTCAAATGTCTATTCTTGATGCTCTACTTAAATTGCGTCAAATCTGCTGTCACCCTCGCCTACTTCGCCTTGATATGCCTGGCTTTAGTACTTCTAGCCTTGCATCTGGTAAGTTTGAAGCCTTTAAAGATATGATTTATGATATAATTGCTGAGGGGCATAAAGTTCTTGTCTTCTCACAATTTGTGCAGATGTTACATATTATTAAAGCATGGCTTGAAATGAACAAAATTCCTTTCTGTTACTTAGATGGTACAAGCAAAAATAGAATGGAAGAAGTTGATAGGTTTAATAATAGCCCTGACATTCCAATCTTCTTGATTTCACTTAAAGCAGGTGGAACTGGTCTTAACTTAACAAGTGCTGACTATGTTATTCACTATGATCCATGGTGGAACCCTGCTATTGAAAGTCAAGCGACTGACCGTACACACCGTATTGGTCAAACACGTCAAGTTTTCTCTTACAAACTTATTTGTCAAAATACTGTAGAAGAAAAAATCTTGAAATTGCAAGACATGAAAAGGGGTATTGCAGAAGCTGTTATACCTGGTCAAGATATTTGGAAGTCACTTACTCGTGATGAACTTGAAATGTTATTTGAAATATAAAAAGGATTATAGTGGACACCAAAAACTTTTTTAAAACACCGCTTGAAGGTGAAAAAGACATAATATTAATAGGCATGGCTGGTTGTGGCAAAAGCACTTTAGGTAAAGAGTTAGCGCAACGCTTAGATTATGCTCAAGTTGATACAGATTTTTTAATTGAATCTGCATACGGTCTCAAATTACAACAAATTACAGATAATATGACTCGTGATGAGTTTTTGGATTTAGAGCGTGATATTATTTGTGATACTAGGATTTTTAGATCTGTAATTTCAACTGGTGGTAGCGTGATTTATCGTGATGCAACGATGGAGCATTTAAAGAAATTTGGAACCATTGTTCATTTAGATGTTTCACTACCTATTATATTGGAGCGCATTGCAAAAAATCCTGATCGTGGACTTGTAATTGCTGAAGGTCAAACAATTGAAAGTCTATTTGCTGAAAGGGAAGCTCTTTATAAAAAATGGGCTGATGTAAGTGTTAAGCTTGATGACTTATCAATAAATGAATGTGTAAATAAAATATTGGGGCTTATTTAGTGTTAGCGATATTAGATTATAAAGCAGGCAATCAAACTAGTGTTAAGCGTAGTCTTGACTATTTAAAAATAGACTGTGAAATTACAAATGATTTAGAAGTGTTAAAAAAAGCTGATGGCATTATTTTTCCTGGAGTTGGTGCTGCAGGACAAGCAATGAATGAGTTAAAAAAAACTGGAATAGATGAAGTTTTAAAATCATTTGTAAATAAAAAACCAATACTTGGCATTTGCCTTGGTTGTCAAATTATGCTTGACTATAGCGAAGAAAATAACACTCAAACACTTGGAATTATCGAAGGAAAGTGTGTTAAATTTCCTGACAACTTGAAAGATCATGATGAAGACATTCGTATTCCGCACATGGGCTGGAATAATATTAACATAAAAAAACAAAGCCCTCTTTTTAAAGACATTGCTGAAAATGCGCAGTTTTACTTTGTGCATAGCTATTATGTTGAAGTGGCAGATAGTGACATTGCTCTTGCAAGCACAAATTATGGCTTAGAATTTTGCTCTGTTTATGGTAAAGATGGTCTTTGGGCTGTACAATTCCACCCTGAAAAAAGCGGTGAACCTGGCTTACAACTTTTACAAAACTTCCATCATTACTGCATAAAATAAGGTTACTTTTAGCCTCATTTTTTTATTTAAAAAAATGAGGCTTTATTCTTACAAATTATAAAAAAATGATATAAAAATGTCTTCAAATAATAATGAGTTAAAGGCTGCTTTTAAACATGCTTTTATTTATACCACTCCTATTTTAACTGGTTTTTTTATTTCTGGTATGGCATATGGTTTACTCATGCAAAAAAGTGGGTATGGTGTTTTATGGACTTTTTTGATGAGTGCTATTGCATTTTGCGGAAGCATGCAATTTTTGGCAGTTGCCCTACTTAGTTCATTTGATCCAATTCAAGCTTTTTTATTGAGCCTTATGGTTAATGCACGCCATTTATTTTATGCTATACCAATGCTACCAAAGTATAAAGAACTTGGTAAAACAAAATATCTTTTAATCTACGTACTTTGCGATGAAACATTTTCTGTGTTAACAAGCATAAAACCTGCAGAACACATAAATAAAAAATATTTTTATGTGTGTTTCTCTTTACTTAATTACTCTTACTGGATAATTGCGGGAGTGCTTGGTGCATTACTTGGCTCTTTGATTGAATTTAACATTAAAGGGCTTGATTTTGTTTTAACTGCATTGTTTTTAGTGCTATTTTTAGAGCAGGCAAAAAATGGTTTAAGCTATGGCTTAATAGGTATTTTTAGTGCAATAGCTGCATTGTTAATTTTCGGTGCACAGCACATGATTATTCCATCAATGATTATAATTCTAGTATGTTTAATTGCAAAGGCAAAATTATGGAATTAACAAATTTAGAGCTATTAATCATGGTTTTTGCTGTTGCCCTTGGTGCTATTATAAATAGATTTACATTGTTTTTATTTTTTAGTAAAAAGAAGGACTTACCAAATTTTATTGTTCACCTAGGAAATGTCCTCAGTCCTGCAATGCTTGGCTTATTAGTTGTTTTTTGCTTTCGCAATGTTAGTTTTACGAGCGATAGTTTGCCTATTGCTGAAATTATAGCAACTATTTTTATTGTTTTACTGCATAAACTTAAAAATAATGTGTTTTTAAGTATTGGCGGTGGAACCTTAGTCTACATGATAATTGTTCAAAATTTTATTTAATTTTTAAGTATTTGTATAAGATAGTGATTTTATTCAATATGGAGAGTAAATGAACATTAAAAAGAAAAATCAGGCTAGTTTTTTTTATTTGGACTATGCTTTGTGCTAGTTACATTTTTTATGTTTCTATTCTACAAAGATGCTAATATAAAGCTTGTTAAAACTGAAATTGATAATATAGCATTAACTGCCAACCAACAAAGAGAAACTATCAATGCCGCAATTAAAAGCCATGCAACAAATTTAGGAAGTATGGCAAAAACAATTGTAATTCTTGGAGATAACGAAACTGCTCTAGTTGAATATTTGAGAAATTTAGAAAAAAATCTCGATATTGATAATGTTATTTACATTGATTACGACGGTATTGCCACCTTATCAAGCTTGAAAAAAGTTAATATGAATAACAATGCAGCATTTCAGACTGCATTACACGGTGAAATTAATGTTACTGCTCCATTTAAATCAAGATTCACAGGTCAGCAAGTCATCGAAGTCGCTGCACCAATACTAAAAAACGATGAAATTATCGGTGTTGTAATGGTTGAATATAGCATTGATTTCATTACTAAAACTCTCACAACTCTTGTTGATGAAGCTGATGAAAAAGGCTACACTATTATTCTAGATGGTAGTGGTAACGTCATTACAAGTACTAGCTATCAAGACGAATACTTAACATCATACAAATACGCAACATTTGAAAATAACGTTAGTTATGAAGAGATTGTTAATTCAATAACAGCCAGAAAACCTGATGGCAATGGTACGATTGCCTATATTAATGGTGAAAAAAGAATTTTAGAATACCGCCCTATTGATATTAGGGATTGGTCCATTATTGTTGTTTCTGAAGATGTGTCTGACACTCTTATTCGTAATATCTCTGATGGTATTCAATACTTACTTATTGCAATTCTAGCTTCCTTCTTTATTTTCTTGACAGTGATTATTTACTTAAGACGTAAAGGCATCAAAGAAATTGAAACTGTTGCTTTTTATGATGAGTTAACAGGACTGCCTAACCTCGTAAGCTTTAGAGAACAAGTAAAAGATTTGATCAGTACTTATCCAACTATGCACTTTGCAATGCAAAAAATTGATATTAAAAATTTTAAGGCTATCAACGAAATGTTTGGTCATGATATTGGTAACTTAGTTCTTACAAAATTGTCTGAAACCATTAAAACCGTTAAAGAGCCAACCTTTATTGCCGCAAGAGTTGGTGCTGATGAATTTTTAATGTTTGCTGGCAACGGTTATTTAGCTCAAGATGATCATGCTAGGGCTGAGTATGAACAGCATTTTAGGTCATTAATTCCTGAACTTGCAGAGCATGAATTTCGTTTTAGATATGGTCGCTACTTCTTAGAAGAAGGTGAAGACAATGTTATGGAAGAATTTGAACAAAAGTACTTAGAATAAATTTAATTTTAACCCATAAAATAAATTCTAGCTTGTTTTGCGTGGCGCAAATTTTTTGCTTACACAAAAACTTTGTAAGCCGATGATGGAAAACCATAGCTTTGAATCATAAAAATG
>CAYJPK010000004.1:9430-51486 GCA_964372035.1 uncultured Desulfovibrionaceae bacterium | reverse complement strand
CTAAAATTGAAGACAATTATGACTCTAGAAATTTAGAACGTTCACTTTTTAATTAAGCAAGTTAAATAATTATAATAAAAAAAAGCCTTAAGAATTTAAACTTAAGGCTTTTTTGTCTGCTAAATACAGTCATTTATTTCTAAGCATAGTAAAAATGCGATAATTCACCTTTAAAGCATACTTGATAGTTTTGAACTAATACCTTACTACCATCTTTTATTTCATTATTAAGAATTTTGCCTATACCTTGAATGCTTTGCAACAAATAGCTATCAACTGCTATTTGCTTTAAGGCATAGCATAATTTTTGAGTATTTGCGAGTATATCATTAATTTGTTCTGCTTGAGGGTGACTATCTAAGAGAATTAAATTCCCAGTTGCATCAAACCCCATAATTATACGCTTATGAATGTCAATTTTTTCCTGCTCACAAATTTCATAAACACTTTCCATAAATGCAACTTTTAATTTATCTAAATTATCTTCCATTTCTTGCATTGCAGGATCAGCAACATTCACTAAATTGTTCAAAAAAGCATATAATTCTGGTTGCGCATTCGGTATAGCTAAACTTTTTGCCAATTCATAAAATGGCATATCAGTTATACTTTCTGTCTTAATATTCATTATATAAGCCTCCTGCGGAAAAAAATACCCATAAAAACCTGTCACCGGTTATATAGCAAATAAAGTGCCAACTCAAAATGATTTAAAGTGATACTTTAAAGGATTTTCACTTTTTTTGATTTTTTTATTTTAAAATTAAAGCTAACGCAGTATAAATCAAGCATGTGAAAAAGTAATTAAGCCAAAAGAAAGAAAATCTTAAAAGATGTTAATAAAAAAGGGGCAGAAAATCTGCCCCTAAAAAATCGAACTAAATTATTTAATTAGACCGATTTCTTTATAATATTTTTCTGCGCCTTTATGAAGTGGAACACCACCTAAATCGCTAACAGCCGCATCTTTTTTAACAGACTTCATAACTTTATGAGCTTTTTCAACTTCGCTTTGGTTTTCCCAGAAAGCTTTAGTTAAATCATAAACAACATCATCAGGAACTGAAGCATCAGTTAACATCAAAAGTTTGATAGCAGTTGTGCGAACAGCTTCTGTTTGACCATCATAAGTACCAGCAGGAATGGTGAATTCAGAATACCACGGGTATTGCTCTTTCATTTTCTTAACAAGCTCAGGGCTCATGCTAAGTAATTGTCCACCAGCAGTAGCTGTCATTTCAGTAACAGCTGCTGTTGGGATACCACCCATAATCCATACGCCGTCAACTTGTTTATTACGCATAAGGTCGATTGACTCTGTAAAGCCAACAAATTGTGCTTTAATATCATCAGGGTAATTAATACCTACATTAGGAAAGTGCACACGTGATTCAACTTCTGTTGTACCGCCAGCAGCACCTGGAGCAAAAGTTTTACCTTTAAAATCAGCTAAAGATTTAACGCCACTATCTTTTCTAGCCACAACTTGGTTAGGATTGTAGTATAAACCAGCAATTACACGTACATCTTCGTAAGCACGACCTTTAAAGCCACGCATACCTTTTAAAGCTTCATATGCAATGCTTGATACAGCAAAAGAAACTTGTGCATCTTTGCTCTTGAGCAAGTTTAAATTTTGGATACCACCATTTGAAGATTGAACACGAGCATTAATATAAGGTAATGTGTTATTCCAAACATTTGCAATGCCAGCACCAAGTGGATAAAGAGCACCAGTTGTAGCCGCAGTTGGGAAGCTAATGTTAAACTTCTTTTTTTCAGAAGCAACACTAACGCTAGCTAAGCTTAATACTAAAGCTGTAGCAGTAAGAATCTTAAACAATTTCATATATCTCTCCTTTTTTTATGAACAAAATTAAGCACTTTGGCTAGATTTTTTATTTAATACACAAATAAGACCAAAAAGAGCAAGCCCTGAAATATCAGTATAAATATTTGGGTCTAAACATAATAAGGCAACTGCAAACAAGCCAACACGCATAATAATATTACATGGTCCAAATAACCAACCTAAAAGACCAGCAGCAAGAGCGCAAACACCAAGCATTGCAGAAATTAATGCTCCAATCGTATTCATAAGCCCATGCTCTGGACTATATAATAGTAGTGGATTATCTAAGAAAAACAATGGTAAAATAAAGCCACTAAGCCCAAGCTTAACAGCAATTATAGACGTTTGAGTTTGATTTGATTTTGCAATACCAGCAGCAATATAAGAAGACATTGCAACTGGAGGCGTAATATTTGATAAGCAAGCATAAATTAAGCAGAACATATGAGAAGCAAGAGGTGTTGCCCCAAGCTTAATTAAAATTGGAGCAGCAACAGTTGCGACAATAACATAAGCAGCAACACCAGGTACACCCATTCCAAGCACAATACTCATAAGCATTACAAGTACACCACCAAGGTATAACTGCCCGTCGCTAACATACTTTAAAATCTCATAACCAAAGGTAAGCCCAAGACCTGTTAAAGAAACAGTCCCAATAATAATGCCTATAATTACACACGCTACACCAACGCCAACAGCACCTCTTGCGCCCTCGTCCAAAGCCCTGATGATTGTTTTAAAACTCATGCGTGTATCTTTTGAAAGCCATGAGGCTACAATGGTAGTTAGAATAGAAACATTTGCAGCATACAAAGGAGTATAACCCATAAATAATACAACTAAAAGAACAATCAGAGGGATTAATAAATGCCCACGTTCTTTTAAAACTATAATTGCAGAAGGTATATTTTCAGCAGATAAACCTTTTAAGCCGAGTTTTTTGGCTTCAAAGTGAACAGCAATAAGTAGCGTTAAATAATATAAAAATGCAGGAATTGCAGCAGCAAGCATAACAGTAGTATATGGCACACCTAAAAATTCAGCCATAATAAAGCCAACAGCACCCATGATTGGAGGTGCAAATTGTCCTCCAGTTGATGCAACAGCTTCAACTGCTCCAGCAAATTCAGCCTTATAGCCTGTTTTTTTCATGAGCGGAATTGTGATTGCACCGGTTGTTGCAACATTTGCTAAGGCACTACCATTAATCATACCCATAAGCGCACTTGCTAAAACAGAAACTTTAGCAGGTCCACCAGCAGAGCGACCTACAAGGGTTAAGGCTAAATCATTAATAAAATTTGTAAATCCACTATATTTTAAAAATGTTCCAAATAAAATAAACAAGAAAATATAAGTAGCCGAAACACCAACACCAATGCCTAGCAAGCCCTGGCTTCCCCAAAACATATGATCAACTACCCTATTCCATGAAAAGCCGGCATGACCAAAGGCACCTGGAATATAGGCACCAATAAAATTATATGCAAAAAAAGCAAAAGCTAACCAAGCCAAATTACCAACAACACGTCTTGCCATTTCAAAACACGCTATAATAGCAATAGACGCAACAACATGGTCAATTGGTTCAAAATATCCACCACGTAAAGTGATTTGTGTATAATTTAAAAGCAAAAATCCAAAAGAATAAACACCAGCCCCAATGCCAATAATATCAATAAATGTAGGAAATTTTAAACCACTATTAACATTTTTCCATGCTGGATATAATATAAAGGATAAAACAATTAAGAACAATATATGCCAAGCCCTAAGACTGATTGCATCAAAAGGCGAAAAGGTCGTTGCATAAATTTGAAATAAAGACCAAAAAATACAGATTGCGCTAACAACTTTACCGTAATTACCTGTAATATTTCTAAATCTTAATTCTGATTCTTTTTTTTCTAGTAAGTTTTGTGCTTCATTTGCAATTGCAGCGTCAGCTTTATTGAAATTTTCCTGTTCAGTCATTTTTTATCCCATGCTATTAGATTAACTTTTTCGTACTGTTTTATGCTTTTAACTAGCGCTGGTCAACACTTTTTAAGCCTGAAAATAAAATTTATGTATCTTTTTTGATAATGAGCAAAAAATTTGATATTATTATTACTATTGTTTTTTAGTCAAAATTCGGTCATAATCTTTTTTTAGGAGTTTAATATGATTGCTTATGTAGAAGGGCGTTTGCTCGAAAAAACTTCATCATCTTGTATTGTTGTGACAAATGGCGGAATTGGCTATGAAATAGGTATTCCTGTTCACACTTTATCAAAACTTAAAAATCAAGGTGATATGGTTAGCTTTTATACTTGCTTTGTGGTTAGAGAAGATGCCCAAGAGCTTTTTGGCTTTGAAACTTGGGACGAGCGAGAAACCTTTATTATTTTAACTAGCATTAATCGTGTTGGAGCAAGGACAGCATTAAGTATTCTTTCTGCTTATCGCCCTGATGATTTGCGACGCATTATTTTAGAAGATGATGTCAATGCGCTGACTCTTGTTTCTGGAATTGGCAAAAAAAGTGCTCAACAAATTTTCCTTGAACTTAAATATAAATTAAAGGCTGATAGCGCTTCAATTACAACAGTTTCTGAACCAAGTATTTTAAAAGACGCTGTAACTGGCTTAGTTAACTTAGGTTATGATGAAACTCAAGCTGACACTATCATACGAGAAGTGCTCAAAAATGAGCCAGATTGTGATGTAAGTTCAGCACTTAGAGCTGGCTTGAAACTATTAGCAAAAAAGAAATAATATGCAAGATTTTCAAAAAAACGACGAACATATTCGACCTCGACATCTAGATGATTTTATTGGACAAGAAGAGCTTCGCCGAAATATGCGAGTCTATCTTGATGCTGCGAAAGACCGTGGTCAAGCCATGGATCATACCTTATTTCATGGCAACCCTGGACTTGGGAAAACAACACTAGCCCAAATTATGGCAGCTGAGCTTGGCGTTAATATTGTCACAACTTCTGGACCTATCCTTGAAAGAAGTGGTGATTTAGCCGCAATACTCACAAATCTTGGGCATAATGACCTATTATTTATTGATGAAATTCACCGCATGCCAATTACAGTAGAAGAAGTCCTCTACCCTGCTATGGAAGATTTCAAGCTTGATTTAATCATCGGGCAAGGACCAGCAGCAAGGACAGTTAAACTCGATATTGAACCTTTTACGCTAGTTGGTGCAACAACAAGAATTGGCTTATTATCATCACCACTTAGAGATAGATTTGGCATTATAAACCGCTTAGAATACTATACTCCTCATGAGCTTGCAGCCGTTGTTACTCGTACTGCCAAGATTTTGAATTTACCAATCACAGAAGAAGGCTCCTTAGAAATTGGACGTAGAAGCCGTGGCACTCCTCGTATTGCCAATAGATTGCTTAGGCGTGTGCGTGATTTTGCCTGTGTTGACGGCGATGGCACAGTCAATAAAGATATTGCAATGAGTGCTTTAGCTCGCATGGACGTTGACGAACAAGGTCTTGACCAAATGGATAGAAAAATTTTATCTGTCATAGTTGATATGTATGGTGGTGGTCCTGTTGGACTTAAGACCTTAGCTGTTGCATGCTCGGAAGAGGTTAGAACTATTGAAGATATTTATGAACCATACCTTGTTCAATGCGGATTTTTAAAAAGAACACCACGAGGTAGAATGGCAACTTCTAAATCTTACAAGCATTTAGGAATGTTATCATAAATAATGTTTTTTAAAAGTTTTTAAGTGTCATATTGTAGAGATATGGCACTTTTTTTGCATCAGTCTAAAAAAAGTTTAGAGTTTTTGACGGGAGCTAAGATGGTCTACAAAGACGTTACAATTATTGGCGGCTCATTGCATGATATCGCCAGACAACACAATAGCTATCAAGCAACTAGCGCAAGAGTGCGTGAAATGCTTGGCAGTTCTAGTCAGGATAATAATTTTTCCAAGCTGATGCAAGGTCAAATTTCTAACCCTGATAATATTGTTATGTCACAGTCTATGGACGCCATGCATACTAAAGCACTAGCAAGTTTAGCTAGGCTTATGGAAGGTGGCGCTGGAAGTCCTGTTCAAAATGCCCTTACAAATCAAAGCATTAGTGACATGATTGGGGCTTTAAATAGAAAATCATCTTCAACTGACAATTCAAAAAAACCACTTTCTGTGCCTCTTGAGCTCAACAATAAAAAAGAGCTCCTTGAGAAAAAGAATATTGACAGCCAAAATAGTGACACTGAAAAACTTGGGCAATTGTCTGCTAAGTTTGAATCTGGCAAAAATGGCATAGAGGCAATTGGTTACGACAGGGTCGGTGGCACGTCATATGGTAAGTATCAAATCGCTTCACGCCCTGGAACTATGGACGGATTTATTGAGTTTTTAAAGGAAGAAGCACCTGATATTGCAGAAAAATTAGAAAATGCTGGACCTGCAAATACTGGTAGCAGAAAAGGTAAAATGCCAGAAGTTTGGAAAGAAATAGCCCAAAATGAGCCAGAACGCTTTACAAAGTTACAAGAAGATTTCATAAAGGCAACTCACTACACTCCTGCGCTTGAAAATATTCGTAGTGCTGGAATTAATGTTGATGAATTTTCACCTGCACTAAAAGAAGTTCTATGGAGTACTTCCGTTCAGCATGGTGCTAGTGCTGCATCAAGAATTTTCGTATCCTCAGCTGAGGACGTTGGGTATGGCGACAAAGGATCTGAACAAGACATGATTAAAAGTGTTTATGCTGATAGGGCAACAAAATTTGGCTCTTCAACAGCACAAGTTCAGCAAGCCGTTAGAAATCGTTTTGCTGAAGAGCAAAGCCTCGCACTTGCCATGGTTTAGTCATTAAAACAAAAATTTTATCTAAATTTTAGAATAAAAAAGGAATTTAGTCTTGAGACAAATTCCTTTTTTTATATATATTTATAAGTTTTTAGCATACTTATAGCTATTTAGGCTAAAAATAAAAGCTATAAAGATCATAAGCGAAAGCGAAAGCACAAACTCGTTCCAACCTACTCGATGATAAATCATACTTGGGATATATGCACCAATGGCACCACCAAGGTAAAAAATCGACATTGCAATTCCATTCACAATTCCACTATCATATTCTTCTGCCATACTATCAATTAAACCTGGCACAATACTTCTTTCTAAATATCTGAATAGACATACTAAAGACAAGCCTATGAATAAGGCATATATATTGTTTGCTAGTAACAAGAAGAAAGAAATAGCATACATAAAGAAACAAATAGCTACTAATTTTGCCCGACCGTGCGTTATTTTAACAAGTTTTGGTGAAAAATAAGAACCAAAAAAACCAGCGACAAAACTAATATAAAATATAGAAATAAAAAGTGGTGATACATTCTCACCCATAACTTCTATGAGTCTAAAAGGTAAAATATTAGTTAAACCCATAAATACATATAAACTAAAAAATTCAAGAAACATTGTTGACGTAACACCAGGAATTTTAAGAATTTTTAAATAATCTGAAAATTTTGCATCTACTGTTTTTTCTCTTTCACCAGCATTAAAATTAAAAAGAAAAAACAAACCAAAAAAAGCAAGTATCACAATTGAAGCCATAGCAATACGCCACCCATAATCAGTAGCAACATAGCCTAAAAATATTCTACCGCCAAGACTACCTATGATATTAACAGCAACATATAAACCAAGAGCTTTTTGAAGCTCTTCCCCCTTAAAATTATCTGAGATATATGCAAGTGAACTTGTCAAGACAGCAGGAACAAAAAAGCCCTGCAACAACCTTGTTAAAACTGCAATATGAAAGTTATCAGTATAACTTAGAATCAAGCCAAGCAAAGCTATGGCGATTAATCCGACTATTAGTACATTTCTAATACTAAAATTATGCATATACAGTCCAAAGATAATTGGTGTAACACAAAGAGGTAGAATACTAGCAGTAATAATTAAATTGATAGCCTCATTACTAACATTAAAGCTTTTCGCCATAAAGGGCAGTAGCGGTTGAGGACCATATACAACAGAAAAGATACATGTAACTAAATAAAGCAGGACATAAAAGGAGTATTTACTTTTTGTAGAGCTTGACATTTTTCACCTCACATTTAAATTGGCATCTGCCATATGTGAATAATATCAAGCCTGCAAACTAGACGAAATGATTATTTAGCCGAAGCTGAAAAGCCTTATTTTAAAACCATAAAAATGCAAGAAAAGTAATCTATGATTTCTTATTTCTTGCATTTTTATTAGTATGCTATATTAAATAAATTGTTTTATTACAAGGTGTTAAAATGTTTTTCATCATCGACTATTTAAACTCGTCAACAGCATTCTTGAATGAATTATAGAGAAACGCAGTATCAGCACTTAAGGATAAGTACCTTACTCCAAGCTCACTCCATTTTTTTGCAGTTGGAATATCATCAACGAATAATCCTAAAGCAACGCCAAACTTATCAGCAGCTTTTTTACTTTTTGCAATAGCTTCAACTACCAGTGGGTGCTCTACTTGTCCTGGGATACCAAGTGAAGCTGATAAATCGTATGGTCCAATAAAAAGGACGTCAATACCTGGCACACTAACAATATCTTCAAAACTATCAAGCCCTTTTTGACCTTCAACCTGTAAAATAACAGCGATACGTCCATTAGATTTAGTAAAAATTTCTTCTGAATCCATAGCACAGTATTTGCCAGAACGTGTTGCATGATTACACCCACGAGTCCCTTCAGGCGAATATTTTGCAGCACTAACAGCGGCAATAGCTTCTTCACGGCTACAAATTTGTGGAACTTGAACAGCTTCAGCACCAATATCAAGTGCTTTACAAATTAATTCAGGTTCATTCTTATACACACGCACAACAGGACTAACGCCTGACAACTGAGCAGCCCTTACCATATCAATAGCACTTTCCAAGGTAGTTTCACCATGTTCTGTGTCAATGATGGCATAATCAAAGCCAGCATGTCCGCAAATCTCAATAATAGCAGGGTGCTCTAAGGTTAAAAAAGGTCCAAGTAGTGCCTTTCCACTCTTAACTTTTTCTATAAATAACATGCTCATACTCCATTTTTAATTTTTATATATGTATACCACAGTTCTTATAATTTTGCAATAGTCACAAAAAAAGGCGGAATTAAAAGACCGCCTTTTTTTTATAGTTTTTAAACTAATACTTATTTGTTGTAAGCATCAGTAGTTTGTCTAAATGCATTATAAATAAAGCCAGTGTCAGCACCAATTGATAAATATCTAACACCACGCTCACGCCATTTTATAGCTCCTTCAACGGTATCCACGAAAAAGCCAAGAGCAACACCATATTTATCAGCTAATTTTTTACTCTTATCCATTGCTTCCATAACTAATGGGTGGTCTACTTGTCCTGGAATACCAAGCGAAGCTGATAAGTCATATGGTCCAATAAAGAGAACATCAATACCAGGTACACTGATAATGTCTTCAAAATTATCCATACCTTTTTGACCTTCAACCTGTAAAATTACTGCAGTTGTATCATTTGATTTACCGAAGAAATCAGCACCAGACATATGGGAATAATCAGCACCACGTGTAAAACGGTTACAACCTCTGCAACCTTCAGGAGCAAATTTAGCAGAACGAATTGCTGCTTCGGCTTCTTCACGTGAACAAATTTGTGGAATTTGAACAGCTTCAGCACCAATATCTAAAGCTTTAGTAATTAATTCAGGCTCATTTTTATAAACACGAACAACAGGGCTAATGCCAGCTAATTTTGCAGCACGAACCATGTTTACAGCCATTTCAACAGCAATTTCACCATGCTCAGTATCAATAATCGCATAGTCAAAACCAGCATGTCCAGCAATTTCAATAATAGCTGGGTTAGTGAGATTCAAAAATGGCCCAAGTAAGGCTTTACCGCTTTTTACTTTTTCCTTAAATATCATTTCAGTACTCCTAAGACTAAATTTATTTCAAACTATTAGAATTTTTGTAACACCGATTAATAGCTAGGTCAAGAAAATATCAAATTTTATGGGTTTGCATTTTCTGCTTTATTATCCTGATTATTTTGCACCATTTTCTTAAGCAAATTACGGTTAGTTCTTGGCAGATATATATATGTATATAATGGTCCAGAAACAAGATAAATTAAGCAAAAAACTCCACCAAAAAATCTCGGACTAGCAATAATTAAAATAAAGATTAAAACTGCACTAACTAATGTTTGAAATGGTCTTGCACTAACAAAATCATACTCTTTAAATGCAAAATAGCGCACACGGCTAACCATAAGCAGCCCAACAAGCGTAGTGACTACAAGCAAAATTGTTGAGAGATGAGCTAAGACAAATCTAGGTAAATATGCTGAAAAAAATACGAGAATAGCTAATGCACATCCACCTGCAGGACTAGGCAAACCCGTAAAAAACTTCTTGCTTGCGCTAACGCTTGCAGCAACGTTAAAGCGTGCTAAGCGTAAAGCAACACATGCAACAAATAAAAATGACACCGCCATTCCTATTCGCCCATAATAATGCAACTCCCATTGCCAAACCATAAAAGCTGGAGCCACACCAAAGGCAACTAAATCAGCTAAGGAATCAAACTGCACTCCAAATTCACTTGCGGTGTTAGTTAATCTAGCAACCTTGCCATCAAGTCCATCTAAAACAGCACTGATTAAAATAGCTACTGCACAAGCCACTATGTCACCTTGTGATGCTTTGATAACGCCAAAAAAGCCACAAAACAAACTAGCTGCAGTGAACATATTTGGTAAAATATAGACACCACGAGCTACATTTTTATTTTTAATCATACTGCCTCATTTTTTTTAGCAATTATGCTTTCTCCTGCAACAACATGCTCACCAACCCTAACACTTGGACTATAACTTTCCGGTAAATAAACATCTACACGAGAACCAAAACGAATTAAGCCAAAACGCTCACCTCGTACAAGCTCATCATTTTCTTCAGCACGACAAACAATACGTCTTGCAATAAGTCCAGCTATTTGTACCATACTCCACTTGTTATCATCATTATCAACTAAGGAATACGCACAACGCTCATTATCAGTAGAAGCTTTGTCTAGTGATGCATTAAAGAATTTACCACCAAAATATTTAATTTCATCAATCTTTGCATTTAACGGCATACGATTAACATGAACATTAAAAACATTCATGAAAATACAGACACAAGTTTTGTCTTCGCCAGTAAAAGGATCTTTCATAGTGCTGATTTTAATAATTTTTCCATCAGCAGGGCTAACTGCAACATTCTCATCTTTTGGAATAAAACGTTCAGGGTCACGAAAAAAATAAATTGCAAAACCTGTTAATATTAAACCAACATAAGCTAAAAATTCTAAATCTAAAAGGGCAAAAACAATAGTCGTAAGGGCAAAAAAGAAAATAAAGGGTACGCCCTCATACGCAACATCAATCGAAGCTTTACGCATGTTCAAATCTCCATATGTTATAAACTGTTATATAGTTTTTCAAGTTCATCACATCTATTTGTGATGCTATATTTTTTTGAATATTCTAAACTTTTAGCAGCCATTTGCGTTAAGTTTTTACTCTCACACATGCTCTGCATAGCTAAAGTTAAAGCAGGCTCGTCATCAACGGGAAATAATATGCCGTTATCTTGAACAAATTCAGGCACGCCCCCAATTCTTGAAGCAATAACAGCAAGCCCTAAGCAAATTGCCTCTAAAACTGTATTTGGCGCAGAATCCATATGCCGAGAAGGAAAAACAAACACATCGCCAAGTTGCAAATAGTTGCTTACATTTTCTTGTCTTCCAGCAAATATTAGCTTGTCACTAATGCCAAGTTCATCGCTTAAAGCTTGCCATTTTTCCTTTGTATATCCAACTAATAAAAGCTTGGCAGGATTTTTTAGTTTTGCAAAAGCCCTAAGCAATATATCTCCACCCTTAGCTAGGTTGTCATTGCCAATACTTACAAAAACAAAAGATTCATCTAATTTAAGTTCTTTTTTTAACTCTTGCTTATCTCGAGTGATTTCTAATCTTTTAGCCGGAACACCATTATTAATCATCTTTATTTTTGATGGTAAGCAATAAAATTTTAAGGTGTTGGCACAAGCCTGTGAATTAGGAATAAAGGCTTGCATACTTGGACATAAATACGGTAGCGGATTACCAGGGCGATAAATTACACCACGATGTGCAACGCAAACCGTGTTGCGCTTTTCAATGTACTTCCAAACAAAAGACCACAAAGCGACTAGTTTCACGCACTTATTATGAAACGCATGGACAATAATTTTTCCATCTACATCAAGAAGTTTTTCAACTTCTTTGCGCCACATTTTTTTATCAGTCGGCAGTTTTACAATATTGTTGGCATATTCCTGCAAAAGTTCAAGCATAGAAGAATTTTCAGGCAAGCACAAAAAAACTTCATGCCCTCTACGCAACAATTCAATAAATTGATATACTGCTTGGCGAGTACCACCGCTTCTTGTTTCAGAAGAACTAATAACAATAATGCGCATTAAATAAGCCTATCGAAAATCAAGGTATATTGATTGCGAATATGTAAAGCAATACGAAGTGTGAGTGATTTAACATCATTCGCATTAACTTTAATTAAGCGTAAGAAATATGTAGCTATTTCAGTAAAGTCTGCATCGCCATTTTGCTTTAAGCGAGTAACATAATCATATAAAGCGGTAGTATATGCTTCTTTGTCCTTACCCTCTTTGGCTGCACTCGTCTTTCTAGATACAAATTCAGCTAAAATTTCATCACAAGTTTGAGGAAAAGAGCGCAAAAGAGCAAGATACCATAACCCGACAATCAAAAAAGTACATTCCTCTACAACTTGGCGACGTAGCCTAAAGCGAATACGTCCAATGCCAAGCATCTCAAGTTCAGTCTTAAAATCCATCTGATCAAGTAGCGCTTCAAAATTGTCCACAACTTCTTCTGTGGTATATGCAGTTTTTAATATGCTATTCATATAGTTTACTGTATTTTTCTTTAAGTTTATTCAATAATTTGACTCATTGCAAGGCTTTTTACATTTACTAGAACATTAAGCAAAAGTAACAAACACAGCGTAAGCTTTGCAAGCCTAGAAAAGATTATTTAACGGAAATATAAATATAAAACAAGTATTTTTACTTGATATTTTTCTACTTTTTTTTAAATTCTATTTTTTTTTCTTTAAAAATAAATGAGTTAAGCATTTTTTTAATCATTATTATTTTTTTGAAGTTTTTTTTAGTAAAAAAATCTTTACCGTTTTTTTTGTTTTTTTCAGTTGACATATTGCAAAAATTAGCCAAAACTAAGGGCTTGAGCTTTGAGCCTTGTTTTAAGAGCCAAAAAGCATATAAAATTTTATTGGGTGAGCAAAATATATGGCAAAGATGATCGATTTCTTTCTTGGAATGTTTTCAAATGATTTAGCTATTGATTTAGGAACAGCAAATACTTGTGTTTATGTTAAAGGTCGTGGCATTGTGCTTCGCGAACCTTCTGTTGTTGCTGTAAAAAAAGATAATCGTGGCAATAATGTTGTTCTTGCGGTTGGAACTGATGCAAAGAGAATGCTTGGTAAAACACCAGGTAATATCCAAGCTATCCGTCCAATGAAAGATGGTGTTATTGCTGATTTTGAAATTACAGAAGCAATGCTTAGATATTTTATTTCAAAAGTTCACAATTCTCGTCGCTTAGTTCGCCCTAGAATTATGATTTGTGTGCCTACAGGGATTACACAAGTAGAAAAAAGAGCTGTTAAAGAATCTGCTCAAAGTGCTGGAGCTAGAGAAGTTTATTTAATTGAAGAGCCTATGGCAGCTGCAATCGGTGCTAAGCTTCCAATTCATGAACCTACTTCAAATATGGTTGTTGATATTGGTGGTGGTACAACTGAAGTTGCTGTTATTTCTCTTTCTGGTGTTGTTTATTCAAAATCAGTGCGTGTTGGCGGCGATAAAATGGACGAAGCCATCATGACACATGTAAAGCGTAAATATAATATGCTCATTGGTGAATCTTCTGCTGAAGAAATCAAGATTAAGATTGCTTCTGCTTATCCAATGGATCCAGAACAACAAATCGAAGTTCGTGGTCGTGATTTAGTTACAGGTATTCCGCAAAATATCATTATTACTTCTGAAGAAGTCCGTAAGGCAATTTCTGAACAAGTTGATAGCATTGTTCAAGCTGTGCGTGTTGCCCTTGAGCAAACTCCACCTGAACTTGCAGCAGACATTGTTGATCGTGGTATTGTTTTAACTGGCGGTGGTGCGCTACTTAAAGGTTTAGACCAGTTGCTTAGAGAAGAAACCTCACTACCAATTATAGTTGTGGAAGATCCTCTTTCAACTGTTGTTATGGGAACTGGTATGGCGCTTGATAATATCAGTGATTTACATGATGTTTGTAGCAGCTAATGTGGCCAAAACGCTTTATAATTGTTTTACCTATTGCCATTGTTCTTTTATTTCTAGGCTTGTATAGTTGGAATAGATCCTCTGGTGTTTTAGACGGGCTGGCAGAACATACTGGGCTTGAATTTGTTGGAATTATTTTAAGAAGTACCGACAATGTTCGACAAGGTATAAAAAACACGTGGAGTCATTACATTGATTTAGTTGATGTGCGTGAAGAAAATGACCAGTTACGAAAAGAGCTTACAGCCTTGCAAAATCGTCTTATCTTAGCTGATGAGGAAAGAGCAGAGCTTAAGCGTTTACAAGAATTACTTTCTTTTACCCCACCTAAAGCGTGGGAACCTATGGCAGCAAGAGTAATTAGTGGAAGAATTGGCATAAATGCCGCTTTAGAAACTATTACTCTTGCACGAGGTTATTTGCAAGGTGCTGTGCCAAACTCACCTATTGTTATTGCTGATGGTCTTGTTGGGCGAATACTTAGAGCTGGACCAAGCACTTCAACTGCTCTTTTAATACTAGATCCAGGCTCAAGAATTGCCGTACTTGGTCAAGAATCACGCACTCAAGCTATTTTGGCTGGTGCTGGTATTACTAAAGAACTAGAACTTCGCTTTGTGCCTGTTGATAGCGACATCAAAGAAGGCGAAATACTTATTACATCTGGGCTTGATGATATTTTCCCTAAAGGTGTTCCTGTTGCAAAGGTTACGAATATTGAGCGTGACCCTGCAGTTAATTTTATTAGTGTTAAGGCAAGTCCCTTGGTTGACTTTAACCGTTTAGAGGAAGTTCTTTTGCTTGAACGACCTAGTGCAAATTAAAATTATAATTTTTACTTAGACATGTAGATAACGGTATTGAAATATGAAACTTCACAATACTTTATGGTGGGCATTATTTTTTTGTATTTGCGTGAGCATACAGAATTTAATCTCAGGTATTGATGTTCTTGTTATTGGGCTTTTAATCTCAATGCAAGAAAAAAACTTTATCCAAATCGCCTGGGTACTCCCTTTAATTATACTAATTCAAGAAGGTAGCGGCTCTATGCTCTTTGGGGCTTCTATTGTTTGGTACTTTTGCGTTATATTAATTTTTGTCATTGGCAGATTTTTATTTGAAGTCGAAAACACCTTTTTTATGTTCATGGTAAGTACTTGTATGGGCGTTGCTCATGTCGCCATTATTCATTTTTTTGCTATGCTACAAGATGCACAAATTGATTTACCACGGCTAGTTGATGAGGGAATTTTACAAGTAATCATCATTACTTTAGCGTGGAGTATAACTAATTTCACCCGCAATATATTGGTAACACGTTATGAACATACAGCTTGATCAAGACGGATATGTGCCATGTAAACGTAGGCTTTTATGCCTTCAGATTGCGGTTTTACTGTTCTTTTTGCTTTTTATCTTGCGATTTTGGTTTTTGCAAGTCCATAAAGGTGAAGATTATCAAGCACAATCCTTAAACAATAGACTTAGAAGTGAAAAAATATATGCTTTGCGTGGTGTAATTTCAGATAAAAATGGTGTGATGCTTGCTGAAAACCGCATGGCATTTGGCTTAACTCTAATTCGTGAAGATTGTAAGGATATACCCTCCACTCTTGCTCAAATAAGTGCTTGGAGCGGTGTTTCTCTTGATCGTATTACAGCAAAATACAACAGCGACAAAAAGAAAGCAAAGGCCTTTGAACCTATATTATTATTGTCAGATATTGACCTTGAAACTGCTCTCAAAATTGAAGCTAATCTCTTTGCATATCCAGGCTTACAAATTGTCACAAAGTCTAAAAGAACTTATCCATTTAAAGACACTTTTGCACATATTTTGGGCTATGTAGCTGATGCAAATGAACAAGATTTAAAAAATAAAAAGATTTCACTTGGCGATACTGTTGGCAAACAAGGTTTAGAGCTTGTCCTTGAAGATACTCTTAGAGGACAAAAAGGGTTACATTCCGTTGATGTTGATGTTATTGGGCGCGAGCTTGGCAGACAGATCATAGAACGCCCAGCTCCTGGTACAAATGTTCAACTGGCTATTGATGCTACTATACAAAATGGTATTGTTGATATTTTAGGTGAGCAAACAGGTAGCGTTGTCGTTATGAATCCTGATACAGGAAAAATTCTCTCTATTGTAACAACTCCTGCGTATGACAATAATTTATTTACTACAGGGCTAAGCCACAAGAATTGGATTACAATTAGAGATAATCCTAAATTTCCGCTACAAAACAGAGGCATACAAAGTACATACCCTCCTGGCTCTGTTTGGAAGTTGATGATGGCTGGATTATTTCTAGAAAAAGGCATTAATCCAAAAGAAGAAGTTTTTTGTGGTGGTGAAACTAAACTTGGAAATCAAAAATTTAGATGCTGGCGCAAAGGTGGGCATGGAAAGGTTGATTTAGAGCAAGCTTTAGTTCATTCTTGCGATGTATATTTCTATGAAGTTAGTCAAAAAGTTGGTATTGATGCCATAGCTGAATTTGCTAGTGCTAGTGGCTTTGGGAAAAGTACCGGCATTGAGTTACCTTATGAAAAAGGTGGGCTTGTCCCTTCTCGAGAGTGGAAAAGAAAACGCTTTAACGACAAATGGCACTTGGGCGAAACTTTACATGCCTCAATAGGTCAAGGATATACCTTAGCAACTCCTTTACAGGTCGCTGTTTTTGTTAGTTCCTTGTTAAATGGTGGAAAAATCCTTGAGCCACAAGTTCTTTTAAATAAGCCAACTATAATTCGTAACGAAACACCAATGAGCGAAAAATCACGAAATTTTGTGTTAAAAGCAATGCAAGAAACAGTTGAGAATCAACGTGGTACAGCAAGGGTTTTAGGTCGAAAAGATATGGTTATAGGCGGAAAAACCGGAACAGCTCAAGTGGTTAAACTCCGTATGGACGGAGAAAGACGCTTAAAAACTGAAGAAATGAAATATTTTGAACGTGACCATGCTTGGATGGCATCATATGGCATTAAAGGCACGCAGCGACTTGTAGTTGTGGCGATGATTGAGCATGGCGGTGGCGGTAGTTCTGTTGCCGGTCCTCTTGTAAAGCAAGTTTATGATTTGATTTTTGGTAAAGAAATTGACGAAGAGCAAATACTTGCTGAAAAACAAAAAGAATTGCAAGCACAAACAAATGGCATTTCAAATGCACAACAGCCAGCTCAAGGGTTAAATTAATGAGTATCATTGACCGTCGTTTATTATTCTCCCTCGATTGGGGCTTAATTGCTATAACATTAGTACTTTTTAGCATAGGAATAGTTAATTTATATTCTGCCAGTGGTGTTAGAATTGAAGATGGCGTTTCAATCTCTGGCTTTTATCAAAGACAACTGATGTGGGGTGGCTTAGGTGCTTTTTGTTTACTCATTATAATAAGTGTAGATTACCGACATTTTCATACACTGATTATTCCTTTTTTTGCTATCACGGTAATATTGCTAATTGCAGTTCCATTAATTGGTAAAACTGTTTATGGTGCAAAAAGGTGGATTGACCTTGGATTTTTTAATATTCAACCAAGTGAGCTTGCAAAAATCACTGTTTTGATAATGGGTGCAAAAATCCTATCAAATGATGGAAGTCTACTTGATTGGAAACGCCTTTTACAAGTACTTAGCATTTGTTTTGTTCCTGTTTTTTTAATTCTATCCCAGCCAGATTTAGGCACAGCCTTAACTGTCTTGTTTATTTTATGTGGCATGATTATGTATCATGGTATTGAGTGGCGAGTTCTTAAAGTATTATTAGTTGCAATGCCATTACTTGCGCCACTTGGTTGGTTTGGCTTGCGAGATTATCAAAAACAGCGTATATTAACTTTTCTGAATCCTGGTGATGATCCACTTGGCTCTAGTTACCAGATTATTCAATCTCAAATAGCAATTGGCTCAGGTAAAGTTTTTGGAAAAGGTTTTTTAGAAGGAACACAAAGCCAATTAAGGTTTTTACCCGAAAAACATAGCGATTTTGCGATTGCTGTTTATGGTGAAGAATTTGGTTTTATTGGTTGCACTCTGCTGTTATTTTGCTTTTCAATTTTTCTTTTAAAGCTTGTTAGCATAGTTGGAAGTGCAAAAGATAGATTCGGTAGTAATTTAGTAGTTGGAATTTTTTTATATTTTATATGGCAATTTTTGATTAATATAGGAATGGTTGCAGGGATAATGCCTGTTGTTGGGATTCCTCTTCCGTTTTTGAGTTACGGCGGAACTGCAACTATAGTTAATTTTGTTTTAATTGGCATTGCTCTTAATGTATCAATGCGCAAATCTATTTTCACAGTCTAGGGAGAAAAAATGAGTAAAGAAGAAATCACAGCTTTTTTAGGTGCTGGCACAAATTATAACGGTCAATTAGAATTTAAAGGCGCAGTTAGAATTGATGGCGCATTTACAGGTGAAATTACTTCAGAAGGCACCTTAACAGTTGGAAAAGGCGCAAATATTGATGGCACTGTAAATGTTGGAGAATTAATCTTGAGCGGAACTCTAACTGGCAAAGCTAGTGTAAAAAAACGCCTTGTAATTCATAGAACAGGTGTTTTGCATGGCGAAATACATAGTCCTGCTCTAGTCTTAGAAGAAGGTGCCTGCATTGAAGGCTCTGTGTCTATGCAAAAAGAAAAAAATAATGAGTAAAATTGCTTGCATTTTAGTTTGAATTATGTTTATACTAAATTAAAGATTTTCATAACTTAATTTTAGCTTAGGAGATAGCCGTGATTGATCTTGATTTTACATTGCTGATTCAATTAGTAAATTTTATAATCACGTTAGTTGTGCTTAATTATCTTTTGATTAAGCCCGTTCGCAATATTATCGCTGAGCGCAGAAAATTAGAACTCGACATGTCTGATCGTCTTAGCGATTTAATTAGTGAAGAAGCTGATAGATTATCAGCCTATGAAACTACTCTTAGAGAAGCAAGAGCCCTTGGTGCTGATATGTATAAAGAAGCACAAGACGACGCTAATTCTCACCATCAAAAAATACTCGACCATGCTCATCGTGAAGCAGAAGAATATATCTATCAGCACAAAGAAGAAAATGGCGTCGAGGCGGCGAAAGCTTTTAATATTTTATCAGAACAAATCCCAACCTTAACAAAAGATGCAGCAGCCAAATTGCTAGCTTAAGTGCTAGTTAGTGCATTGGCTTAAGTGAGTAGAAAATGAAAAACTTTTTATTAGCCATATTTTTTGTTTTATGTTTGCCTACTTTTTGTTTGGCAGCAGGAGATGCTGACTATATGAATTTAGGTTGGCGTGTACTTAACTTCATCATATTTGCGGGCGTTATTTGGTGGTACATGGGCAAAAAACTCTTAGCAGCAATGAAAGCTCGTACTGAAAAAATAAACTACACCCTAGATGAAGCACAAAGATTACAAAAACAAGCTGAAGAAAACTTGTTAAAGCTTGAAAAATCAATTTCAAATGTTGAAGCTGAAAAAGCTGAAATAATTGAAAATGCAAAAATCCAAGCCGAAAGAACTAAAAAATTAATTTTAGCTCAAGCAACAGAACAAGCAGAACAAATAGTTGCACAAGCACAGCGCACCGCAGAAAACAATGCAAAAGTAATGCTTTCCAAAGTGCGAGGACAAATTGCAGATGAGATTTGTTCTTCAACTAGTGAATATTTGACTAAAAATATTGATAGCCAAATGCATGACATGTTAATTGATCAAGCACTCAAAAAGGTAGCCGTATGAGAAATTATGCCCTTGCTATGCGCTATGCAAATGCGCTATTTGACATTGCACCGCAAAAGACAGACTTGCTTAGTGAATTTAATGTTCTTATGGCTGAAATTTGTTGTGCTAAAGCAAACTCAAAAGACTTTAAAGTTTTGCTTGATAGTCCGCTTTTCGAACTACAGGAAAAAGAAAATGTTGTTTCACAGTTAGTTGAAACGACCTGTAAGAAAGAAAGTCTTAGTTCTGAAGCGAAAACTACCATGATTAGCTTTTTTACTATTCTAATTAATAAAAACAGAATTAATTTGATTAATGAAATTTATGACTGTTTCTCAAATAAGCTTGATAAAGCAACAGGTGTTATGCGAGGAACATTATGCAGTGCAATAGTTTTAAGTGATGAAAAGAAACAAAGTATAATCTCTACTTTAGAAAGTGCTTTCAAAAGTAAGCTTATACTGGAATATACAGTTGATGCAAGCATTCTTGGCGGGATAAAGTTGCAACTACACGATCACGTGTTAGATGCAAGTCTAGAAACACAATTAAATATCCTTAGAAATATCATCAAGCAGGGTGAAACATGCGTATAAATGCAGATGAAATCAGTAAAATTATTAAGGAACAAATTCAGCACTTTGATAAACGTATCGAAGTAAGTGAAGTTGGTAAAGTTCTGTCTGTTGGTGACGGGATTGCCCGTGTTTACGGGGTTGAAAATGCTATGTCCATGGAACTACTTGAATTTCCAGGTGGTATTATGGGAATGGTTTTAAACCTTGAAGCAGACAATGTTGGTGTTGCACTTTTAGGTTCTGATACTGAAATCAAAGAAGGCGATCCAGTGAAAAGAACTGGGCGCATCTTCTCTGTGCCAGTTGGTGACGCTGTTATGGGTCGTGTTCTAAACCCACTTGGACAGCCAATTGACGGACTTGGCGAGATTGAAGCTAATGATTTCCGTCCAGTTGAAGTAAAAGCTCCTGGTATTATTTCTAGAAAGAGCGTACACGAACCTATGGTTACTGGTATCAAGGCTATTGATGCTATGACTCCAATTGGTCGTGGTCAGCGTGAACTTATTATTGGTGACCGCCAAACTGGTAAAACAGCTATTTGTGTTGATGCTATTTTAGCGCAAAAAGGTGGAGATGTTCATTGCTTCTATGTTGCAATTGGTCAGAAAAAATCGACTGTTGCCTTAGTTGCCGATACTCTACGCAAATACGGTGCAATGGAATATACTACCATTATTTCAGCAACTGCATCTGACCCAGCACCGCTTCAATTTATTGCAGCATATGCTGGTTGTACAATGGCTGAATTTTACCGTGATAATGGCAAACATGCTTTAATTATTTATGATGACTTATCAAAGCAAGCTGTTGCTTATCGTCAGATGTCATTACTACTTCGTCGCCCTCCAGGACGTGAAGCGTTCCCTGGTGACGTTTTCTACTTACACTCACGCCTACTTGAGCGTGCTGCTAAGTTAAATGACGAGTTAGGCGGTGGCTCTTTAACTGCTTTACCTATTATTGAAACTCAAGCAGGTGACGTATCGGCTTATATTCCGACTAACGTAATTTCTATTACTGACGGTCAGGTTTATCTTGAGCCAAGCTTATTTAACGCAGGTGTACGTCCGGCTATTAACGTAGGCTTGTCAGTTTCACGTGTTGGTGGTGCAGCTCAAGTAAAAGCTATGAAACAAGTTGCAGGTACAATGCGTTTAGACCTTGCACAATACCGTGAACTTGCTGCATTTGCTCAATTTGGCTCTGATCTTGATAAGTCAACTCAAGCAAAACTTGAGCGTGGTGCTAGGTTAGTTGAACTTTTAAAACAACCTCAATACAAACCTTTAAAAACAGAAGAACAAGTTGCATCTATGTATGCTGCAACTAGAGGTTTTATGGACGACGTTGAAGTTGCTGACATTGCTGACTTTGAACAGGGCTTCTTAGATAGCTTACGCAGCGTTCATCAAGATATTTTAGATGAACTTCGTACAAAACAAGCTCTAGATGATGCTCTTGAAAGCAAATTGAAAGAGGCAATTACAACCTTTAAAGCTGGATTTAAAGCCTAGCGGAGCAAAACTATGCCTTCACTTAGCGATGTAAAAGTTAAAATTACCGGGGTTGGTAAAACCAAGCAAATTACTAAGGCTATGAATATGGTAGCCTCAGCAAAATTGCGTGGTGCGCAAAACCGTATTGAAGGCTTTCGCCCTTATGCAAATAAATTCCGCACAGTGCTTGCTTCTTTATCTGAAAAAGCTGACTCTAAAGCCCACCCGCTTTTAAATCAGCATGACAGTAAAAATAAAAGCATCATTATATTAGTGACTTCTGATAGGGGTTTATGCGGCAGCTTAAATGTAGCTTTAATCAATAAAGCTCTACATATGGCTAAAGATAAACGTACTAACGGCAAAGAAGTTGAATTTATATGTGTTGGAAGAAAGGGCAGAGATGCCGTAAGGAAAACAGAATTTGCGCTTAAAGCAGAATTTGTTAATCAACTAGTAAAAATGGATTTTAGCTTAGCTGCAAACATTGGCAAGGATATAGTTTCTGACTATATGCGTGAATTAGCTGATGAAGTCATTGTAATATACAGTGAATTTGGCGGACTTACAAAGCAAACACCTAAAGAAATACACCTTTTGCCAATGCAAGATGTTGATGATTTTTTTGATGAAATGTTATTTGAAGAACTTGGTAGCACAAATAGTACTGATTATATTTATGAGCCAGAAGCAGAGAGTCTTTTAGGAGAGCTTCTACCTCGATATATAAATATTCAAGTTTATCGTGCGCTACTTGATTCAAATGCAAGTGAGCATGCTGCTCGCATGGCTGCTATGGATAATGCCACAAGAAATTGCGATGATATGATGGCAAGCTTAACCCTATTATACAATAAAACACGACAAGCTTCGATTACCTCTGACCTTATGGATATTGTTAGTGGTGCTGAAGCTTTGAATGATTAGGCTGTGAAGCTAACTCAAATACAGGAGTTACATTACTTATGAGCGAAACAAGCGGAAAAATTGTTCAAGTTATCGGTGCGGTTGTTGACGTTGCCTTTGAAGATGGACAATTACCTAATATTTTAACGGCACTGCACATTGACAATCCTAATAACAATGATGCACCACTACTTATTTGCGAAGTTGCACAGCACCTTGGTGATAATGTAGTTCGTACAATTGCTATGGATTCAACTGACGGTCTAGTTCGTGGTATGCCAGTTAAAAACACTGGAGAACCAATTATGGTTCCAGTTGGTAAGGCAACATTAGGTCGTATTATGAACGTTGTTGGTCAACCAGTTGATGAAGCTGGACCAATTGAAACTGAAAATTATCTATCAATTCACCGCCCTGCACCTGAATTTACTGAGCTTAGCACAAAGGTTGAGCTTTTAGAAACAGGAATCAAGGTTGTTGACTTACTCGTTCCTTTCCCAAAAGGTGGTAAAATCGGTTTATTTGGTGGTGCTGGTGTTGGTAAGACAGTTATCTTGATGGAAATGATTAACAATATTGCAAAGCAACATGGTGGTATTTCGGTATTTGCTGGTGTTGGTGAGCGTACTAGAGAAGGTAATGACCTTTTCCATGAAATGACTGATTCCGGTGTTATTAATAAAACTGCACTTGTGTACGGTCAAATGAATGAACCTCCTGGAGCACGTTCACGTGTTGCGCTTACTGGCTTAACATGTGCTGAGTATTTCCGTGACGAGGAAAACCAAGACGTTTTATTCTTCGTTGATAATATTTTCCGTTTCACACAAGCTGGTTCTGAAGTATCTGCGCTTTTAGGTCGTATGCCGTCAGCTGTTGGTTATCAACCAACTCTAGGTACTGACCTTGGTGGATTACAGGAACGTATTACTTCAACTGTTAATGGTTCTATTACATCTGTTCAAGCTGTTTATGTTCCTGCAGATGACTTAACTGACCCTGCTCCGGCAACAACTTTCTCGCACTTAGACGGTACTTTAGTTTTATCACGTCAAATTGCAGAGCTTGGTATTTATCCTGCTGTTGATCCGCTTGATTCAACATCACGTATTCTTGATCCAAATGTTGTTGGCGAAGACCATTATGATATTGCACGTAATGTTCAGCAATTACTTCAAAAATACAAGGATTTACAGGATATTATTGCCATCTTAGGTATGGACGAATTATCTGATGATGATAAGGTAGTTGTAGCTAGAGCAAGACGTATCCAAAGATTCTTATCACAACCATTTACAGTTGCAGAAACCTTTACGGGTACACCTGGTGCTTATGTAAAACTTGAAGATACATTAAAAGCATTTAGAGGTATTTTAAACGGTGACTACGACTATATGGCAGAAAGTGACTTCTATATGGTTGGTAGTATTGAAGAAGCATTAGAAAAATATAAGAAGCGCACAGAAGCTGAATAATGAGGATTTTTTATGGAAAATCTTAAGCTTGAAATTGTCACCCCTGATAAAACAGTTCTTAGTCAAAAGGTTGCCTACGTTGGTGTTCCTGGCTTAGAAGGGCAATTTGGTGTGCTTGCAAACCATATTTCTATGCTCTCAGCTATTAGTCCTGGGGTACTTTATTACCGTCTTGACGATGGGCAACAAAAATATGCTTTTGTATCAAGTGGCTTTGTTGACGTTAATAATAACACAATTACAGTGCTTACTGAGTCATCTGAACTGGGCAGTGATATTGATGTTGTTAGGGCAAACAATGCCTTAAACAGAGCAAAAGAAAGAATTGAAAAACATGATGACAAAACTGATATGAACAGAGCAGAATTTGCATTAAAACGTGCAATTAATCGTCTTAACGCATCTAAAAGTATCAGCTAATAATCTTGTTAGTCGATGATGGAAAAAGGTAGTCAAAAGGCTACCTTTTTTTATGTAAAAATTAACGAATTGACTTATAATAAACTATACTTTATTAAAGGAAAATAAACTAAGGAAAAAAGGATACTGCTATGGAAAATAAAAATTTACCGAGCCAAGATTTGCGTAAAAAAGCCCCAGAAATGGATTCACTTCGCATTGGTGCAGGTTGGAGTGTTGAAGATTTAAGCAAACCACAAATTATTATCGAAAGCACCTTTGGGCATAGCCACCCAGGCAGTGCTCATTTGGACAAATTAGTTGATTTGGCTTATAACGAAATTGCAAAATGTAATGCACGTGGAGCAAAATATTTTACTACTGACATTTGCGATGGTCAGGCTCAAGGGCATGATGGAATGAATTATTCCCTACCTTCAAGGGAATTTATTGCAAATATGGTTGAAATTCATGTTGGAGCAACACCTTTTGATGCAGGTTTATTTATAGCAAGCTGTGATAAAGGCGTACCAGGCTTTTTAAAAGCAATTGCACGCTTAGATATGCCCGCAATTTTCATACCTGGTGGAGTAATGCCAGCAGGACCTGAAATGCTAACTCTTGAAATGATAGGAAAATATGATGCTGACTTTAAGCGAGGCGATTTAAGCCAAGAAAAATATGATTGGTACAAAGAAAGAGCTTGCCCTAGCTGTGGAGCATGTCAATTTATGGGAACAGCGGGCACATTACAAGTGACTTCAGAAGCTCTTGGCTTAGCTCTTCCTGGTTCTGCTCTTCTATACGGCACTCGTGAAGAGCTTGAAGCAATGACCATTAAATCAGCCCGCCAAGCTGTAGAACTTGCAAAAATGCAATTAAAGCCATCAGAAATTTTGACTTATAAAGCTTTTGAAAATGCAATTATGGTTCATGCTGCTGTTGCTGGTTCTACCAACGCACTGCTTCATATTCCTGCTATTGCACAAGAGCTTGGATTTGAAATTAAGCCTGAATTATTTGATAAAATTCACCGTGAAATTCCATATCTTTTAAATGTTAAACCAAGTGGAAAATATCCAGCTGAATATTTCCATCTTTCAGGTGGTTTACCTGCAATTATGGAACAAATTAAGGATAAATTACATTTAGATGTAATGACAGTAACTGGCAA
The DNA here is from genome assembly GCA_964372035.1 of uncultured Desulfovibrionaceae bacterium. Taxonomy (GTDB): domain Bacteria; phylum Desulfobacterota; class Desulfovibrionia; order Desulfovibrionales; family Desulfovibrionaceae; genus CAYJPK01. The sequence goes on along the minus strand of CAYJPK010000004.1, from coordinate 25,430 downwards.
AACTTTAGGTGAAAACTTAGAAGATATTAAAAATAGTGATTATTATGCAAAATGCGATGAAAAATTAGCAAAGACTAATATAGAAAAAAGCGAAATTTTAAAAACTCGTGAAAATCCTATTCAAGCTCAAGGTGCAATTGCAATCTTAAAAGGCAATCTTGCAACGGAAGGAGCTGTTATCAAGCATTCTGCTGTTCCAAAAGAAATGCATAAAGTTACACTAAAAGCTAAGCCTTTTGATAGCGAAGAAGAAGCAATAGATGCAGTTTTAACCAAAAAAATTAAACCTGGTGATGCTGTAATTATTCGTTATGAAGGACCTAAAGGTTCTGGAATGCCTGAAATGTTCTATACAACAGAAGCCATTGCATCTGATCCTGAAATTGCCGCATCTGTGGCACTTATTACTGATGGTCGTTTTTCAGGTGCAACTCGAGGTCCTGCTGTTGGGCACGTATCACCAGAAGCCGCTGCTGGTGGAGCACTTGCATTAATTGAGGAAGATGATTTAATCAGAATTGATGTTGGAGCTCGTGAGCTTAGCATTGTTGGTGTAAAAGGAGTTGAAAAGACTTCTAGCGAAATTGACGCTATTTTAATTGAACGTAAAAAATTATGGGTAGCTCCAGAGCCTAAATATACAAAGGGCGTTCTTGGACTTTATACAAAACTTGCTACTTCACCAATGAAAGGTGGTTACATGGAATTATAATTTTATAATTATATCCATAAATAATATTTTAAATGCAAGAATTACGTATTAATAACACGCAGTTCTTGCATTTTTTATTTTAACATAAAAAAAGAGGGACTATAAAAATCCCTCTTTTAATATAGCTAAAAATGATTTACGTAGCTGTTTTCTTGAGCAAATGCTTTTTAATCATACTTATTATAATTGGTGAGAACCAAATCAAGAACGCAATTGCACCAAGACTACCTGCAACAGGACGCTCAAAGAATACCATCATATCACCATCAGTTTTCATCATAGATGTCATAAAGGATTCTTCTAGCAAGTCGCCTAGTACCATTCCTAAAATTGCAGGTGCAACAGGAATATCATTATTTTCCATTAAATAAGCTAAGATACCTAATCCAAGCATAATAATAATATCAAAATTAGTGTTATTAATTGCAAAAGAACCGACCATACAGAAAATTAAAATTACAGGGTATAAGAAATTACGAGGAACACGTAACATCTTAGTTGAAATTTTAATTGCTAGCCAGCCAAGTGGAATTAATAGTAAGTTAGCAATAATAAATGTTAAATAAACTGCATAGATAATTTCTGGAGAACGTTCAAAAATATCTGGACCAGGTCTAAGATTTTTCATGAACAGAACACCAATAATAATAGCAGTAATGGAGTCACCTGGAATACCAAACACTAATGCAGGAACCCAAGCACCACCAAGCGAGGCATTGTTAGCAGTTGTAGCATTTACTAAACCTTCAACGTGGCCAGTGCCAAACTTCTCAGGCTCTTTTGAGAATTTTTTCGCAAAACCATAAGATACCCAAGCCGCAATATCAGCTCCAGCACCAGGTAAAATACCAATAATTGTGCCGACAGCGCCTGCTCTGAAAACTTGTTTCCAGTACTTAGCAAATACGGCGCCAACACCTTTAAAGATATTTCCACCTTGAATCATGATAGGTCCAATTTTTGAATCTTGCACAGTTACGTTGCGCATAACTTCAGCAATACCAAACATACCAATCATGGCAGGAATAAAGTTAAAGCCGTTTAGAAGGTCAATAACTCCAAAAGTAAAGCGTGGGTGACCAAGTGTAATATCCATACCAATACAGTTAATCATAAGACCAATAAGTAAAGATAACAAAGCCTTTACAAGTGGTGCTGATGAAACCATAACAGCGCAAGACAAACCTACACAAGCCAACCAAAAATATTCAAATGATGAAAATTTAAGAGCAAACTCAGCTAAGATTGGAGCTAAGAAAATAAGAACAATAGCACCAAAAATACCACCGATTACAGAGAAAGTAACATCAATCCCTAAAACATAAGAGGCTTTACCCTGCTTAGTTAAGGTGAAACTATCATCAATATAAGCTGCTGAGGACGGAGTACCTGGGATACGGATTAAAGTTGCCGGAATATCACCAGAGAAAATCGCCATGGCTTCCATTGTAACCATTGCAGCAAGAGCTGGAACTGGATCCATAAAAAATGTAACTGGAACAAGTAACGCAGCAGCCATGGTAGCCGTTAAGCCTGGCATAGAACCAACAAAAAGCCCATACATAGCAGAACATAAAATAACAATGCCTACTTCAGGAGTAAACAATAATGTAAGTGCATGATAAACATGTGATAAATCAATCATTGTTGCCTCCTAGAAATAAATAAAGCCACGTGGTAATGGAACCAAGAGGCCTTTGCTAAATACAGTATAAATAAATAATGTCATACCAAGTGCAACAGGAGCAGCAATTACTGGCTTCGCTTTAAGCACTAGCATTAGACCAAACATCACACAAAAAGAAGTGATTATAAAACCAAGCACTTCTGACAAGAATATATAAAATAAAATCGCACCAATGGTAATTAAAATATTCCCAAAGCCATGAAGAGTTAAGCCTTCAACTGGTGCAAATAGAACAGCCTTTGATTTAATACCACGCACAATAAGACAAGCCCCAGCAATACACATAAGTATGGCTAAAGCAGATGGGAATAAGCCAGGTCCAACATTTCCATCAACTGTTGGATAATCTTGCACATGGAAAAAGACAATAATTCCGAGCAAAATAGCTAAAATACCAATAACAGCATCATTTACACGCATAAAAATTCCTTTTATGATTAGATAGCGTTATAAAAAAGTAGCAAAAGTCTAATATTTCACAATCCCTAACAAAAAAAGGGGCGCAAATTGCACCCCTCAATAAAAGCAAATATTACTTAATAATACCTGCGGCTTTCATAATTTGACCATTGTCAGCATCAGCTTTTGCCATAAATTCTTTAGCTTCTTTTGCTGGCAAGTAGAAAATGCCATAACCACGGCTATTCATAAAGTCTTTAAATTCTTTGCTATCAACAACTTTCTTTGCAACAGCTTCTAATTTGTCTTGAATATCTTTTGGTAAGCCATTAGGAGCCATGATACCACGCCATGCACCAATATTACCTTGATCTACGCCAAGCTCTTTAAGTGTTGGTACATCAGGATAAGCAGAATCACGTTTATCAGCCATAATAGCTAAAGGACGAGCTTTACCAGCTTCAATTAAGCTAGCTGCTTCAGGTAATGAACATGTGCTCATATCAATGCCACCAGCTACTAAATCTTGTAATGCAGGAGCTGCACCTTTTGATGGAATCCATTTAACATCATTTGCACCAAGACCAGCTTTTGTTAACCATGAACCCATTGCTAAGTGCCAGATACCGCCATGACCAGTGCCAGAAGCTTTGAGTTTACCTGGGTTAGCTTTGATGTAGTCTGCAAGATCTTTATAAGTTTTAAACGGAGAATCAGCAGAAACGATAATGCTACCTGGATCAAAGTTTACCATAGCAAGCGGGTAAAAATCATCTGTTGTAATTTTTGCAATATTCATCCAGTGCATCATTGCAATTTCAACACTAGCAAGTCCAAGTGTATAACCATCTGGTTTAGCGCTTGACATTGCTGTATGTCCAACAGCACCACTACCACCTGTACGGTTTACAACGTTTACAGGTTTGCCAAGCTCTTTTTGCATAAGAGTTGCAACAATACGAGCAACAGCATCAGTACCACCACCAGCACCCCATGCACAGTACATGGTAATTGGTTGAGTTGGATATTCAGCTTTTGCCTGTCCACCTACGAGTAGCGCTGCTACTGCTAAACATGAAACTAGTAATCTTTTCATACAAACACATCCTTTACAAATTGGTTTTTGAAATTCCATATAACAATATCAAAAACTATAATAAAAAGCAATAGCTTTTGCTTAATTAATTTGCAACAAGCCAAAGCCCCTTGAAGTCAAAGGCTTTTCATAAAAAAAATATTATACAATTATAAGTTGTTATGGTGCTAAATTTTAAACGCCAAAATTAATTTGCCTTTTATTGCGTATCAAGTTATTGTTAGCCCTGCCTAGGGCTTTAGGGGGCATTTTAGAGAAATTAAGGAATATAAATGAATCAAAAATATCATGACTTTATCAAAGCTGGTGCAAAACAAGGAACTTTTGTTGTTAGCCTTTCGCTTTTAGCTACAATTATTGGCTCCTCTGCAACTCACGGCGTTGCAAAAATGGCTTATGACATCGGATTTCCTGCCTTTTGGTGGCTTGGAGTTGGTAGTATTTGCTTAATTTTACAATCTATTTTTCTATCAAAAAAAATTAGACTGATTAATAATAATGGTCAAAGTGCTGTTTCATTGCCAGATATTGCAAAAATTATTGTTGGTAAGTATGCTGGCATGTTTTGTGCCATAACTATTGCTATAGCATGGATTGGCGTAGTTGCAGCCCAGTTTAGCGCACTTGCTCAACTTTGCAATGAACTACTTCCGCTTTCAAATGGGCTAAACATAAAAATCTGGCTTGCCTTTTGTATCTTCACCATTTTTTATATTGCAACAGGCGGTCAAAAATCAATTATGCGAACTGATGTTTTGCAAACAATTCTTTTGTTTATTGCAATTTTAGTTTGTGTTCTAATTTTAGCTGATGACAAAAGTGTTAGTTTTTTTACACATAATTTAAATTTGACAAATGAAAAATTTACTAACTTATCGCTGGCAAATATGATTTTATTAGTTGGCGGAGCTTATTTCTTAGGTCCTGATATGGTTTCAAGAAATTTAAGTTCAAAAGATGCCGATACGGCAAAGCGTTCAAGCTATATCAGCGGAATTTTATTAGCTTTTTTTGCAATTGGCATAGTATTTATTGGCATGTGGGCAAAAAATGAAAATTTACAAGGACAAAATATTTTATTCATTATTATAAAGGATTATCTGCCAAACTGGGCAGCGATTTTATTTGGAATTGGCTTAATTTGTGCTTTAATTTCATCTGCTGATACTTGCCTAATGAGTGCTGCTTCTATCTTAGATCACGATTTACTTGGCAATAAATTTGGAGAGCCAAGTGTGAAAAGGCTTCGCATTAGCATTATTTTGCTTGGCTTGATTGCATTAATATTTGCCAATTATTATAATGATATTATTAAACTTTTACTGATGTCTTATACTATTTATACACCAGGCATTGTAATTCCACTTAGCATTGCTATTTTAATGTATAAAAAGAAGAAAGTTAATCAAAAAATATGGCTAACGGCGGCTATACTTGGTGGTTTATGCGGTGTTATCAACACTTTTAAACCAATCGAGGGCATCAATTTTGCCTTGCTAGGCATGGCAATTTCAGCTATTGTAGTCCTGTTCAGTTTAGAAAAAATAAATGAGGTTAATCATGGAAAATCAAATGGTATTAATTGAAACAAGTTCAGGTGATATTTTAGTAGAATTATTTGCTGATAAGGCTCCTGAAACTGTTAAAAACTTTTTAGAATATGTAAATTCTGGCTTTTATAAAAACACTATTTTCCACCGTGTTATTGAAGATTTTATGATTCAAGGTGGCGGCTTAACCATGAAAATGGAAGACAAGCCTACTAATGCTCCTATCAAAATCGAATCTGATAATGGTGTTAAAAATGATCGTGGTACTCTTGCAATGGCTCGTACGCAAGACCCAAATAGCGCAACTTCACAGTTTTTCATTAACTTAGTTGATAATGCTTTCTTAAACTATAGCGAACCAACTATTAGTGGCTATGGTTACTGCGTATTTGGTAAAGTAGTTGAAGGCATGGAAACTGTCGATAAAATTGCAAAACTTAAAACTAAAGAAGTTGGCTATCATTCTGATGTGCCAGCTGATATGGTATTAATCACAAATGTCAGCATCTTTGAATAATAAGCCTGAAATATTGGCTCCCGCAGGGGATATGAATGCTTTTTTAGCAGCACTTGCTGCTGGAGCTGATGCAGTGTATGTTGGGCTGAAGCACTTTTCAGCCCGCATGCAAGCTGAAAATTTCAGTTTAACAGAGCTTTCTCGTATGGTGATGCTTGCTAATAAGCATAGTCGTCGTGTTTATATTGCGTTTAACACTCTTGTTAAACCAAATGATATTAGCTCGGCAGCAAATTTAATTGCAAGACTTGCTAGAGATGTTAAACCGCACGCTTTAATTATTCAAGACTTAGGGCTAGCTGAAATTGCTAGGCAAGTAGGCTATAAAGGCGAAATTCACTTTTCAACTCTTTCAAACTTGACACACAGCCAGGCATTTGATGTTGCGCTCAAGTGTGGTGCATCTCGTGTCTTACTTCCACGTGAATTTTCCATTGATGAGATAAAAGAAGCAAGCCAAAAATGCCCTGAAGAACTTGATTTTGAAATATTTATTCATGGTGCTCTTTGCTATTGCGTATCTGGGCGTTGTTATTGGTCTAGTTATATGGGTGGTAAAAGCGGACTTCGTGGTCGTTGTGTGCAACCATGTCGCCGTATTTATAAACAAAAATCTCGTGAAGGACGCTTTTTCTCTGCGCTTGATTTTTCTTTAGATATTTTAGTACGTTCTTTAAAAGAAATACAACATCTAAAATCATGGAAAATTGAGGGTCGTAAAAAGGGTGCTCACTATGTTTATCATACTGTAACTGCTTATAAAATGTTGCGTGATGAGGGTGATGACCCACAAGTTAGAAAAATGGCTGAACGCCTACTTAAAATGGCGCTTGGTCGTGAAAGCACTCGTGCAAAATTTTTACCACAGCGAGAATCAAATCCAGCACCAAAAGAAGGGCAAACTTCCTCTGGCTTATTAATTGGCAAAGTACAAATTGATGAAAAAGGTCAAGCCTTTATCAAGCCACATCAACCAATGATAAACCAAGACTATTTGCGAATTGGTTCAGAAGATGAAAAATGGCATGCAACAATGTCAGTTCGCCGTAGTGTTCCAAAGGCTGGCACCTTATCGTTAAAGTTACCAAGACATAAAACACCTAAAGCTGGTACACCGGTATTTTTAATTGATAGACGTGAACCAGAGCTTATTGCCCTACTTCAAACATGGCAAAAAGATTTAGATTCCTTTAAGGTAAAAGAGCCCAAAGCAGCAATTGCAAAACTTGATTTTCCTGAAAGATACTGGGGTAAGCCTAAAATTTCTGATATGAAAGTCCGTTCTTCAATCCCAACAGGTATGGAAACAAGACGTAGCCGTGGGCATCGCAATAGCATATGGCTTTCACCTCGTGCAAGTAAAGAAATTTCTCGTACAGTTGCTAAGGATATGGCATGGTGGTTACCGCCTGTTATTTGGCAAAACGAAGAAGATAGTTGGAAAAGGTTAATTAGAGAAGTTGTGCGCAATGGTGCAAAAAACTTTGTAACTGGCTCACCTTGGCAAATTGGCTTGTTTGATAATATTGAAAATCTCAATATTATTGCTGGACCATTTTGTAATGTCAGCAACGCATATGCAACTAATGCCTTAAAAAACTTAGGCTTTAAAGCAGCTTTTGCTTCACCAGAACTTAGCAAAGAAGATTTTATGTTATTGCCTTCTACGAGCGCCTTACCACTTGGTGTGCTTATTTCTGGTTTTTTCCCTGTTGCTATTTCAAGATTTGAGCCTGCTCTTACACAAAATGAAGTGTTTAGCAGCCCAAAGAAAGAGCAGTTTTGGATTAAAAAATATGGTCAAAACACCTGGATTTTCCCTGCTTGGCAACTTGACTTGAGCGAGAAAAAACAAGAGCTGCAAAAGGCAGGCTATTCTTTCTTTGCTTCACTTTCTGAATATCCACCGAGTTCTGTTCAAGAAACAAATCGTAGTGGTTTATTTAACTGGGAAAATGACTTATTATAGAATAAAAAAAGGAATGTTCTATTTTTAAAGAATATTCCTTTTTCAAATTTAAAAAATTGGAAGATAAAAATGTTACCATCAGCAACAAATGGCGCATTAATTTTAGCCGCTGGCAAAGGCACACGAATGATGTCTTCATTACCAAAGGTACTGCATACAGTCCTTGGTGACACGATGATTTTGCATGTTGTAAATGCCTTAAAGCCAATTTATAATGAAAAAATTTGGGCAGTTATAGGGCATGGCGCAGAACTTGTGCAAAACAGCCTTAAAGACGAAAAAGTTAATTTTGTCGAGCAATTAGAGCAAAAAGGCACAGGTCATGCTCTCATGTGTGCCATGGCAGACTTAAAGGCTGATGGCATTGAAGATTTATTGATTATTAATGGTGATACTCCTCTTATTAAAGAAGCCACCATTCAAAAATTCTTAAATGACTCTGAAGGTGCTGATTTAGCTTTTGCTACTTTAACCCTGCCTGATCCTGCCTCTTTTGGTCGAGTGATTCGCCACAAGGGAAAGGTTGTTTCTATTGTTGAAGCAAAGGATCTTAATCCTAAATTGCACGGTACAGATCTTAAAGAAATAAATGCCGGTCTTTATCGCTTAAAGCTTAAAACAGTTGCTTCACTTTTAAAGAAATTAACTACAAATAATAAAAGTGGTGAATATTACTTAACAGATATTGTCGCCTTAGCTGTTGAGCGCAAAATGAAGGTGCTTGGCGTTAATTGTGGGCATGATCCTAATCTATTAGGTGTTAATACTCCACTAGAGCTAGCTGTTTCAGAAGAAGGGCTTCGCCATGAAATAGTATACAGTCATCTTGCAAATGGCGTTGAAATTCATCACCCTACTCAAGTTATGATTGGCGCTCAGGTCAAAATTGAACCTGGAACAAAAATCTTTGGTCCATGCCATATTTTAGGACAAACTAGCATTAAGGCTGGAACAGTAATTGAGCCATATTGCTATATTCTAAATAGTTTTATTGAAGCTGATGCAAAAATACACGCTTACTCTCATCTTGAAAATAGCATTGTTAAATCACATGCTACAATAGGGCCATATGCACGGCTTCGCCCACAAGCAGTTATTAAAGAAAAGGCTAAGGTTGGTAATTTTGTAGAAGTGAAAAAATCAATTCTTGGTAAAGGCTCAAAAATAAATCATTTGAGCTACTTAGGAGATGCTACCGTTGGTGAAAATGTAAACATTGGAGCAGGTACAATTACGTGCAATTATGATGGAAAAAATAAATTTAACACTATAATTGAAGATAATACTTTTATTGGTAGCAATACTGCCCTTGTAGCACCTGTGACAATTGGTAAAGACTCTGTCGTCGGAGCTGGCTCAACAATTAGTAAAGACGTTTTACCAGAACACCTTGGAATTACAAGAAGCCCTCAAAAAAATATCCGCTGGAAAAAATAATTTTTCTTATAAAATTCTTATAAAAAGGCTAATTCATTGATTTTATGAAATTTAAAAATTAGCCTTTTTATTTTTCAAGAAAAAAATCTATCTAAATAGCTCTAACACTCTTTACAAATTATATTTTCAAGATTATAATACAATGATTAAAAAATATTCATTAAGTACTTTGTGAATAAATTATTTTGGACTATTTGTATTCTGGGGAGGGCTATATATGCAGCCGCAAGATATTGAATTTTTTAGAAACTTGTTAAACAATATGATGGAAGAAGCTAAAAGTAAGGGTGATTCTACCATTGAAGATTTAACAGGAAGTAATGAAGTTTTTGCAGATCCAGCTGATCGAGCATCAGCAGAGTCTGATCGTTCGTTCACCCTACGCATTAGAGATAGAGAAAGACAATTAATCCGCAAAATTCAAGCTGCTATTGAACGCATTAATGATGGAAGCTTTGGCTACTGTGAAGAATGTGGAGAAGATATTGGTGTACCTCGTTTAAAGGCACGTCCAGTAACAAAACTTTGTATAAATTGTAAAAGTCGTCAAGAAGAAGGTGAAGACTTACGTGGCGAATAATTCACGTTAGTAATATATTATGGATAGTCACGTTTTTCGAAGAATAGTTACAGCTATAACACCACTAATAATGGGCGCAAGGCTTGAAAAAATTCATGCGCCCTTAAAAAATATCACGCAATTTACTTTTTTTGGACAAGGCAAGCGACATGTCCTACTTGTAAAGTCTGATCGGCGTGAACCATTTATTTTTATCCATGATTTAAAAATTCCAGCCTCAAGCGCACCTCCAAATTATGTTATGCGACTGCGTAAATATATCGAAGGCCATAGAGTTATTGCTTGCATTAATGATTGGAGTGCTCGCAAATTATGGTTAAAATTTAACCATGAATCACAAATTTGGCTATGCCTTGATATTTGCAATGAACCGAGTTTGCATTTTGATCCGCCAGAGCATATTGATGAGCCATATTTTCCAAAGCTTGAAAATTTAGCTGACATTGAAAATGACTGGCAGCATTTTCCAGTTTTAACCCCTCTTTTGCGTCAAACGTTGTTAGCTTTAGATGATGTTGACAAGTCAGCTCTTTTGATTGATTTAGAAAGTGGCGAAGGCGACATTTTTGTTTATGGTGACGATAAGCCAGAACTTTGCGCTTGGTATTTACCGCCAAATCTTCGAAAAAACCGTATAGAAGAAGTTTATGAAGATGTACTGGAAGCTGCTCTTTTGGTTGGCAAAACAAACGTGATAAGTGCTTCATCAAGCTTTAGCATAAAAGAGTTATCAAAAGCCCATGTTAATGAAAGCAAGCGTTTAAGCCGACTACTCTTAAAGTTAGAGCAAGAAGAAATTCGTTTAAAAGAAATGTATGCCTTAAAAGATGATGCTCTCATTTTACAAGCAAATTTATATAATTTAGATGCTCAAAAAAAGCTATCTTCTATCTCTTTAAATGATTTAGAGGGCAATACAAAAGAAATTAAGCTTGATAAAAAATTAAGTTTGCAAGAAAATATGCAAAGCATGTTTAACAAATCAAGACGAGGTAAGCGTGGTCTTGATATGCTTGGCGATAGACGAGAGCAAGTACGGCTTGAACTTAAGAAATCACAAGAAAAACAAGAACTTGCTTGGCTTGATGATGGTAAAAACCCTACAAAGGTTGAAAAGAAAAACCCTGAAAAAAATAAACTTGAAAAAAATAATTTGGATAAGCCAAGTCTACCAAAAAATATTCAAGCTTTTAAAAGCTCAGATGGTTTTATACTCTTGCGTGGGCGAGATGCCAAGGGTAATTTACAAGCTTTAAAGATGGCTAAATCCTATGACTTATGGCTACATGCTCAAGGTACAGTTGGAGCACACATAATTATTCGCTTAAGTCATATTGGTCAAGAAGTTCCACAAAGAACACTTGAAGAAGCGGCAAATTTGGCGGCACTCAAAAGCCCTTTTAAAGATGCCCAAACTGCTTTGATTGAATGTGCATTTGCTAAATATGTTCACCCAATAAAAAGCCGACTTGGTCTTGTGCGTATTGATAGACATGAACCAAGTATTAATATACAAATAGACAGTTCTTTAGAAGAAAGGCTTGCTCTAGGCTAAAATTCATATTATAACACAGGTTTACCCTGTAAATAAAACGGTACTAAAAATAATGGAAACTTTTTTATATGCCCTTATACTTGGCGCAGTTGAGGGCTTAACAGAATTTTTACCTGTATCATCAACAGGTCACTTAATTATTGCTGGACACTTACTTGGTTTTGTAGGCGAAAAGGCAAGTGTATTTGAAGTAGTTATTCAGCTTGGCGCAATTATGGCTGTTGTTTGCGTTTATAGAGATAAATTTATTGGCTTTGTCAAACCACAAAAAGGCGTCAATTTTTCTGGCATTAGGGGATTAAGCCTACTAGCTATAACTACTATTCCACCTGGAATAATTGGACTTTTAGCACATAGTCACATTAAAACCTTATTTTCACCTCTCTATGTTTCATATTCACTTTTTGTTGGAGCAATCTTGATGTTGCTAATTGAAACACGTGGAGAAAAAAGCAAATATAGTGATTTAGAGCACGTAACTTTTAAATTAGCTCTCGCTATCGGTTTTTTCCAATGCTTAGCCTTATTTCCTGGTTTTTCTCGCTCTGGTGCAACAATTATTGGTGCAATGATGCTTGGTGCAAAACGCAAACTTGCGGCTGAATATTCCTTTCTAGCTGCTGTTCCTTTAATGTGTGCAGCAACGGCTTATGATGTTTACAAAAATTATCATATTTTTTCATGGAACGATTTTCCACTTTTTAGCATGGGCATGATTTTTTCATTTATATTTGCACTAATTGCAATTAAAGGCTTTATTGCCCTGCTTGGAAAATTAACCCTTAGACCATTTGCGTACTATCGCTTAGCTTTGGCGATTTTAGTCTTTTATTTAGCAACTAATAATTTAATCTAAAAAACAGCTACAGCATGCCAATATAACACGCTGATTTTATTAGAAAATAAAAAGACTAGACTAATATTTAAAAATACTTTATTTGTAAAGAATATGATTTCACAACAAAACGGTTTACTAATCCTAAACAAGCCTAGCGGCATGAGCTCTGCAAGATGTTCTAATTTCCTTAAAAAAATTGGGCAAAAGAAAATTGGTCATGCCGGAACACTTGATCCAATGGCAACAGGTGTTTTAATTCTTTTATTAGGTAATGGAACTAAAATTTCCAAATACTTAATGGAAGATGGCGGAAAAACTTATTTAGCAGAAGCAGAGCTTGGCAAAACTAGTGATACTTGGGACATTGAGGGTGAAATCCTTTCTAATTCTGATACAAGCAATGTTACAGAAGATGCCGTAAAAGAAATAATTCTTTCATGGTTAGGTAAATCAGAGCAAGAAGTACCGCCAATTTCTGCTGCGAAACATAATGGTCAAGCTCTTTATAAATTAGCACGTAAAGGCTTGGAAGTACCTAGAAAATTTAAAGAAATTGATATTTCAGAAATTGAAGTATTAAATATAGACTTACCATTGGTAACTTTTCGAGTTAAGTGCAGTTCAGGCACCTATATACGATCCCTAGCCCACAGCTTGGGGACACGATTAGGTTGCGGAGCTGTTTTAACAAAACTTACTCGAGAATATAGCCACCCTTTTGAGCTTAGTGAGGCTCATGAACTTGATGCGATTATAAATAATCCTGAAAGCTTAACGGAACTTGTCATTCCACTTCAAAATGCCCTTGATTGGCAACAAATTATTATTAATCCTAACGTGGTGAATGAAATCATGTTAGGCAAGGCGATCCCTGCTGATAATAATAATGAACTTGGCGCAAAGGCAATTTTGATTGACGAAACGGATTGTGCAATTGCACTTGTGGAACTCAAGCTAATTGATGGCAAAAAGTTCTGGACAATTCTTAGGGGGCTATGGAATTAACCTATAACCAAGACCGTAAAAAGTCTTACCTGGAGGAAACTGCTGTGGTGATGGATACTCAACAAAAGAAAGCCGTCATGGAAGCTCATGCACGTCACGTTGGAGATACTGGTTCTCCTGAAGTTCAAATTGCACTTTTAACAACCCGTATTCAAGACTTGACTTCGCACTTTAAAGCTCACAAAAAAGATTTTCACTCACGCACTGGTCTACTTAAATTAGTAGCTCGTCGCCGTAATTTGCTTAGCTATTTAAAAGAAATAGATGTTCAGCGTTATCGCGCATTGATTGAGAAACTTGGCTTACGTAAGTAATTTTTGTGGGGGATAATATTATCCCCCATTTTTGCCTTTATCTTTTAACATAAGGCTTTTTGACAGGTGAGGAAAGATTATTTCTTCTCTTCTTTAAAAGTTTTTGTAAAAAGATAAAGGATAATCATATAACGAAAGAGGTATTTTATGGCTTATTATGATAGTCCTACCCGTGTATCTTGTACCTTAGCTGGTAAAGAAATTATTTTAGAAACTGGTCGTTTAGCTAACCAAGCTGACGGTGCAGTATGGATTCAATGTGGCGGAACTGTAGTTTTAGTTACAGTTTGCTCACAAGCTTTAGAAGCAGATAAGGGCTTTTTCCCTTTAACTGTTGAGTATTCTGAAAGAATGTACGCTGCCGGTCGTATCCCTGGTTCATTTTTCAGACGTGAAATCGGTCGTCCATCTGAGAACGAAACCTTAGTTTCACGCTTAATCGACAGACCAATTCGCCCACTTTTCCCTAAGGGCTTATTAGAAGATGTTCAACTTCTTGCAACTGTAATTTCATCTGACCAATCTTGCGAAGCTGATTTGCTTGCAATGTGCGGTGCTTCAGCTGCTGTAATGATTTCATCATTACCTTTTGAAGGTCCTATTGCAGGTGCTAGACTTGGTCGCATTAACGGTGAATTTGTTTTAAACCCGACTGTTAAAGAGCAAGAAGAAAGCGATTTAAATATCGTTTTTGCTGCATCACGTGATGCTGTTGTTATGGTTGAAGGTGAAGCAAAATTCTTACCTGAAAACGTAATCATTGAAGGTCTTGATTGGGGCAGACAACAACTCGCTCCACTTTTAGATGCTCAAGAAGAATTACAAAAACTTGTTGGCAAAGCTAAGAAAGAATTTGTTGCAAAAGAAGAAGATACTGAATTTTTAGATTATGTATCTAGCATTGCAACTGATGATTTAAAAGTAGCATTACAAGTTCCACGCAAGCATGAGCGTAAAGATGCTCGTAAAGCTGTTAAAACAAAAGTTAAAGAAGCTTTACTTGCAAACGAAACTTATGCACAAGACGAAGAAAGACTTTCAAAAGTTGGCGATATTTTAGAAGGCTTAGAAAAGAAAATCGTACGTCGTCGTATTTTAGAAGAAGGTCTTCGTATTGACGGTCGTGATACTAAAACAGTTCGCCCAATTAGAATTGAACCAGGCATTTTACCGTGCACTCATGGTTCTGTTTTATTCACACGTGGCGAAACTCAATCATTAGTTGTTGCAACCTTAGGTAGCTCAAGCGATGAGCAACGTATGGATTCTTTAACTGGTGATGTTAGCAAAAAATTTATGTTGCACTACAATTTCCCACCATTTTCAGTTGGTGAAGTAAAGCCTGTTCGTGTTTCACGTCGTGAAATTGGTCATGGTGCTTTAGCTGAGCGTGCAATTAGCCCTATCATTCCGACAGATAATTTCCCATTCACTGTACGTATTGTTTCTGAAACTTTAGAGTCAAACGGCTCATCATCAATGGCTGCTGTTTGCGGTGGTACCTTATGCTTAATGGACGCTGGCGTTAATGTTGTTGCTCCTGTTGCTGGTGTTGCAATGGGCTTAATTAAAGAAGATGATAAATTTATCGTTTTAACTGATATTTTAGGTGATGAAGATGCTCTTGGCGATATGGACTTTAAAATTGCTGGTACTGCTGATGGTATTACTGCAATTCAAATGGACATTAAAATCACTGGCTTAACTACTGAAGTTATGTCACAAGCAATGGCTCAAGCTAAAGAAGCAAGACTTCATATTTTAGCTGAAATGGCTAAAGCTTTACCAGAGTCAAGAAAAGAAATTTCACCTTATGCACCACAATTTGAAGAAATCAGAATTAATCCTGATTTAATTCGTGTTCTTATCGGACCTGGTGGTAAAAACATTAAGGCTTTAACTGCTGAAACTGGCGCAACTATTGATATTGAAGATAGTGGTAAAGTTACAGTTTTTGCTCCTACTCTTGAGTCTTTAAAAGCAGCTAAAGCAGCTATTGACGCTTACAACCAACAAGCAGAACTCGGAAAAAACTATACTGCTAAGGTTCGTAAAGTAATGGAAATAGGTGCAATTGTTGAAATTTTACCAAATGTTGAAGCTTTAGTTCATATTTCACAACTTGATACATCACGTATTAATAGAACAGAAGATGTTGCTAACATGGGTGATGAATTTGAAGTTAAAGTTATTGAAATCAATGGCGACAGAATTAGAGCAAGCCGCAAAGCTGTTATCTTAGAAGCTGATGGCATTGAATGGACACCTGAAGAGCGTGCTCCACGCCCAAGACGTGAAGGTGGACGTGATGGCGGCGGTCGTGGTCGTGACGGTGGTCGTG